>JAZOBG010000183.1:0-33310 GCA_045595865.1 Oscillospiraceae bacterium
GTGCCCTGGCCCACCCTGAAGGATCTGTTTGACGCCCGTATTGCCGTTTGCGGCAAGACCTTCGATGAGCTGTCCGAGAACACTTGGGATCTGGCTCCCAAGGATCATCCCTCCGGCTGCAGCGGCTATCGCCGTTATGAGAAGGGCCTGCTGAGAAACGACGGCCAGCCCGGCTTCAACACTCCCACCGGTAAGGTCGAGCTGTACTCCACTCTGCTGGAGCAGTACGGCGCCGATCCTCTGCCTCACCACGAGGAGCCCGTGGAGAGCCCCATCAGCACTCCCGAGGTCGCCGAAGAGTATCCTCTGACCCTGATCACCGGCCGCCGTATGCCCACCATGTTCCACAGTGAGCACCGTCAGATCCCCTGGCTGCGTCAGTTCGAGCAGGAGCCTATCGTTGAGCTGAACCCCAAGACTGCCGCCAACCTGGGCCTGAGCGATGGTCAGTGGGTCTGGATCGAAGGCGTTCGCGGCAAGGTCAAGCGTAAGCTGAAGGTCACTCCCGTTATCCACGAGAAGATCGCCATGGCTCCTCACGCCTGGTGGCTGCCCGAGACCGAGGGCGCTGCTCCCAACCTGTACGGTATCTGGGATATCAACGTCAACCAGCTGATTCCCACCGGCGTCAACCATCCTGTCACCGGTTACGGTGGTGCTCCCACCAAGACCATGCTGTGTAAGATCTATCCTCTGGGCGAGAACGATGCCATTCCCACCGAGAACACCAAGGTGGATCGTCTGGACTTCTCCGATCTGTACGACGAGGTCGAGCCTGCTGATATGAACGATCCCAACTACCGCGGCGACAAGCCCACCGAGTTTGCTACCGAGGCCAGCTGGAATGTTCCTGCAAATACTCCTGTCTACAGCTTCAAGAAGCCTCAGGAGGATATGGAAGTCAAGCATCTGGATCTGGATGAGACTTATGATCGTATCCGTGCTTTCAAGGCAAAGTACGATCGTGAGATGTAATCTGATTTCTTTTCTGACACTGTTAAATGATTGCAGACCGAACCGGTTTTTTCCGGTTCGGTCTGCTTTTTCCATACAGATGCTATCTTTGATTTCTAATCCTTGACAAATGTTTTACAGTACAATATAATTGACAAGATTAATGACGATGATGGGGAAGAGTAACACGGGTTTTTCTGCACAGAGAGCCTCCGGTTGGTGTAAGGAGGAGAGGGAACCGTTGTGAATACGCCCCTGAGTTATCTGCCCGAACCGTTTAAAGTAGGGGAGGTCGGGAGCGCCCGTTACAGCGCTGGAGTGAACACACTCCCCGAGGTCTGTTCTGCGAGGAACTGACGAACCAGAGGTGGTACCGCGTTTTTACGCCCTCTGTCCGTTTTTGGACAGTGGGTGTTTTATTTTTTGGTGGTGCATTTATGACTGAGAAACAAAAAGGCACGATGTGTGTATTTTTTGCAGCATTATTTTACAGCATCGGTGGACTATGTATTAAGGTGATCCCGTGGAATGGGATTTCAATCAACGGTGCCCGCACTGCCATTGCACTTGTTGTGATTGGAATCTATTTGTGGGTCACAAAGCATCCGCTTCGTTTTAATAAATGGATCCTGTTTGGCGGAGTTTCAGTTTTTGCCACGAATCTTCTGTATTCCATTGCAAACAAGCTTACAACCGCTGCCAATGCCATTGTTTTACAGTTTACTGCCACCATATTTGTTGTTCTGTTCTCCATGCTTTTCTTCCATAGGAAACCCGGAAAACTGGACATTATAGCTTGCGTAATCGTGTTTGGCGGCGTAGTATTCTTTTTTGCGGACAGTTTAACCATGGGCGGATGGCTTGGAAATTTTCTTGCTCTTTTGTCCGGTATAACGTACGCCGTTGTATTTATGCTGAATGATTTGCCGGATGGAGACCCGATTTCATCGGTTTTTTGGGGTGATGTGATTTCCGTCCTTGTCGGTCTTCCGTTCCTGTTGCAGGAAACTGATTTTTCATTTGTTCCGGTTATCAGCGTGCTTGCGCTTGGAATCTTCCAGGTAGCCTTTGCGTATATCTTTTTAACAATTGGCTTGAGGACAACGCCGGCTATAACTGCAAGCTTGGTTTCGGGGATTGAACCTGTTTTGAATCCGCTTCTCGTTGCTGTTTTTTACAAAGAAAAAATGGGGCGTTTTGCACTGATTGGCGCCGCGATTGTCATTGTTGGTGTTACGACCTATAATGTGTTAAAAAGTCGGGCAGAAGCATTGGATATGAAACTTAAAATGAGAGAATAAATAATAAGGAGATATTGTTATGACTTGTTATGAAGAACTGGTTGCCCGTGGTCTGATCGCACAGGTGACCGACGAAGAACACATTCGCGAAATGATCGATAACGGAAAGGCAACTTTTTATATCGGCTTTGACTGCACCGCAGACAGCCTGACCGCCGGTCATTTTATGGCTCTGACCCTGATGAAACGCCTTCAGATGGCCGGAAACAAGCCCATTGCCTTGATCGGTGGCGGTACCACCATGATCGGTGACCCTTCCGGCCGTACCGATATGCGCAAGATGCTGACCATTGAAGATATCAATTACAACGCCGCTTGCTTTAAGCGTCAGATGGAAAGCTTCATTGAGTTTGGTGAGGGCAAAGCTCAGATGGTCAACAATGCCGACTGGCTGCTGAATCTGAACTATGTAGACCTGCTGCGTGAAGTGGGCGCCTGTTTCTCTGTCAACAATATGCTGCGAGCTGACTGCTACAAGCAGCGCATGGAGAACGGGCTGAGTTTCCTTGAATTCAACTATATGATCATGCAGTCTTACGACTTCTATCATCTGTTCCAGCACTATGATTGTAATATGCAGTTTGGCGGAAACGACCAGTGGTCCAACATGCTGGGCGGTACCGAGCTCATCCGCAAGAAGCTGGGCAAGGATGCACACTGCATGACGATCACTCTGCTGACCGACTCTCAGGGCAAGAAGATGGGTAAGACCGCCGGAAATGCAGTTTGGCTGGATCCCAATAAGACCACTCCTTACGAGTTCTATCAGTACTGGCGCAATGTGGCTGATGCCGATGTTCTCAAGTGTGTTCGTATGCTGACCTTCCTGCCCATGGAACAGATCAATGAGATGGATCAGTGGGAGGGTGCTCAGCTGAACACCGCCAAGGAGATTCTGGCTTATGAACTGACCAAGATGGTTCACGGCGAGGAAGAGGCAGCAAAGGCACAGAACGCCGCCAAGGCTCTTTTTGCTCAGGGCGCCGCCAATGCCGCTGATATGCCCACCACTGAGCTTTCTGTCGAAGATTTTGCGGATGGTATGATCGATATCATGTCCTTGATGGTCAAGTGCGGTCTGGCTGCATCTCGCGGTGAAGCACGCCGACTGATCCAGCAGGGCGGCGTATCTGTCGATGATCAGAAAATCAGTGACATTGATGCCAAGTGGGCTGTTGATGTTTGTACCGGTGACGGTCTTGTGATCAAGAAGGGTAAAAAGGTGTTCCATCGCGCTGTTCTGGCACAGTAACATGACATATACCCCCGCCTGATTTCGGGCGGGGGTTTCGTATAACCGAAAACTTAACACAAAATTAATCGACAAGCAATTTCATGTGTGTTACACTAAGCTCATAAACGGAAAGCGGTGAGCGCGATGAAAAAGAAATGGTGGCCGTTGGATGCGAAAGCAGTGTCCAACCTGATTATTGTTTTGCTTGGAATCCTGTTTTATATCCTCCTGGTAAACTTTTCGGCGGTTCGAAGCCGGATTGACATGTTTTTTGATGTCATCAGTCCGTTTGTTGCCGGATTTATTGTGGCGTATCTGCTCAATTCTCCAGTGAAATTTTTTGAACGCAAGGTATATCATCGTCTGCGCTGGAAGCGAGGAATATCGATCACAACGGTTTATTTGTTGGCATTTGCTATCGTTGCAGTCCTAATTAACATGATTTTGCCGCAGATCATCGACAGCGTATCAGAATTGATTGCCAATCTAAAGGGGTATATTGATAATCTAAACAGCCTGGTTGATCATCTTGTGACTCGTTTTGAGCTGGAAGGTGACAGTATTGATGCGTTAATGGTATCCTATGAGGATCTAATGAATAAAGCGGCTGGCTATGTTACGGCTGCAATTCCGCAGATTTTGAACTTTGGTTATGCAGTGGGCAGTGGTGTCGTTACGGCCTTGACAGCGTTCATTGCTTCGATTTATATGCTGTTCGGTAAACGCACGCTGATTTCTCAGATTAGGCGTACATTGTATGCATTATTCCCTGTTGAGAGAGTAAACCGTTTTTTACACAATTGTAGCCGCGCAAATGGGATTTTCGTTGGTTTTATTAATGGGAAAATAATTGACAGTGCAATTATCGGAGTACTCTGTTTCATCCTCTGCTCAATTTTACAAATTCCTTATTCGTTATTGATCAGTGTGATTGTCGGAGTAACCAACGTAATTCCTTTCTTTGGACCATTTATTGGAGCGATTCCATCTGCGATGATTCTCTTTATTGTGGATCCCTGGGCGGCGCTTCGATTTGTGATTATGGTGATTTTGCTTCAGCAATTTGATGGAAACATTCTTGGTCCCAAAATTCTTGGTGACTCTACTGGCATATCCGCAATTTGGGTACTTGTATCCATCGTGGTTGGCGGCGGTTTGTTTGGCTTTGTAGGAATGTTGTTGGGTGTTCCTACGTTTGCGGTTCTTTATATGCTGACTAAAGAATTTGTTGCTGCCCGGCTTCAGGAAAAGAAAATTGATGGCAATGGGAAGCCTCTGCCTCAAATAGAGGATGAAACCCCGTCGGGAACTAATTGATATATGCAAGAAAGCGACAACCGTTCAGTTGTCGCTTTCTTTTTTTAGGCCATTTCGATCAATAATTGTAACCGTTCGATATCCGGTCTTTACCAGTCCGCGTCTGGCATAATCGGACAGCAGGCGACTGACGGTAACTCTGCTCGCTCCGATTGCAAAGCCAAGTTCTTCGTGTGTACACGGGAATGGAATATGATCCGTTGTTTCAGACAATAAATAACGGGCTAGCCTTTGATTGGCAGGGAGGAATGTTGCCTCGTCAACATGGTTGGAAAGCAAACGTACCGTTCTGGCAAGATATTGAAGCATGGGAAGTGCTAAATCAGAACGAATCTGAAATATATGGTCCAGTTGCTCGCGGTTAATTGAAACAACTTCGCATTCTGTAACAGCGATCGCAGAGGAAACGCGAGGACATTCGTCGAAGAAGGATGCCTCACCCATCAGGTCGCCTGTATGGTGGATTGTAAGGATGCGTTCACCACCGGAAGGTGAACTGATATAGCTTCGAGCTGTCCCTTGGATCAGGTAGTAAAATTCATTGGCAGATGTTCCTTGCAGATATATTACTTGACCTGCGGAATAATGACGAGAAATTCTGCCTTCGGCCAGAGGAGCAAATGTACTCAAATCGATCACCTCATTTTTACAATTGTATCATAGGTAACATTCTTTTGGCAAGAATTCTGTCATACTGTTTTAAAATTCCTGAAAGAATGAGTGATACGATGAATTATAAAATTGCCTTGATCCGCGGCGACGGAATCGGTCCTGAGGTTGTGAATGAGGCCGTCAAAGTATTGGAAAGGGTAGGGGAGAAGTTCGGTCACTCCTACGAGTTTGTTAATGTTTTACTGGGTGGCTGCGCAACAGATGCTGTCGGGAAAAGTTATCCCGATGGAACGGCTGAAATGTGTAAGGCCTGTGATGCAGTGTTGTTGGGCGCTGTTGGCGGTCCGAAGTGGGGTTCTGATAAGCCTGCTGAACAGCGGCCCGAAACTGCGCTGTTAGCCATTCGAAAAGACCTTGGTTTATATGCAAATCTTCGTCCTGCATCGCTGCGTCCTGCTTTGGCAAGCGCATGCCCTTTGCGCAAAGAAACTGCCGAGGCCGGCATTGATTTGATGATGGTACGTGAATTGACTGGCGGAATCTACTTTGGTAAGCGTAATAAATATCAGACCGAAGACCGAGGTATTGAGGCAACCGACCTGATGGCTTATTCTGAGATGGAAATCGAGCGTATTGGACGCCGCGCATTTGAACTTGCTCGTCTGCGCCGCAAGAAGGTTACCTCTGTTGACAAGGCTAATGTTCTGGAAACCAGTCGCTTGTGGCGCACGATCATGCATAAACTGGCAGAAGAATATTCTGATGTGGAATATGAAGATATGTTGGTTGACAACTGTGCCATGCAGATCGTTCGAAATCCCGGACAATTTGATGTGATGGTTACGGAAAACATGTTCGGTGATATTTTGTCTGACGAGGCATCCATGGTGACCGGTTCTATCGGTTTGCTGCCTTCGGCATCCATCGGCGATTCTGCTCCGGGGTTGTATGAACCGATTCATGGTTCTGCACCGGATATTGCCGGGCAGGATAAGGCAAATCCCATCGCAACGATTCTTTCTGTTGCAATGATGTTCCGTTATTCGTTTGAAATGGCTGCAGAAGCTGACGCAATTGAAGCCGCAGTTGATGCTGTTTTGGCGGAAGGATGGAGAACGGCTGATATTGCCGAATCCGGAGTTACTCCCATTGGAACGATTGAGATGGGCCGACGAATCTGTGAAAAAATCTGACTGTGCTGAAAACGGCTCTGACGAAGCTTTCGTCAGGGCTGTTTTCTGCAAAAGATGAATAAAGGGTGATTTTTTCATTCATTTTCGGGGGATAAATCGAAGATTGTGCTTGCATTTTTGCAAGTTCGGGAATATAATGTGTCAAGTGTGTGAAATTTCAATACTCTGAGGAGGAGATTACCCCGTGAAAGAACTTTCTCGTGTTGCTCAGGCCGTGCAGGCCTCTACCACTCTGGCGATTGATGCCATATTTAAACAGATGAAAGCGGACGGAATCGACGTGATCGGATTTGGCGCCGGTGAGCCTGATTTTAATACACCCGATAACATTAAAGCCGCCGGACATAAGGCAATTGATGAAAATAAGACCCGATATACTCCTGCTGCGGGTATTATGGAACTGCGCAAGGCGGTTTGTATGCGGTTGAAGGATGATTGCGGTCTGGATTATGAGCCTTCTCAGGTTGTCATTGCCAGCGGTGCAAAGCACAGTGTATTTGTTGCTTTGCAGGTTCTGCTGAATCCCGGTGACGAAGTGATTCTTCCTGCACCTTTCTGGGTCAGTTACTATGAGTTGATTAAAATGGCGGGCGGTGTTCCTGTTGTTGTAACAGCCACCGAGGAAGAAGACTTTAAAATTACTGCAGAAAAGCTTGCAGCTGCCGTTACCCCCAAGACCAAGGCGATGATTCTGAATAATCCATCCAATCCGACTGGTATGATGTATACCAAGGACGAGTTGAAGGATATTGCAGACATCTGTGTAGAGAATGAGATCTATGTTATTTCTGACGAAATCTACTATGGCCTTGTTTATGATAACAGAGAATTTACTAGCTTTGCCAGCTTGGGCGAGAATGTGAAAGAACTTACCATCATTATTAATGGTGTTTCCAAGTCCTATGCAATGACCGGTTGGCGCATTGGTTATACTGCATCCAATTCTCAGATTGCAAAGGTCATGGCCAATTATCTGAGCCATTCTACTTCTGCTCCCTCGTCTGTTTCCCAGTGGGCTGCAGTAGAGGCTCTGGAAGGCCCGCAGGAAGGCATCCTTGCCATGCGTGATGAGTTTGCCCTGCGCCGCAATTATATTGTTGAGCGTATGAATAAAATCGATGACGTAAGCTGTCTGAATCCCGAGGGTGCTTTTTATGTGATGATGAACATTGAAAAGCTGATCGGCCGCAAGTTTGGTGAGATCGAGATCACCGATTCGGACAGTTTTGCAAAAGCTTTTCTGGAGCAGGGCCTTGTTGCAGTGGTTCCTTGCTCCGGATTCGGCGCACCGAACTTTGTCCGTTGGTCCTATGCCACGTCTATGGAGAATATCAAGGAAGGCCTTGATCGTTTGGAAAAATTCCTGGCAAAATAATTTATTTGGAAAAACTTATTGCACGACATGCTCTAAAATATTATTTGTATAAAAGGGATTGCCGAAAATGGCAATCCCTTTCGATTTTAAACGAAATGATTTGTTTGATCGCGGTTGTTGTATAACTTCATTTACCATTGAAACCAAGTTTGAGCGTCTTCCCTGCTTTCGATCAGATCCAACGCGGAAGAAAGCATCAGTGCTGCATCGGCGCGCGTTACCGTGTCGCTTAGATAAGTTTCTTTCCCTGTATTTGTGGGAAGAACACCTATTGTTTCCAGATTAATGACAGCCTGGCATGCCCAGGTAGGAATCAACGAAGTGTCACTACCCCAGTTATCTTCCGAAATATTACTCACTGACAGCATTCGATTCAACAAAACTGCAGCTTCAGTCTGGGTAATTGCATTATTTCCACGAAATACAATCTGACCATCTGCAGACATGCTGCCTTGTACTGCACCAGATTTTAACGCAGATGCAACATAAGGTTTGGCCCAGGTTTGAATTGCATCGTCGTCGTAAAAACCGGTGGAGATGGTATCTGACGGCACATCCTTGTTCATGGCTTCCATGGCCAATGCAAGGAATTCAGCGCGAGTTAAGGGAATGTCTGGCTGAAAATAGTACGTTCCGTTTACACTGGCACCCACAAAAATTTTTTCTTCAGCCAGACGAATGGCTGCATTATAGGCCGGATGACCGTCCATATCGGCGTAGGATACTTTTGTAGATGGTTTTTTAATTTGAATTTTTACAGTGGCTTCTTTCGAGCGATTGCCAACGGAATCAATTGCGATATACGTGAAAGAATCTTTTCCTGTTTTATTCTCATACGGCGTATAAATGAATTCGATATCGCTGTCTTCAACGAATGTGACAGATCCACGAGCAGGTTTGTCAACCAATTGAAACGTAATCTGATCGCCTTCTGGGTCAACAGCGGAGAAGTGACCGGTGTACGCCACATTTTTGTAAGTGGTAAATTCCAGATTTTCTGCAGTTGGAGCGTTGTTTTCTTCGCGCAGAAGATAAAGATGGACTTCTGTCTCTTGACCGGATTCTCCGGAGGAGAAAACAGGTGTAAAAGTAAACGATGTGCTTGAAATCGAGGAAGAACTCAAGGGGCAAAACCGTACTCCGTTCAACGCAGAAACTGCAATCTCATCTCCTGCAAAGAGCAGTTCGTCCCCCAGCATCAAGCTGCCGGCATCACGTTCCGGAAGCGAGTTAAGGATGATGAAATCTAGAGATGTGTCTTCATTGCCGACTACACGGAAATCATCTTCGGAAAAAGAGATCTCGTTTGTGATACTTCCATTTTTTGAAAATGTCATGATCGAAGTCTGTTCAGGCGATTGAACATTTGTGACTGCGGCAGATACAGGAAATGCAGCCGCAAGAGAAACTGCAAGTGCAATGATTCCAATACGGCGTTTTGTTGAGTACTTCAAAATATTGCCTCCTCATTGTTATCAAGGTGTTTTTAGTCTTAACACTTGAAGGCAGAATATGCAAAACCACCCCACATTTACCAAACAAATTGCAAATGTGGGGTGGTGAATCATTTATAACTTACTTCGGTCCTGCAGCCAACTGGGAAGAGATCGCATCTTTACTCCGGATACAATTCCCATTGCGGCATAAAGCGTTAAGATTGAGGAGCCGCCATAGCTGATAAAAGGAAGGGTCAATCCGACAACAGGGAAAATATACAGACAAAAAGCAACGTTGATCACCATTTGAATTAACAGCATAGCTCCGAAACCCATTGCTATATACGCAGACAGATGGCTTCGCGCATTGCGACCGATCATAAAACAACGCAAGATTATTAAACTGAGAAGAATCAAAAGAAACAAGCAGCCAATCAATCCAAATTCTTCACCGCATACTGCAAATATTTCATCCGTATGACGAGCAGGAAGAGCATTCTCTGATGTGCTTTGTGTTTGCGTACCGTTCAGGAATCCCTGGCCTGTTAACCCGCCGCTGCCAATCGCAAGAATCGAACGAGTTTGCTGCCAGCCTATTCCGAGTGGGTCGTCTCGTGTAAATACTTCGGTAAATCTGCGAATAATATAGCCAAACTTGGCCATGAAGGCTTCGGATTTTACCGTAAGAACTGCGATTACAGCTATTAAAAAGGCAGCCATTCCACCTGCTAAGGCAAACCACCGAAACTTAACGCCTGCTGCAAAGGCCATAACAACAAAAATAAATAAATAGACAAGGACCATGCCGAAATCACCGGATAACACGGCGATTACTGCACAATACACAGCGGTCAAACAGGCGACCCGAAAAACCGAGGAGGGTTTGCTGATTCCCCAGTCCCTCTGATTGTTCAGCGACCAGGCAAGCAAAGGGACAAAGGCAACTTTTGTTAATTCGGCCGGTTGAATTCCAAAGGGAATGGGATCAATATAAATCCAGCTGCGGTTTCCTGTATCACCCTCCACACCGAAGGGAATGATAAGAAAAAGAAGAGCAAAGGAAAGAAGCAAAAGTATTTTCCATGATTTCTCAATGATTAATTCAATATCGACGAAAGTACAAACAAAATATGCAACTACACCAAGACAAATAAACATTGCCTGCTTTAAAAAATCCCACTTGAGATCCGGATCGTATCGGGTTGCGCTGAAAATCAAAACGAGTCCGCATGCACTGGCGATCAAGCATAGAACAAGAAGGAGAACATCCCCTTTGTGAAAAAAAGTACGTATGGTATTTTTCATGTAAAGTATTGGGAGCCTCCCTTCAATTAAATCAAAATATTTTACCACGGCGATTGAGAAATTACAACGAATATGGTAAAATTGTAAAATAGAAAGAAATACTATTCCCATGAGGTGAGTCCATGCAGTATATTTCCAATAGTGTGGAAGACACTGAGCGAATCGGTGCAGAATTGGCCCGCAGGCTTTCTGCAGGTTCCGTTGTTGCATTTACCGGTGATCTCGGTGCCGGGAAAACTGCATTTGTTCGCGGTATGGCTTGCGGTCTTGGCGTTGAAGCGCGCGTGACCAGTCCGACATTTACTATTGTAAATGAATATGAGGGGAGCGACAAACCTCTTTTCCATTTTGATTTGTACCGTCTATATAATTCGGATGAGCTGTTTGATATTGGCTGGGAAGATTATTTGACCCGGGGTGGGATTTGTGCTGTTGAATGGAGCGAACGTGCTGTGGACGCCTTAGAAACCTGTGTTCAAGTTGACATTGTTCGCGGTGAAACAGACAACCAGCGGATTATCGAAATTAAAGGGGACATACTATGAAAATCCTTGCTTTGGAAACCTCTGCGATTGCTGCTTCTGTTGCGGTTTGTGAAGATGAGGCGTTGATCGCACAAAGTTTTCAGCGAACGGGATTAACACACAGCGCGACATTGATGCCGATGTTGGAAGCTATGTTAAAAAATTCCGGAATGACAATAAATGAAATCGACTTAATTGCGGTTGCGGCAGGCCCTGGATCATTCACCGGACTTCGAATCGGTGTATCGGCTGCGAAAGGTCTTGCATGGCCGTTGGACAAGCCCAGTGTCGGTGTATCTACACTGGAAGCAATGGCATGGCAGATGGTCGGTATGAAAGGCGTTGTTTGCGCAGCAATGGATGCACGGCGGCAGCAAGTTTATAATGCGTTGTTTGATTTGCAGGATGGAAAACCTGTTCGTTTAACTCCGGATCGTGCTATTTCTCTTGAAGAATTGTCTTCCGAATTGGCAATGATTGAAAATAATCAGATTTTGGTTGGAGATGGTGCGCTGCTGTGCTATAATGCGTTTCAGGGTAAAGGTTATCCCGTTCAAATGCCTCCTGCACACCTTCAATTCCAAACAGCCTGGGGTGTTGCTCGCTGCGCGCTTGAACAAGCACGCGCTGGTCGGTTAACTGATGCGGCCGGACTCATCCCTAATTACCATCGTCTCTCGCAAGCCGAGCGTGAACGCTTGGCAAAACAATCGTAAAGGGGCTCGATATTATGGAAAAAGTACATGTTTTGGACCACCCTCTGCTTCAGCACAAGTTGTCTATTCTACGTGATGAAAATACCGGCGTAAAGGATTTTCGTCAAATTGTTTCCGAAATCGCTACTTTGATGTGCTACGAAGCTACCCGGGATCTGCCGCTGGAAGAAATTGAAATTCAGACTCCTGTCGCTAAGGCGACAGTTAAGGTGATTGCAGGCAAAAAGCTGGCAATCGTTCCTATTCTGCGCGCAGGCTTGGGTATGGTTGACGGTATTCTGACCCTGATTCCTTCGGCAAAGGTGGGCCACATTGGCCTGTACCGCGATCCTCAGACCTTGGAGCCCGTGGAATATTACTGCAAAATGCCCACCGATATTTCTGAACGTGACATTATTGTTCTGGATCCTATGCTTGCTACCGGAGGCTCTGCATCTGCAGCCATTCAGTTCATGAAAGGGTATGGTTGCAAGAATATTAAGCTGATGAATATCCTTGCGGCTCCTGAGGGTATCGATCGTGTGCACAAGGATCATCCTGATGTTGATATATTTATTGCAGCTGTTGATGAAAAACTCAACGACCACGGCTACATTGTTCCCGGTTTGGGTGATGCCGGTGATCGTATCTTTGGGACGAAATAAACATAATATTTTGATAAAAGACGCCGTTAAAAAACGGCGTCTTTTTGCTTAATTATGATAGAACAAAAGAAAATATAGTGTAGTAGCAATGATCAGTAGAGAAACAACGATATAGAGAATCGTCTGTTTATCAAAGAAACCATTTTTATAGTCTTTATAGGATGTGTAGCCCGCGAGCAGCGCGCAGATTATCCATGTAAAATGATCGCTTGTACGGGGAGCATACCAGGGCATGGTTGCTACAAATAAAACAAGTTCCAGAATGATTACTCGAAGTGTAAAATGGCGGGTAACAGGTTTTTCGTTATTAAACATTGTATGAGCTCCTTAAGAAGGATCGTAGTAAAATTTACGGTCTTTTGTTTTTTTCGTAAATAATTCTCAGGCCGTGAAGCATCAGATTATCATCAAGCGTAATCTTACGACGACAAACCGGAATGATTTGTTTGGAAAGGCCTCCGGTAGCAATTACGGTTGCCAAAGTTTCACCTAATTCTTCCTCGACTCGTTCAATCAGTCCGTCGATCATGGCGGCGTGTCCGTAAATAGCGCCGGACTGCATACACTGAATTGTGTTGCTTCCGATTACTTTTGCGGGGGCGTCCAGTTCGATGTGCGGCAGCTGGCTGGTGCGGGTGGAGAGGGAATCCACGGATAAACGCGGACCGGCCATAATTGCACCACCAAGAAAGCGTCCTTTGCCATCAATCACAGACATGGTGTTCGCTGTTCCCATATCGAAGATAGCAAGGGGAGTGGGATATTTCGCAAGGGCAGCAACAGCATCTGCAACTAAATCAGCGCCAAGCTGGGCAGGATTATCAATTTTAATATTCAAACCGGTCTTCAGTCCTGCGCCAACGATCAGTGGACGTTTTTTGATCACGGTTTCAACTGCTTTGCAAAGCACATCGGTCAGTTCGGATACCACGCAGGAAAGAATTGCGCCTTCCATTGCGCTTCGATCGACCTGATGTAAATCAAACAGACTGCGGAAATAGAGAGCGTATTCATCCTCGGTTTTTGCGCGGTCCGTACGGAAGCGTGCGGTAAAACGAGGCGTTTCGCCATCCAGACAACCCAACACAATATTTGTGTTGCCGGCATCAATAGCCAATATCATAGCCAAGACATTCATCTCCTTTGTTGCTTCTCCTGAAGGGCAAAGCGTATTCGTAATTTCATTTTAATGTTTAGCAAACGAAAATGCAACCCTTGCTTTTTTGCAAAAAGTCCATCGAAAGAAGTCTTGAAGAAAAAAATTTACTCCTTTGCTGCACGGTATGAAATGAAACCTCCGGGAGATACTGCAAATACAGTAAAATCTGCGGAGGACAACCATGTCGATACAAGGGAAAGTAGAGATCTGCGGAGTAAACACTTCAAAATTGAAGGTGTTAAAAAACGAAGAAACCATGGACCTGCTGCGGCGGACAAAAGACGGCGATATGAATGCACGGGAACAGCTGATTTCGGGAAATTTAAGGCTCGTTCTTTCTGTTATTCAAAAGTTTATGGGCAGAGGAGAAAGCGCCGATGACTTGTTTCAAGTTGGATGTATCGGATTAATTAAGGCGATTGATAACTTTAATGTTGAGCTTGATGTGCGGTTTTCGACATATGGGGTCCCTATGATCGTCGGTGAGATTCGAAGATATCTGCGTGACAACAGTGCAATGCGCGTATCTCGTTCCATGCGTGATACAGCATATAAAGTGTTACAGACAAAAGAAAAGTTTATGACCGAACATCAAAGGGAGCCAACGGTTGAAGAAATTGCAAAAATTCTCGATTTAAAACGAGAAGAAGTTGTATTTTCGCTGGATGCCATTGTAGATCCCGTATCGCTTTACGAGCCTATTTATTCTGATGGCGGAGATACGATCTGTGTTATGGACCAGGTGAGAGACAACAAGAATACGGATGAGAGCTGGTTGGAACACATTGCGTTGAAAGAAGCGATCAAAAAATTGACAGATCGCGAAAAACGAATTCTGAACCTGAGATTTTTTGAAGGAAAGACACAGATGGAAGTATCGGCTGAAGTAGGAATTTCCCAAGCACAGGTTTCGAGACTTGAAAAAAATGCAATCAATCAAATTAAGAAAAATTTATAGTGGAGGACAAAACATTGATTGAGCAGGATACAATTAAATTGCTTCGCGAATGTGACGCAGGAATTAAGATGGGGGTTTCGTCCATTGACGATGTTCTTGAATATGTTCATGCTGACTCACTAAGACAAAGGTTGAGCAACTGCAAAAAAGAGCATGAGGAATTAATGCACGAAGTCCAGAAAATGCTGGATGAATATCAAGATGATGGCAAAGATCCAAATCTGATGGCAAAAGGGATGTCTTGGGTCAAAACAAATATGAAGATGGCGATGAACAGCTCGGATGAAACGATTGCTGACCTGATGACGGATGGCTGCAACATGGGTGTAAAGTCCCTGAATAAATATTTGAACCAGTACGAGGCAGCCAGCGAACGCTCAAAAGACATTACTAAAAGATTGATTAATCTGGAGGAAAAATTGACTACTGATATTCGCAGTTTTTTGTAAACGCTTGTAATTATTCTTGTTTTGCCGTACAATAGATTCGAAAGGAAGTGCGGGATGCATGAATTTTACAAGAGAACAGGCTTGGGAACTTCTGCGCAAATATAACAAGGAAGATTTTCATCTGCGTCATGCCTTAACTGTCGAATCGGTTATGGGATGGTATGCCAAGGAACTTGGCTATCATGATCAGGCAGACTTCTGGGCCATGGTCGGTTTGCTGCATGATATTGATTTTGAATGTTGGCCTGAGGAACACTGTGTCAAAGCAGAACAGCTGATGAAGGAGGAAGGGCTTGGTTCCGAACTGATTCACGCAGTTTGCTCTCACGGATGGGGCATGACCGGAACGTCCTGTAAGCCGGAGCATGAAATGGAGAAGGTGCTTTTTGCGGCCGATGAATTGACCGGACTGATCGGCGCTGCGGCATTGATGCGTCCGTCCAAGAGCACCAAGGATATGGAATTAAAGTCTTTGAAGAAGAAATTCAAGGACAAGAAATTTGCTGCCGGCTGCTCCCGTGAAACCATTTCACAGGGCGCGGAACAGCTTGGCTGGGATTTGGATACTCTGCTGGATCGCACTTTGGCTGCTATGCAAGCCGGGGAAGACGCCATTGAAGCAGCAGTAGCCGCACTGTAAAATATACCGCCCCTCGCTTATATGGCGAGAGGCGGTTTTTCATTGTGCGTCGCGAATGTTGTAAAGAGAAGTTAGTACGACCCAGTTCTGAGGAAATGGGCGCATTAAATTCCAATATCCTGCACCCCGTAAACCGTACTCGGGGATCAGTGCCAGTTTGGCTCGAATACTGCGTGCGTCTTCAAACCAGACCTCGTGCAACACCCCTTGTTCATCACGATACTGGAACCATGGTGTTTGAGCACGCTCGTCGTACTGGATTTCCGCGTTATAGCGCAAAGCAAGCTGAACGGCGTAGCGGTTTGAAATCGATGTTGCCCGTGTCTGGCCCTGCACAAAGGGAAGCCGCCAGTCGTAGCCGTAATTTGGAATACCAAGCCATATTTTCTCGGGAGGAATCTCGGTCAGTGCATACTCGGCTACAGCGCGTACATTGGGAAGCGGGGCGACTGCCATGGGAGAACTGTATGCATAACCCCACTCGTAAGTCATAAGCAGAACCTCATTTGCTGCAGCTCCAAGCGCGGCGTAATCGTGCCCTTCATAGAGCAAACCACGCTGTGTAGCTGATGTTTTCGGTGCCAATGCAACGATCACAGGATAGCCCAGTGGATTCAACGTTTGAGTCAAATTGCGTATAAAGGCGGCGTAGGGCCCGGCATCTTGGGCAAAGACAAACTCAAAGTCCACATCCAGACCACGGTAACCTTTTTGCCGAATAGTTGACACGATATTCTCAATTAAACGATTCTGAATGTCTGCATTGTTCAAAACAAGACTGGCAAGTTCGTTGGAAAAACCGCCTTCTTCTGTCAATGTGGACAGGTGCATCAAAGGTGAGACGTCGGAACGGGTAGCGGCTGCGATCAGTTCCTCGTCATTCAGGTCAACCAGCTCGCCTTCCTCGGTGATTCCATATGTAAAGGGAGTCAGGTATGTTAAAAATGGTAGGGTGCTTTGCAGAAGGCCACGATCGATAAAAGGATACGCATAACCATTTACGGACAGCGTTCCTTCCGTTTGCTGGCGATACATGATGACAAGGGTCTGCCCCGGATAGATGGTTGTTCCGCCACCTAAGATAGGATTGTTGCGCTGAAGTTGTCTGACAGTGAGTCCATATTGCAATGCAATGGATTGAAGTGTTTGACCGGGTTGAACTGTATGCACCTGCAGAGGGAATCGAATGACAATCGTTTGCCCTACAACGAGTCGAGTTGGATCGGGAAGCTGATTGTCGTTTAGAATCTGCGAAATCGGAACATTGTATTGCCGCGCAATGGAATACAGACTTTCCTCACGTTGCACAACATGAATAACCATGATGCACCTCCGTTTTACAGGAAGGTAATGAAATTACCGCTCGCCCAGCCAAGAATACCATTGAGTCGAACCAAATACCAGCCAAGCCATTCATTCAATACCGTCAAGGGTGTTCCGTCTGTAACACTGGCAAGAATAGGGGCGGACCTATTTGGGCGATCACGGATATTTAACGTTCCCCAACTGACATCAACAATTGCAGGCCGTGGTTGCCTTGGTTCGAGGAAGGGGAGTCCGAAGTATTCCGTTAGCGACAAGACAAGGTTTCTTGCGATGGAATCAAGATTTGTTGTAACCCAGGTTGCGTCGTCGGGATTGTCATGGTATCCGATTTCAAGAAATACGGAAGGAGCTCTTACGCGTCGGACTTCACCAATTGCAATTGTTGGCTCGGCACGCACCGAATTTGGAAGTGGATAAATTGACTTCAGGTTGTCAGCCATGATCAAAGCAGCCCGTTGTCCGTCGGATGATCCAGGATAATAGTACACAATGATTCCGCGTGCGCTGCCGTATTGTCCCTCGGGAGCCGCATTGGAATGGAGTGCTACGTGCAGGTCGTAGTTTCCTGCGTTAGATGCACGGATGGAGGACGCTGCGCTCATTTCCGGCGTATTTCGCACATACTGAATGCCGGACGCAGTCAAATAGGGTTCCATAGCGTCAGCCAGTCGGTTCATCCATTGTTCCTCCGACCCGCCGGTTACGTAATAGTTGCCCTCCTGTGTGGAAGGGGAAAGATAGATGATCGGCATAGAATACCTCCTTTGTAAAAATATTCTATGCAAAGCGGGAACTTTTTGATATTCTCTGCGTCTAAATAATCAGGAGGTGTAAATTACCATGAAAAAGAAATTAGCTCTTGTACTCTCGTTCCTGATTGTTTTTGCCCTTGTTTTTACTGCATGTGGATCCAATAAAGCTGCAATGGATTCCATGACATCGGCCGATATGGAGGCATACGCTCCTGCAGAAAAGCCCAAAGCAGAAGCTGACTATTCGATGACAGAAGACGGTATGTATGCCGAAGAATCCATGGACATTTATCAGTCGGTGGACAGCGCAATTTATACCGACCCCGACGCGAAAATTATCCGTACAGCTCAACTGACCATTCAGACCACCGAGTTTGATCAATCCATTTCTGCTTTGGCTGAACTGACTGAGAAGCAAGGCGGTTATTACGAAACTGCACAGGTGGATGGCGGGAGTTATTATAATCAATATGCCAATCGCTCCGCTTACTTCGTGGTTCGCATTCCCAAAGCTAATTTTGTAGCTTTCCGTGATTCTGTCAGCAGTGTTGGTCATTTGTTGAGCATCAGCGAAGACACGCAGAATGTTGGCGAGGAGTATTACGATGCCGAAGCTCGCCTTGCCACGCTGGAAACCAAGCACGAGCGTTTGCTTGCTCTGTTGGACAAAGCTGAGTTGATGGAGGACATTATTACTCTCGAAAGTGCTTTGGCTGATGTTCAGTATCAAATTGACAAATACAATACCACCCTGCGCAAATATGACAGCTTGATTGATTACTCTACCTTTACGATCCATGTGAATGAAGTGGTTGAAATCAAGGAAGAGCCCAAAGCGCAGGAGGGCTTTGGTACAAAGCTGCTTGCCAGTCTGAAGGACGGATTTTCTGATTTTACAGATGCAATGGAATCTTTTGCATACTGGTTTGCCCGCAACATCATTACTCTTGTGATTCTTGCTGTAATTATCTTCGTTGTTATTAAGATCGTTCTCTGGAGAAGAAAAAAGTGCCGCAGCAAGAAAAATGAAATTGAATAAGTGAAACAGAAACCGCGGTACGGATCAAGTTCGATCCGTACCGCGGTTACATTCAATTCATTTGGGATACAGTATCTTTGCAAGTGCGGCAAATTCGGGAATTCCGAGCCGCTCGCCGCGCACATCCTCTGACAAGCCACACGCAAGAATTGCGTTACGCAGATCATCTTTGGAGTGAGTTTTGCCCATAACGGAAGAAAGGGAATTCAGGAGTGTTTTTCGGCGCTGAGCAAACGCAGCTCGAACAACACGGAAAAATACATCTTCATCATCAACTTCTTCCGGCTTGGGGCGTGGAGTCAGTCGAATGACAGAAGAGGTTACTTTGGGAGCAGGGAGGAAGCACTCCGGACCAACGTCAAACAAACGCTCGCAGTGGGCGTGGTACTGACAAAAGACAGAGAATGCGCCATAGTCAGAAGAGCCGGGCGGTGCACAGATCCGCATGGCTACTTCGCGCTGAATCATGACTGTAATTTTCTGAAAACAGCCGGATTCAAGCAAAGCTGTAATTACAGGGGTGGTAATATTATACGGAAGATTTGCGCAGGCGATGGGGGTAAGTCCATCCATTTTTTCGGCAATAAGCTCGGGGATGTTTACTTTCATGATATCGCCCGGCACAATTTCCACATTGTCGTAATCGCTCAATGTTTCGCTCAAAACAGGGTAGAGAGCTTTGTCCAGCTCGACAGAAACAACTTTGTCTGCCAGCTGAGCCAACTGTACCGTCAAGGGTCCGATGCCGGGGCCGACTTCCAACACTGCGAAACCTTTGGCCGCGCCGGAGGACTCGGCAATGTCGTGGGGAACCCACGACTCAATCAGAAAATTCTGACCCATGCTTTTAGAAAAATGAAAGCCATGGCGGCCCAACAGGGCCTTAATGTCACGAATATCGCAAAGATCCATAAATCTACTCTCCGCAAAGATTATTTCAAGTTTTAGTCAGTATATCACAGAATCAAAGAAAAGGGTAGATACTACACCTGGAAAAATCAAAAGACACACAAAAATGTGTGTCTTTTATTGCAAGTAAGCCTGTAAGCCGGGTTCTGTCATTTAAGACAGCCATCTATCTGGTCGCATCGTTGCCGATACGCTCAAGCCACCTCCATACACGGCCGGGTCAGCCTATTGTGTAGCCACGGTGTTGCTCCGGATAGAGTTTACAGCGATGAGCAGTTCCCAGTCATCGGGCGGGCGCTTATCTCCGCCTTTCCACCCTTACCGTACAATCCGTACGGCGGTTTATCTCTGTTGCACTTTTCCTGAGGTCGCCCTCGGCGGGTGTTACCCGTTATCCTTGCCCTGTGGAGCCCGGACTTTCCTCACTCGCAGGCCTTTCGCCCTGCAAGCGCGGCTGTCCAGCTTACTTGCGGAACCTATTTTAACTTAAACCTTCCGTCTTGTCAAATTCGATTGAAAAAGGCAACGTAATGAGATATAATATATTAGTTAAATATGGAAAGGAGGGTTCCTGTATGACGATTTCGGAATACTTGGCCTCTTTGAAGCACAAACGCGTTGCTGTCATCGGAATTGGCGTTTCCAACACACCGTTGATCCGTATGCTGCTTCGCGCTGATATCGATGTAACTGCGTGCGATAAAAGCTGCCGTGAAGATTTGGGTATTGTTGCCGATGAATTGGAGAGTTTGGGCGCTCGGCTTCAGCTGGGAGAAGGCTATCTGGACAATCTGAAGCACGATGTGATCTTCCGTACCCCTGGGCTGCGGCCAGATGTTCCCGCTTTGGAAGCAGCACGCGCCCGCGGGGCAGAAATTACATCGGAGATGGAAGTATTTTTTCGGGTTTGCCCATGCAAAATCATTGCGGTTACAGGCAGCGACGGAAAAACAACGACCACAACAATTATTTCTGAACTGTTAAAGGCAGCCGGGTACACGGTTTATGTTGGTGGCAACATTGGAAAACCTCTTTTGCCCGACGCTGCAGGGATGGACCCGAATGATATTGCCGTTCTTGAGCTGTCTTCCTTCCAGCTCATGACCATGAACCAAAGCCCCGATGTTGCAGTGGTTACCAACGTTACGCCGAACCATCTCGATGTACACAAGTCGATGAGTGAGTACATCGCTGCAAAGGAAAATGTCTTTGTTCATCAGTCGTCCTGTGGAATCGCAGTGTTTAATCACGACAATGATATTACACGCGGTTTTGCGCAGAGTGCGACGGGTCACAGTATTAGTTTCAGTCGCCAGGAAGAGCTGCAAGACGGTGTTTATATCAAAGAAAACTCCATCTGGTTCGGTGACAGGGAAGTGCTCCCTGTTGCAGATATATTTATCCCCGGTGAACACAATGTAGAAAATTATATGGCTGCAATCGCTGCTGTAAACGGTTTAGTGGATGATGACATCATTCGAACGGTTGCAAAGAACTTCAGCGGTGTGGAACATCGGATTGAATTGGTTCGTACACTGAACGGAGTTCGCTACTACAATGACTCGATTGCATCCAGTCCCACACGCACTATTGCAGGATTACGTTCCTTCAGGGAAAAGGTCATTCTGATTGCAGGTGGATACGACAAGAAAATCCCATTCGACGATCTTGGCCCTGAAATTGTAGAGCATGTAAAGGCAGTCATCCTTACAGGCGCTACCGCGCAAAAGATTCGCACATCGATTGAGGAAGCACCGGGTTATTCTGAATCGGAGCTTCAGATTTTTGAAGAAGATGATTTTAAGGATGCGGTTTTAGCCGCACATCGTGCGGCACAGCCCGGTGATGTTGTCATTCTTTCTCCCGCTTGCGCCTCCTTTGACAAATTTAAGAATTTTATGCTTCGCGGTGAAGCATTCAAAAAGATTGTTTACGAACTGGGGTAAAAATCTATGGACTATACACATATCAGAGAAATGCTTTCAGCCCTTTGTCCGCTGCCCGGTCCTTCCGGTTTTGAGCGGCCGGTTGCCCTGCAGGCAGCTGAACTCCTTCGCCCTTACATGGATGAAGTTAATATTGATCGAATGGGTAATTTGCTGGGTATCCGGCGCTGCGGAATTCCCGGCGCAAAAAGTATTTTGCTGGATGCTCATTTGGATGAAATCGGTTTGATGGTGATTGGATCTGAGGAAGGCTTTCTGCGTTTCCGCACCATTGGTGGCGTGGATCCCCGTATGCTGCCGGACCGCGAAGTGACAATTCTGACTGATCCGCCTTTGTTTGGCGTAGTTGCCTGTCTGCCTCCCCATGTGCTGCAGGCAGGGGAGGCTGATAAGTCTGTTCCGATTCAAGATCTTTTTATTGATACCGGTTTGACTCAGGAACAGGTCGAGCAACTGATTCCTGCCGGTACTCCATGTGTATTCCGTGACGGCTGTTTCACTCTGGGACAGCACCAGATGTGCGGAAAATCTATGGATGACCGAGCCTGCTTTGTTACCTTGATTCGTGCAGTTGAAATGCTGCAGAACAAGCAGTTGGATATTGATTTATATGTTCTGGGCAGTACACGCGAGGAAGTCAGCCACGGCGGTGCTGCAACCGCGGTATATGGCGCCGCACCGGACTGCTGTGTTGCCGTTGATGTGACGCACGGAAGAACGCCCGACAGTCCGAAGGAACGTGCCAGTGTGCTTGGCGGTGGCCCTGCAATTGGCGTTGGTCCCAACATGACCCGCTGGATGACCGAGCGTATGAAGGCAAAGGCAAAAGCCAATGACATTTCTGTCCAATATGAAGTAATGGCAGGCGCAACCGGAACCAACGGCTGGGATATGCAGATTGCACGCGAAGGTATTGCAACCTCGGTTCTTTCGCTGCCTTTGAAATACATGCACAGCCCGGTGGAAACCCTTGACATGAACGACATTGAAGCGGTCGCATCGCTGCTGACTGCTTTTGTTGAGGACCTCGGAAAGGAGGCACTGGCATGATTGAAACCGTAAAAACATTGTGCGCACTGTCCGGTGTTGCAAGCTTTGAAGATCCTGTACGCGAATATCTGATGGAGCAGGCAAAACCCTTTGCCGATGAAATGCGCGTGGACGCACTTGGCAATTTGATTGTTTTCAAAAAGGGCGCAAAGAGTACCGGAAACAAATTGATGCTCTGTGCGCATATGGATGAAGTTGGTCTGATTATCAAACGCATCACCGATGACGGATATTTGAAATTCGCTTCCATCGGAGGAATTGACCGCCGTGTATTGATTGGAAAGCGTGTCTTTGTTGGATGGAATCGCGTTCCGGGTATTATCGGCCTGAAGGCTGTGCATTTGACCACTCCGGAAGAGCGCGGTAAAGTGCCCCGCATGGAAGAGTATTATCTGGATATTGGTGCCAAGGATAAGGAAGAGGCTGAATCATTGGTTGAACTTGGCGATTTTGCAGTATTTGACAACGAATGCCTTGAGTATGGCAACGGAATGCTGAAAGCCAAGGCTATTGACGATCGAGTCGGTTGTGCAGTGATGCTGAAGATGTTGCAGCGTGACCTGCCCATGGATTGTGTATTTGCATTTACAGTTCAAGAGGAAGTCGGTACTCGCGGAGCTTTTGGCGCAGCATTTTCGGTCACTCCTGAAATCGCATTGGTACTGGAAACAACGACCGCTGCCGATTTGCCGGGAATCAAGGGACAAAAACGTGTTTGTGCACCTGGCCAAGGTCCTGTTATTTCCCTGATGGATGGCGGAACCATCTATGACAAGGAACTGTTTCAACTTATGTGTGATACGGCAGATTCCATTGGAATTCCTTGGCAGGTTAAACACTATATTGCAGGCGGAAACGACAGTCGGGCCGTTCAGCGCAGCAAAGGCGGTGTACGTGTTGCAGGACTTTCTGCCGCGGTGCGTTATCTGCATGCTCCCACCAGCGTTGGTGCAATAAAGGATTTTGAACAGATGCTGACTTTGACCGAAGCGTTTGTTGATGCTCTGGCTCAGAAGTGTTGAGGAGGAAAATATTATGGATATTTTAGCTACATTGCAGGCTTTGAATACATACCATGGCCCTGCTGGTGACGAAAGGGCTGTTGCGGAAGCAATTTGTGCCATGGCAGCTCCCTATTCGGATGAGCAGTGGTTTGACCCCATGGGAAATCTGATCGTCCACAAAAAGGGCAATGGCCCCAAAATCATGTTTGCAGCGCACATGGACAGCATCGGCATGATCGTTACGCACATTGAAGATAACGGCTTCCTGCGCATTGGTAAGGTTGGCGGCCTTGATCTGAGTGCCCTGCTTTATATTCCGGTTCGATTTGCAAACGGGACTCGTGGCTGCGTTGGCATGGACGAAAGCGCCGACATCAAGAAACTGGCGATTGAAGATTTGTTTATCGACATTGGTGCCCACAGCAGAGAAGAGGCGGAAAAGAAGGTTCGCATCGGTGACACGGCAGTGTTTGATGCTCCGACCTTTGCCGCCGGTGATCGCCTGATTTCTCCTTATATGGACAACCGCATCTCCTGCGTGGTTCAGTTGGGTGCGCTGGAAATGCTGCAGAACACCGACAACGACCTGTACTTTGTGTTTACTACACAGGAAGAGGTTGGCCTGCGCGGTGCAAAAACCGCGGCATATTCCATCGACCCTGACTATGCAGTTGCAATTGACGTTACAGTGTCTGATGATGAGCCCGGCGCCAAGCACAACGGCAGCAGTGTTCTTGGCAAGGGTGCCGCCATCAAGGTCATGGACGGCTCGGTAATTTGCCATCCGCAGATGGTTACCAAACTGACTGAGTTGGGTTGTGCAAACGGAATTATCCATCAGGCTGATGTCATCCGTGCAGGAGGCACCGATGCCGGAGCAATTCACGTTTCCCGTACCGGCGTGTACACGGGCGGTATTTCGATTCCTTGCCGCTACATTCATACACCTACTGAAATGGTCCAGATTTCCGATGTCGAAGCCTGCATTCGGCTGACTGCCGCGTTTGCCTGTGCCGAACTGGATTGAGGAGAGTAATCAAAACATGATTTCCGAAAAAGTAAGACTACTTGGGACACAGGCTCAGGCTGATTTGCGGGAGCAGTTTTTCCGCATTGACGCAATTGCCGAAGCAAATACGCAGAAAGTTCTTGCGGCATTCCAGAAGCATCGTGTTGCCGAAAGTTATTTTGCCGGAACCACCGGTTATGGCTACGATGATATCGGCCGCGATAAACTGGAAGAAATTTATGCCGAAATATTTGGCACTGAGGACGCTCTGGTTCGCATCAATTTTGTAAACGGAACCCATACTATTGCCTGCGCCCTGTATGGCGCATTGAAGCCGGGCGATGTTTTGTTGTCTGCTGTGGGTGCTCCCTATGATACGCTGCTCGGCGTTATCGGTGTGGTGGACAAGGGGCCCGGTTCCCTGAAGGACTGGGGTGTTGAGTATCGTCAGGTCGATCTGGTTGATGATAAACCTGATTTGGACGGTATGGCAAAAGCTGCCGCAGACCCCAGAGTCAAGGCTGTTTTGATCCAGCGATCCAGAGGTTACGCAACACGTGCCTCTTTGAGCGTGGATGAGATCGGCGAAATGTGTTCTGTTATCAAAGCGGTGAATCCCAATGCTGCCATTTTGGTTGATAACTGTTATGGTGAATTTGTGGAAGAGAAGGAACCCACTCAGGTTGGAGCCGATCTGGTCGTCGGTTCGCTGATCAAGAATCCCGGTGGCGGTCTGGCCCCTACCGGCGGCTATATAGCAGGTCGCCGCGATTTGGTGGAAGGGGCTGCCATGCGCATGTCCTGCCCGGGAATCGGAAAGGAGTGCGGCTCCACGCTGGGCAATAACCGTCTGCTATATCAAGGCCTCTTTATGGCACCTCACACGGTTGCCCAGGCTGTTAAGACTGCGGTGTTTGCTGCCCGTGTTATGGAGCTTCTCGGCTATGAGGCGGAACCTGCATCCAACGCCGTTCGGCATGATATTATCCAGATGATCCACATGCGCGATCCTGAAACACTGAAAAAGTTTTGCCGTGGTATTCAGTTCGGAGCCCCGGTTGATTCGTATGTGACCCCTGAACCCTGGGATATGCCCGGATATGACAGTCAGGTCATCATGGCTGCCGGTGCATTTATCCAGGGCGCATCCATTGAACTTTCTGCGGATGCACCGATGCGTGAGCCTTACACTGTCTATTTACAGGGAGGCTTAACGTATGAATCCGGTAAAACCGGCGTTTTACTTGCAGTAGAACAACTGCTGGCAGACTAAGCCAAGCCGTGTCTTGCATACACTCTTTGGGGGTGTATGCCATGATTCCGGGGCGATGGCGAAGAAAGATTGATTTTCATATTTGGGGAACAATTTTGTCTGCATTTGCAGGAATTCTTCTCGCTTTAGTGTTAATTTCGCAGTTAAACGCACGTCTTCGGCCGATTCTATTTGAATTGGCGATTTCTCAGACATCCAATTGTATTACGGCAGCGATTGACCGGGCCGTCTCAGAGCAGGCAATTTCCTACAACGACCTTGTTTCCTTAGAACGCTCTGCCAACGGAGATATTGTTGCATTGACCAGCAATATGGGCCATGCAAACATCTTGCGCGCACAGCTGCTTGAAACATCTCTCGAGGCGCTCAACGGCCTTGAAACTTTGGAATTTGGGGTTCCTTTGGGCACGATTTTTGATTGGGATCTCTTGTCCGGTCGCGGCCCGGATGTCAAGGTTCGTGCTTTATATACCGGTACCGCTTCTGCGGAATTTGAAAACTCCTTTTCTTCAGCGGGAATCAATCAAACCTGCCACCAGATTGTTTTCCGTGTAAAAGCTGAAATTTCTGTTTTGCTTCCCGGCAGACAGGAAAAAACTACAGTTGACACTAAGGTTTGTGTTGCAGAAACAATTATTGTCGGAAAAGTACCTGAAACCTATCTGCAATTAGCGCAGTAAGGTCTTTTCACTTTACACAAGGATGTGATCCTTATGTCTGCAAAGGAACAGATTGATATTCTTCGCCGTGAGCTGGAGCAGCACAATTACAATTACTATGTGCTGGATCAGCCGACGATCAGTGACTTTGAATATGATAAAATGCTTCGTTCTCTGGAAGAACTGGAGCATGCGAATCCGGACTTGATCACACCGGATTCGCCGACACAGCGTGTTGGTGGAAAAGCATTGGATAGCTTTGAAAAGGTCACACACCGTGTTTCGTTGGAAAGTCTTCAGGATGTGTTTGATTTTGACGAACTTGCTGATTTTGATCGTCGAGTTCGCGAAAGTGCTCCTAATGCCTTCTATATCGTTGAACCAAAGGTGGATGGTTTATCGGTTGCATTGGAGTATGAAAACGGTATATTTGTTCGTGGTGCAACACGCGGTGACGGTTTCGTCGGCGAAGATGTTACAGAAAATCTTCGTACCATTAAATCCATTCCGCTTAAACTGGAAAATGTCCCACCCATTTTAATTGTTCGCGGTGAGGTATTTATGCCCAAGGCTGTGTTTGAACAGCTGAACGCAGAACGCGAAAAGAGGGGAGAGGCTCTTTTTGCTAATCCCCGTAATGCGGCTGCAGGATCTATGCGTCAGCTGGATCCGAAAATTGCCGCTGAACGAAAGCTGGATGCGCTGATTTTTAACATTCAGTATGTCGATGGGGTTTCTTTTGCGTGTGACAGCGAGTCTTTGGATTGGCTTGAATCCTTAAAATTTAAAGTAATTTCCCGGGTCAAAGTTGATTCCATCGAAGATGCTGCAAAGCAGATTGAATTGATTGGAGAAAACCGCGATCAATATTCGTTCGATATCGACGGCGCTGTTGTAAAGCTGGATAACTTAACAGATCGCACAGTGCTTGGAAGTACGTCGAAATTTCCTCGTTGGGCCGCAGCGTATAAGTATCCGCCGGAACAAAAAGAATCAGTTGTACAGGATATTGTTATTCAAGTTGGGCGAACCGGAGTTTTAACTCCCAAAGCAGTGGTTGCCCCAGTTCGTCTGGCAGGGACAACAGTTACCAATGCAACTCTTCATAATATCGATTATATTCGAGATAAGGATATTCGAATCGGAGATACGGTTTTAGTCCAAAAAGCCGGTGAAATTATTCCGGAAATTGTTCGAGTTGTACCGGAGAAGCGACCAGCTGATGCGGTAGAATATCAGTTTCCTGCATGTTGTCCTGTTTGTGGCGCCCCGGTTGCCCGGGATGAAGACGGTGCGCACATTCGCTGTACCGGGGCGGAGTGTCCCGCTCAGCTTCTTCGCAATCTGACTCACTTTGCATCCCGTGACGCAATGGATATCGAGGGGCTTGGGCCTGCGGTTGTAGAATCGCTTGTTGACGCTCAATTTGTCAAAACTCCTGCTGATTTGTATGACCTTGATGCACAGAGTGTCGCAAGTTTGGACCGTATGGGTCAAAAATCGGCCGAAAATTTAATTGCTGCAATTGAACGTTCCAAAGCAAATGATCTCTCCAGGCTTTTATTTGCCTTTGGAATACGCCAGGTGGGCCAAAAAGCCGCCAAGGTACTTGCGGCCTGTTTTGGCTCTTTGGACGCACTCTGCGCCGCTACTGTCGAAGAGCTGACATGTATCGATGATGTGGGTGAGATTACGGCTAAAAACGTTGTTGATTGGCTCTCCAGCGAGCAAAGTCGCCATTTGATTGATTCGCTGCGCAATCATGGTGTAAATATGACCAGTTTCTCTGAGCCTGTCGGTGATAAACTGGCCGGGAAAACCTTTGTGTTAACCGGTTCCCTGAAACGCTTTACTCGTGATGAAGCAAGTGAGATGATTGAAAAGCTCGGCGGCAAGGTTTCGGGATCAGTGTCTAAGAAGACAAGCTATGTTGTTGCAGGCGAGGCGGCAGGCTCCAAGCTGAAAAAAGCAATCGAACTTGGCATCCCCGTTCTTACCGAAGATGAGTTCCTTGAATATATTCAGGAATAATATTTTTTAAGATTATTTTAAAGAACTGCCTCGTTTTTTGCGGTACAATGTGCCCAAGACGAGGTGGTTTTTTGTGAAATTTCTGAAATCGAGCATAATTTTTTTGTTTGCAGTTCTTCTTCAGTGGGGAGGACTTGTGTTGTTTGCTCCAAACGCGGAAGAAGATGATATTTTACATATCGTGCTTGACCCCGGGCATGGTGGGACGGATCCCGGTGCCGTCGTTGGAGTAATATACGAAAAAGATATCAATCTTGCCATTGCACTTATGGTTCGCGACATTCTGGCGGAGCAGGAGAACATCGTTGTATCCATGACGAGGGATGATGATTCATATCCATCCTTGACAGAGCGTGCTGAATTTGCAAATAAAATTGATGCCGATCTGTATGTAAGTATTCATGCTAACGCATTGGATGATACGTCATATTCGGGGCTGTTCACGTTTTATTATGCTGATATGCGGAATAGTAAAAAACCCGCGGAACTCATCCAGAATGCTGCATCGGCAGAAACAGGTGCTATAAGCCGGGGTGTGAGAACAGAAAATTATACGGTATTGCGTAAAACGAATATGCCCGCAGTTCTTGTTGAAACAGGATTCATGACCTGCCAGGAAGAATTAACGCTTTTATGCGATATAGAATACCAAATGAAAATGGCAAAGGGTATTGCAAAAGGGATCGAAATATTTGCCGAACAAAATAATACATAAAGCAAACAATTGACGCCCGGATTTTTCCGGGCGTTAATTTGCGTCAAGTAAATTTATAACATGTTGCTGCCTAATACCATAGCAAAACGATTTAGTTCCTCCGTGCCGGCAGGAACATTATTCAAAACAGCCTTTTCAAGAGTATCCGCATCAACGAGCTTCAGGCAAGCATTGATTGCACCTGCCGCAACAATATTGGCAACCATGGGACGCTTCAAAGAGTCGCGCGCAGCAGACAAAATCGGTAACTTATGGACAGTCAATCCCATCTCACTCACTGCTTCGGGGAGCGTCAAAGATTCGTCCACCATTAAAATACTTCCATGCTTTGCACCGGAAAGATATTTTTCGAGAGACGCTTGAGTCAATGCAAGCATGAAATCACTCTTTACGACTTTCGGAAAGTCAATCGGTTCATTCGATACAACAACTTCAGCTTTACATGCGCCGCCACGGGCTTCAGGTCCGTAAGACTGAGATTGTGCGCTATAAGCGCCGCCCATCAAGGCAGCATCAGCAAGGATGATGGAGCAGAGAATAATACCCTGACCGCCGGAACCAGCCAAACGAATTTCCATAACTCAATCCTCCTTCTGACACTTTTCGACAAGATCCTGATATTGTCTGCAATATTCAGGACGATTGTTGTGATACAAAAGGCCAAGGACGATTTTGCCTTTCAGCTCATCATCAAACAAGCTTTGAGCCTGTTCGTAATTGATCGTGTTTTCCTTTTGCCACTTTAGCATATCCACTGCATCACCCTTTTTGTTTTTGCGTCCGTAATAAGTAGGGCAAATGGATGCGCAATCAATAACTGTAAAGCCTTTGTGCTTGATGCCGCGCTCAATCAGTCTGGTGGTCTGCGCAACATGGAATGCCGTACCGCGGCCAACAAAGGTGGCGCCGGCTGCAATGGCCAGCTTGCAAACATCAAAGTCCTGATCGATGGATCCGTAGGGTGCAGTGGTTCCCAATTCACCGCGAGGGGTAGTAGGGGAGTACTGACCACCGGTCATACCGTAAACATTGTTATTAAACACCACAACAGTTAAATCAATATTGCGACGAGCTGCATGGATAAAGTGATTGCCTCCGATCGCAACGGCATCACCGTCGCCGGTTAGAACAATGACCTTCATGTCAGGACGGGCCATCTTGATGCCGGTTGCAACGGCGATTGCGCGTCCGTGGGTGGTGTGAATGGTGTTAAAATTCATGTAACCGGCGGCACGGCTGGAACAGCCGATGCCCGAAACGATCACGACATTGTTGGGGTCCAGTTCGTTGCGATCAATTGCCATACAAATATCGCGCATGATAATACCGTTTCCGCAGCCAGGACACCAGATATGAGGCATGGTTTCGGTTCTTAAATATTTTTCAGCGAAGGGATTAGCCATTGCCGGTCACCTCCTTAATTTTGTCAAAAATCTGATCAGGCATAATGATCTCGCCATCCACACGGCCGATGAAGGAGATTTCACATTCATTCTTCATTGCTCGTTCGATCTCCAACAGAAGTTGACCGTAGTTATGTTCGGCGACAATGATATTCTTTGCCTGCTTTGCAGCCTTCAAGAGAGCTTCGGCAGGGAAGGGCCAAATGCTGATCGGACGGAAGATGCCTGCCTTAATTCCGGCTGCACGGGCATCTTTCACTGCCTTGATCGCACTGCGGTTGGTTCCGCCGTAACAGACAACGATCACATCGGCGTCTTCGGTCATGATTTCTTCCCACTGAAGAATGTCGTCCTTGTTACGCTCGATCTTTTCCATCAGGCGGGTGCAGAGCTTTTCGGTTCCGGCTCCGGCGCCAATGGATGTACCCTTTTCGCCGTGTGCAAGACCGGTAACATGATAACGCCAGCCCTTGCCAAAGGGAGGAATCGTGGGAACAAGGGTATCCGGATCAGCCTTATAGGGCAGCCATTCCTTGTCATTTGGATCAGGCATCCTGCGATTGATCACTTCGATTTCGGATGCGGCAGGAATTCGGATGCCTTCACGAAGATGTCCGACCATTTCGTCCATTAAGAAAACAACAGGAACGCGATATTTTTCAGACAGATTGAATGCGCGGATGGTCAGATAATAGGTTTCCTCGACATTGGAAGGGCAGAGGGCGATCACCGGATGGTCGCCGTGGGTACCCCAACGTGCCTGCATAACATCACCCTGAGATGGGGAGGTGGGCAAACCGGTGGAGGGACCGGAACGCTGAACGTTGACAACAACACAGGGCATTTCAACCATAGAAGCATAGCCGATGTTCTCCTGCATCAGAGAAAAGCCAGGGCCACTGGTTGCAGTCATTGCTTTTGCACCAACAGAGGATGCGCCAACAATGGCGGCCATGCTGGAGATTTCGTCTTCCATTTGAATGAAGACACCACCGATTTTGGGAAGTAGTTGAGCAGAAATTTCTGCAATTTCAGTGGAGGGAGTAATGGGGTAACCGGCATAGAAGGTCATGCCGGCAGCAATAGCTCCGCGCACGCAAGCTTCATTACCCTGCATAAGTACCAGCTTGTTCTCAGCCATTATTTACATCCTCCTCTTCGATAAGATAGATCGCAAAGTCAGGGCAGAGATTTTCACAGATGCCGCAACGCAAACACTCGTCTTCGTCGACAATTTCAGCCTTGTTACTTATGAGATCCAAAACCTTTTTGGGGCAGAAGGCAACGCAAATACCGCAGCCTTTGCACCAGGCCTTATTGATTTCAAGCCTCTTTGCCATAATTAAAAACCTCCTCGGTCTTTTTAATTTTAAATTATATTATACTACATTTTCAGACATTTTAGAGTGCTTTAATTCACTAAATTTCAATACTATTTTTTCCAATTTTCGTCTATTTGACAAATTAACCGCATTGTGTTGGAGTTCAAGAGTGGCAATATTCCTTGTAGAGCGCAGCATGATCGAGAATTGCCTGTTTTTGACTATAGGCATTTCCTGTTACACAGATAAAGGATTGTCCGTCTTCTGTTTCGCCATAGCTGACAGCGCAATTACCTGATTCGGGAACGTACCCACGCTTTCCGCCCAAGACATTTACATCACCGTTATCCTGATCTTCCAAACTGCGCACAAACCAATTAGATAGGAACTGACCTTCGGGATGTTTTTCGGTCGGTACGCTATCGAAGATTTTGGTACAAAGTATTTGGCGACATTTTTCGTTTTCAAGAGCAGCTTTCATAATTAGAGCCATATCTGCGCTTGTCCAACCGTGAGCCTCATCGTAAAGTCCGACGCAGTTGGTAACATGTGCTGTTTCGGCGATTCCCAGTTCTTCAAGTTTTTCGTTCATCAAATCGACAAAAACTTCGTGAGAACCAACTGCAATTTCTGCAAGGCCAAGGCAAGCGTCGGCACCCGAACTTAGAATACAGCCATAAAACAACTCATCAATTGGAACTGTTTCGTCAACAATATATCCGACAACACTACATTCATTTACATAACAGTATTCCGAAATCTCCCGTGTCATCGTAAAGGTTCCATCGGTATCCGTAATATTCTCAACGGCTACCAAAAGAGTCAAAACTTTTGTCATAGAAGCTGGATTCATAAAAGAAAAAGCATTCTTTTCCGCTAAAATCTCACCAGTCTGTGCGTTGATCAAAATTGCAAATTCACTTGGAAATTCGGCCCCTAAACCTACCGTCTGATCAGTTCTATGGATAAATTCAGTCTTTTCCTCAACGGGAGGTGTTATGCTTACAGTGGGTGGTTCGGTGAGAGGAGGGGGAGTGGTGACTGGATTGAGTACG
>JAZOBG010000184.1:0-15926 GCA_045595865.1 Oscillospiraceae bacterium
ATTGAACTGGTTCTATGTTCTATACTACATCATTAAATATTGACCCATTCCAATTGATGGGCTGTTAAAAGGACTCTGCCTGTGAAAAGGCAGGGTCCTTTTAACAGGCCGCCTCGATGCAAATTCAAAACACGGTGAAGGCACACGCAAAGGACCGCTTCCCTGATGGAAAGCGGTCCTTTGATTTCATTTGGCAAAATTGTTCAGCGGCGGCACACGAAGGCGCACCAGCCGTTCTTTTCTTTCTTTTCCGCAATGATGAAGCCGTTGCGTTTCAGGGCGGCGGCCACCTCGTCGGAGCGGGTGTCGATAATGCCTGAGCAGATGAAATATCCGCCCTCGGTCATAAAGTCACCGGCAAAGGCAGACAGGGGAATGATAACGTCGGCCACGATGTTGGCCAGCACCACCTGATATCCGGTCTGCATCAGTTCGGCCACCAGCCCCTTGTCGGACAGGACGTTACCGGCGCGCACGTCGTAACGATCCTTCCCGATGTTGTTCAGCTCGGCATTTTCGTAGGCCACGCCAACCGCCTTGGGGTCGATGTCCACGGCGGCGGCAAATTCGGCGCCCAGACACAGGGCGGCAATGGACAGAATACCGCTGCCGCAGCCCAGATCCAGAATGCGGTCCCCACTCTGAACGGCCTGCTCCAGACCCTCCAGACAAAGCTGGGTAGAGGCATGGCTGCCGGTACCGAAGGTCAAGCCGGGGTTCAGCCAGACAGGCACCTTGTCCTCAGGCAGGACTCTGTCCTTTTCCCACTCGGGCACCACATAGATCTTTTCGCCCACGGCAAGGGGCTTATAATACTTCTGCCAGCTGGTGGCCCAGTCGTTTTCGTTCAGAGAGACCGACAGAATTTCGTACCCCTCCAAACCGGCGGTGTACTGCTGCAGCTGCTTGCGGCCGTCCTCGTCGTCGGTGACATAGAACTTCACCCGAGCGACTCCTTCCATGCGTCTGAGCAGGTCGTCATCCACATAGTCCCAATACTGCTTGTTGTTTTCCAGAAAGCTCTTGAAGTCTTCCTCATCCTCGATGACCAGACCGATCACTCCGTTGGCGGTCAGCTTGGCAGCAAGCGTGTCCAGATCGTCACCTGTGGTATTGACGGTAATTTCAAGCCACTTCAGATCCATCAGCGTTTTCTCCCCAGATAGAACAGGGCGATGACGCCGGGGCCGGCGTGGCAGCCAATGACGGGGCCAACGTAGTCGATGACCTTAACTTCCACACCGAAACGGGCCTTGACCATATCTGCCACCTTGCGGGCATCGTCCTCGCTGTCGCCGTGGCTGATAAAGATGGTCTGGCCGGCGGGATCAATGGCGTCTTCCTCCATCTTGTCCACCAATGCCTTCAGAGAAGCGGTACGGCCGCGGGCCTTGGACATATTGATCAGGTGTCCCTCGTCATCCACGTGGAGGACCGGCTTGATGGACAGCATGGTGCCCACCAGTGCGGTTGCAGCGGAAACACGGCCGCCGCGCTTGAGATGGTTCAGGTCATCCACGGTAAACCAGTGGGCCAGATTCAGCTTGTTGTCCTCCAACCAGTCGCGAACTTCCTCGATGCTCTTGCCCTCGGCGCGCTGCTTGCAGGCATGCCAGACCAGCAGGCCCTGACCCAGAGAGGCAGCCAGTGTATCCACGGTATAGATCTTGCGGTCGGGATACTTTTCCTTCAACTCCTCCACCGCGATGGCAGAGGACTGATATGTGGTGGACAGGCCAGAGGAGAAGGCGATGACCAGAACATCCTGCCCTGCCTCCAGCATGGGAGTCATCAGTTCCATGTAATCATTGGCATTCAGCGCGGAGGTTTTACCCATATCGCCCTGACGCAGCAGATCATACAGTGCATGGGGATCCATGTCGCGACGGTCGGGATGGTCTGCGTATTCCTTTCCCTGAATGGTAAAATGCAGGGGAAGAACCGAAACGTCCAGTTCCTCTGCCAGATACTGAGGCAGGTCCGCACCGGAATCGGTAATGATTTCAAACTGATTCATAATAAAGCACCTCCGTTATTCGCTTTTATCTTTGGTTTTATCTTTTGCTTTGCCCTGCTTTTTTTCCTCGGGCACCTCTTCCTTTTCCTGCAGCAGACTCAGGATCCGCTGGCAGGCCAGCCGGTCGGCGTAGCTGCGCAGGGCCAGCTCCAGGGCCAGACGGGAGAGATTTTCCGGTTCGGTCTCCTCGTCCAGGGCATTGGCCGTATCGCTCAGCGCCTTGTCCAGAGCTCGGCAAAAGTAATCGTACACCCGCTGGGGCTCACGACCCTGCAATCCGTCCTGAATCAGGGTCTTCATTTCTTTTACCGAGAGCACCTGTTTCAACGCGCAGATGGCGGTCAGGTAGGCCAGATGGGTCTGACCGTACCGTTTCCCGTCGGCACGGGGAAGCAGCCCGTCCTTGATGTAATTGTTGACCATGGCCGAAGTCAGATTTTCGCTTTTATCATACCGGATCAGCTGACGGGGCAGATACGAAATGATCTGGTCCATATAGAGCGCAATGTCAGGAAGGCTTTCCCACGGCGCAGGGCGTTCCTGACTCAAACGCTCCTTTAATTCCCGGAGTTCTTCCACACGACCCCTCTTTTCTGTTTTGAAAATTTGATTATGTAATATTGTAAATTATAATATCACATAGCATTACCAAATGTAAACCCCATTTTTCGCTGATATTTCAACATTTTCAGCGGCATAGCATTTCCGACTCTTGCTCCGGCGGAAAAAATGGCCTATAATGAAGTATTAACAGTTAAATTATTCTCATTCCGGGAGGTGCCTATGCCGGTCAAACTTCTTTCCATTGTCGGCCCCACCGCGTCGGGGAAAACCCGTCTTGCTGTGGAATTGGCTCAGCGTTTCAACGGTGAAGTGGTCTCCTGTGACTCCATGCAAATTTACCGCACCATGGACATCGGCACAGCAAAACCCACAGCGGAAGAAATGCAGGGAGTTCCCCATCATATGCTTGACGTGGCTGAACCGGAGGAGAATTATTCAGCCGCCCGATATGTGGAACAGGCCTCTGCCTGCGTGGACGATATCCTTGCCCGGGGTAAGCTGCCCATTTTGGCCGGCGGCACCGGCCTGTACCGGGATGCCCTGCTGGCCGGACGCTCCTTTGCTTCCTTTTCCGGACAATTTCGTGAGGAGCTTCAGCAGCGTGCAGCCCAGGGAGAACTTCCCCTTCTGTACGAGGAGCTGCAGCAAATTGACCCACACCGTGCCGAAAAGCTGCACCCGGCCGACGAGAAGCGCATCATCCGCGCTTTGGAAGTTTGGTACGAAACCGGAAAAACCATCACTGCACACGATGAGGAAAGCAAACTCCAACCCCCCAGGTACGAAGCGCTCTCCATCGGCCTTTCCTTCAAAGACCGGGCCGATATGTGGGAGCGCATTGACCTACGCGTAGACGAAATGATGGCAGCCGGACTGGTGAATGAGGTGCGCTCACTGCTGGACCGCGGCATCCCACCCTCCTGCACCGCCATGCAGGCCATTGGCTACAAAGAAATGGCATCTGCCCTTCTGGAAGGCCGTTCTCCGGAGGTAGGCGCTGAAGAAATCAAGCTGCGTTCCCGCCAGTATGCCAAGCGCCAGCTGACCTGGTTCCGCCGTGACCCGTCCATCCGGTGGTTCCTTTGGGAAAAAACGCCGGTTTTTGAATCTGCCCTCGCTTTTTCGACGCAAATTTTGGAAGAATCTGGTTTATGATGAAGGCATTCCAAGGAAGTGTCGCAAATAGATGCTGCACTTCCCATACATAAAAGGAGTGCAAATCATCATGCAGAAAAACAACATTCAAGACCTGTTCCTTTCCCGCCTGCGCCGCAGTCAGGCCGCCGTTACCATGTTCCTGATGAACGGATTTCAGCTGCGGGGTACCATTGCCGGCTTTGACCAGTTTGTGGTCGTCCTGATGAGCGATCAAAAGCAACAGGTCATCTACAAGCACGCCATTTCCACCATCACCCCCGAGCGCCCCATCTCTCTGGAGGAGGTGCCGGCCGAATAAGTAAGCACCTATGCTTTCAGATAAGGCACAGGTAATCCATTCTCGTTTACTTAAGGGGGTTCCACCGTCAGACGCGGAGGTTTCCCATGAAACAAAGTACCCTCATCACAAAAATTGTCATGTTTATTCTGCTCGCTGCCGTGGTCATGTATCTGGCCATCAGCGCCGTGCAGAGTTTTATTGACCCCTTTTCCACCACCGTAGCATATCAGGACGTTCTGGACGACGCGATCGAAATTACCGGCGTTGTGGTTCGGGAAGAACAGGTTTTACCCGATGGTTCGGGCATCATGGATGTTCTTCCTGACGAAGGGGAACGTGTAGCCGCCGGCGAGACTGTCGCTGTCCTGTACCAAAGTCAGGATGCCCTGGACCGAAAAAATCAGCTGCAGACTTTGGAACTGGAATTGGAGCAGTTGCAATACGCCCTGAGCAACGGTGGAAATCTGAGCGACGCAGCAAAGCTGGAGCAGCAGATCATTTCCTCCATTTTGACCCTGCGCGCCAACGCAGCCAAGGGCGACTTGTCCTCTCTGGAGTCAGACACCCTGACTCTGCGCACCCAAGTACTGCAACGTGATTTCGCTTATTCTGCATCCAGTGACAGCGCCTTGGTTCTGACCGACTCCATTGCCGAGCGGGAAGAGCTGATCTCCGTACTGAAAAATCAGATCTCGGCTGCCACCACCTCTATTCGTGCTCCACAATCCGGCCTGTTTTCCGGCCAGTCCGATGGACTGGAGTCCACATTAACTCCTGCCATGCTGGAAACGGTCACCGCCGCCGAGCTGAATGGTCTTCCAAACGGAATGAAATCGGAGGGGACTGTTGGCAAACTGATCACCGGGGACACATGGTACTTTGCCGCCGTGGTAGATTCCGCTTCTGCAAAGCGATTGCGCGTGGGGAACACCGTTACGGTCGCCTTCTCACGGGATTACACCGGAGAGGTTGTCATGACCGTGGATCGCATTGGACAGGAAGAACAAGGCGGCTGTATTCTCGTCCTGTCTGCCAACCGCGGATTAAAAGAGATCACCCTGCTGCGGGAACAGACGGTGGACCTGATTTTTAAACGCTATTCCGGAATTCGTATCCCCAAGCAGGCTCTCTACATGGAAACTGTTACAACCACCGCTTCGGAAAACGGAACGGAAACCGAAATTCAAGTGCTTGGCGTTTACACTGTTACGGGCGCACAGGCTCAGTTCAAACCGGTGGAGATCCTCCGCGAGGGCAGTGATTACTATCTGGTTTCTCCCGATGAAGACAGCGCCTGGTTCCAGACTTTTTCCGCCAGTGAGACCCGGATGAGAACCCTGCGGGTGGGAGACGAAATCATCGTCACCGCATCGAATCTTTACGACGGAAAGGTGGTTTTGGAATGACCCTGCAGGAAAAGATTGCCGCCGTTCAGGCGCGTATCGAAGCAGCGGCCCTTCGCGCCGGACGTGACCCGAAGGAGGTCACTCTGGTCGCCGCCACAAAAGTTCAGACCTCCCGAACCATTCGGGATGCCATTGCCGCCGGCATTCAGATCTGCGGCGAAAACCGGGTGCAGGAAATGGCCGCCCATCTGGATGACGACGCTTATGCCGGTGCCAGGCTGCATTTCATCGGTCATCTGCAGACCAATAAAGTCAAGCAGGTGGTAGGTCGGGTGGATCTGATCGAGTCGGTGGACTCCGAGCGTTTGCTTGATGCCATCAACAAGCGTGCCGGGGAGCTGGAACTGATTCAGGATATTTTACTGGAAGTCAACATTGCCGAAGAAGAGAGCAAGGGCGGTGTGTTCCCCGCCCAGCTGCCTGCTCTGGCGGAAACGGCTTTGGAACTACCCCATATTCGCCTGCGTGGACTGATGTGTATACCACCGGTTGTGGTCTCCGGGCAATCAAACCGCAAATTTTTTGCCCAAACCCATCAGCTTTTTGTTGACATGCATTCCAAAATAGCGGATAATAATCCTGATATAGACTGCCTGTCCATGGGCATGAGCGGTGACTTTGAAGAAGCTGTGGAAGAAGGCGCCACTCTGGTTCGGGTGGGAACCGCCTTGTTCGGTCCGCGCCCGCCCATCGCAGGAAACAAATAAAGCAAAAGATAGGGGCTGTTTCTATGGGAATTATTGACGAACTGAAGCGCCTGGCCCGTCCGTATGAGGACGAGGAAATGGACGATTTCGATGATTTTGAGCCCGTGGGCCGCGCCAGCGTGGTTCGCGAGAAGGCTCGGGACCGCGAGGTGAACAACAGCGTGTTTGACCAAAACACATCGGCAGACCGCCGCAACAACAAGGTGGTCAATATTCACACCACCACTCAGCTGCAGGTGGTCCTGGTGAAGCCCGACCGCTTTGAGTCGGCTTCCGAAATTGCCGATCATCTGCGTGAAAAGCGCACTGTGGTCCTGAATCTGGAGTCCACAAACAAGGACATTGCCCGCCGTCTGCTGGATTTCCTGTCCGGTGTGGCTTACGCCAACGAAGGCAAGATCAAAAAGGTCGCCATTTCCACCTACATTATCACTCCCTACAATGTTGACATTATGGGAGACCTGATCAATGATCTGGAAAACAACGGCCTGTATTTCTCGTAAGAAGGGGGTAGTGTACATATGTTGACCCCACAGGAAGTTTCTGAGCACGCATTTGCCAAAGCTACTTTTGGCGGCTATAACATGGCCATGGTGGACGAGTTTCTGGACGAACTGACCGAGGACTACACCGCCCTGTATAAGGAAAACGCTTCTCTGAAGGCCAAGATGAAGGTTCTGGCCGACTCTCTGGAAGAGTACCGCGCCACCGAGAAAGGGATGCGCCGCGCTCTGTTGGCCGCACAGCAGGCCGCCGAAGAGATGGTCAAGGACGCCGAGTCCCGCAAGAGTGAACTGGTGCGCGAGGCCGAGGCCGATGCCCACGACAAGATCGCCGAACTGCGTCGTCAGATCGCCGATGAAGAGGCTCGTCTGGCCGCCGCTCAGGCTTCCACCGCCGACTTTGTGGCCATGGTGCGCGAGGCCTGCCGCAAGCAGGAAGAAAGCCTGAGCACGCTGAATTCTGTGACCGCCGTCCCCGCTCCCGTCGATTTGGTGGATGAGACGGCTCAGGCCATTGAAGCTTCTGTGCTGAAACTGTTGGCTCAGGAAGATGCTCAGGCTGCCCAAAAAGAAATTCCGACTGCGGAACCGGCCGTGGAAGAATCCGAGGAACAGGACGAAGAACCCGTCAGCCTGTATGAGGAGATCACCGCAAACCGCCGTGATCAGGAGCGCGCCCGCGCCTTTGGTGATGCGCCCGCAGAGCAGGATGATGTCAGCGCTACCCGCCGCATTGACTTTGACAACCTGCAGTTCGGTGCCAACTATGACCTGAAATAAGTTCAGAATTCAGAACTTTTCCTTGACATTTCAAGAAAAAATGGGTAAGATACTGCACAGACGCGCGCAGGCGCGTCTGTGCAGTTTGCTTTGCTATGTTTTACATAGCAAAACTGGCCATGTGCCGCTGTGAGCGGCACGGCCTTGAAACTTCAGCGCATGGGCCGAGACGGCCCATATGCGCATAAACTTTCATGCACATCACTTTTGCCCTTTTTCGTGATACACCGATACGTGCATGAAAGTTTTATATCAGAATTGCGCAGATGAGGACGAGTACCGTGCCCACTCCTGCACAGAGAGCCGCCGGTTGGTGCAAGGCGGACAGGAACGCATGCGAAAATCACCTCGGAGCAGAATGACCGAACCATAGTAAGTCATTCCGGTCGGCCCCGTTACAGGTCATTGAGTGGCTGTGCTTTGCACGGCAACGAGAGTGGTACCGCAGAGGTTTGCGCCTTTGTCTCTTATGGGAGACAAAGGTTTTATTTTTTAGAAAAACAATTTATCATATAAAGGAGAATTCACCATGGACTTCAACCAGACCATCCACCTGCCCCAGACCGAATTCCCCATGCGCGCCGGCCTGCCCAACCGTGAACCCGGCATGCTGCAGGAAATGAATGACAAGGACCTGTATCACAAGATGATCGCACGCAACGAGGGCAAACCCTCTTTCGTGCTGCACGACGGCCCTCCCTACGCTAACGGCCACATCCACATCGGCCACGCCCTGAACAAGATCATTAAGGACATGATCGTCAAGCACCGCAACATGACCGGCTGGTATTCTCCCTATGTGCCCGGCTGGGATACCCACGGTCTGCCCATCGAGTCGGCCATCCTGAAGAACAAAAAGGTCAAGCGCGAGGAAATGACCACCGCCGAGTTCCGCAAAAAGTGCGAGGAGTACGCCTGGGACTTTGTGAATATCCAGCGCGAGGAGTTCAAGCGTCTGGGCATCCTGGGCGAGTGGGACGATCCCTATGTGACCCTGAAGCCGGAATTTGAAGCCGCACAGATCCGCGTGTTCGGTGCCATGGCTCAGAAGGGCTTCATCTACAAGGGCATGAAGCCGGTGTACTGGTGCCCCGCCGACCAGACCGCTCTGGCCGAAGCTGAGATCGAGTATGCCGACGATCCCTGTATCACCATCTTCGTCAAGTTCCCTGTCTCTGACGACAAGGGCAAGCTGGCCCAGTACTGTGACCTGTCCAAGCTGTTCTTCGTGATCTGGACCACCACCCCCTGGACCATTCCCGGCAACATGGCCATTTCTGTCAACCCCGCTTTCGAGTACGTTCTGCTGCAGGTCCCCAACGGCGAGGTCTACATCCTTGCCAAGGAGTTGGCCGAGAGCGTCTGCAAAGCTGCCAAGATCGACTATGAAGCCTGTACCGTTCTGGCCACCCTCAAGGGCGAAGAACTGGAGCTGATGGCTGCCAAGCACCCCCTGTTTGACCGCGACAGCGTCATCCTGTGCGGCGACCATGTCACTCTGGATGCCGGTACCGGCTGCGTTCACACCGCTCCCGGCTTCGGCGCCGACGACTTTAACATCTGCCGCCAGTACGACAAGGCCGGCCTGACCAACATCGGTGTGCCCGTGCCTGTCAACGCCAAAGGCGTCATGACCGACGAGCGCTACAACGGCCAGTTCTACGCCAAGGGCAACGACATGGTGGTGGAAGATCTGGAGGCCGAAGGCTTTGTGGTCGCCAAGGAGAACATCATCCACTCCTATCCCCACTGCTGGCGCTGCAAGAACCCCATCATTTATCGTGCCACCGAACAGTGGTTCTGCTCGGTCGACGCCATCAAGGATGCCGCCATCAACGCCTGCGATAACATCCAGTGGAAGCCCGAATGGGGCAAGGAGCGCATGATCGCCATGATTGCCGAGCGCAACGACTGGTGCATCTCCCGTCAGCGCGTGTGGGGCGTGCCCATCCCCATCTTCTACTGCGACGAGTGCGGCAAGGATATTGTCACCCCCGAAACCATCGACCATGTGGCCAACCTGTTTGCCGAGCATTCCTCCAACATCTGGTTCGAAAAGACCGCTGACGAGCTGGTTCCTGCCGGCTTTAAGTGCCCTCACTGCGGCGGCATCCACTTCTCCAAGGAATCCGACATCATGGACGTGTGGTTCGACTCCGGCTCCACCCACGCCGGTGTTCTGGATGCCCGCGATTACCTGACCTTCCCCGCCGAGATCTATCTGGAAGGCGGCGACCAGTACCGCGGCTGGTTCCAGTCTTCCATGCTGACCTCCATCGCCGCCAAGGGCGTGGCTCCCTACAAGCAGATCATCACCCACGGCTGGACCGTGGACGGCGAGGGCAAGGCCATGCATAAATCCCTGGGCAACACTGTGGCCCCCCAGGAGATCATCAAGGACTACGGCGCCGATATGCTGCGCCTGTGGGTATCCTCCACCGACTACACTCAGGACGTGCGCATCTCCGGCGATATCATGAAACAGCTGTCTCAGGCCTATCTGAAGATCCGCAACACCGCCCGCTACATGCTGGGCAACCTGTGCGACTTTGATCCCAATGCCGATCTGGTGGCTTTGGATAAAATGGAGTCTCTGGACCGTTTCGCTCTGCACACCTTCAACCAGCTGGTACAGACGGTTCGTGACGCTTACAACCGTTACGAGTTCCACGCCGTGTACCGCGCCGTGTACAACTACTGCGTCATCGACCTGTCCAACTTCTACTTTGACATTATCAAGGACCGCCTGTACTGCGACAACGATGCCTTGCGCCGCTCCGCTCAGAGCGCACTGTATCTCATCCTGAGCGGTCTGACCCGTATGCTGGCTCCCATCCTGGCCTTCACCAGCGATGAGATCTGGGGCGCCATGAAGCATGCCGACGGCATGAACGCCGAAAGCGCTCTGCTCAACGACATGCCCGAATACACTGACGCTTACGTTCTGCCCGCCGACGAGCTGGAGCGCTGGAACAAGCTGGTTGCCCTGCGCGACACGGTCAACAAGGCTCTGGAGAACGCCCGCAGCGCCGGCGTGTTCAAGAAGGCTCAGGACACCGAGGTCATCATTTCTGTGGAGCACGCCGCCGATGCCGAGCTGCTGAGCAGCGTCGATCTGGCCTCCCTGTGCATCGTGTCCAAGGTGACCGTCACCACCGACGCGGTCGAGGGTGAGAAGATGGCCGACAGTGTCGTCCCCTGCACCATCGCCGTCAAGCTGTCTGAGGCACCCAAGTGCCCCCGCTGCTGGAACCACCACGACCATGTGGACGAAAACGGCCTGTGCCCGCGCTGCGCCGCTGTTGTCAACGCTCAGTAAGATTCAAAGGAAGTCTGTTCGTGTTGAACAGACTTCCTTTTTTGTTGCTCTTTTCCCTTTGAAATGGTATGATAGGAAAAACAAGATGGAATTGCGAGGAATCGTTTTATGCTTTATGTCATCTGTACCGTCCTTTGCGCCGGACTGATCGCACTGGATCAGTGGCTCAAGTGGTGGACTGTGGCCAATATCCCCTACACCATTCCCATGGGGGAGCCCCTGTCCTTTATTCCCTATATCCTCGGCCTGAACCATACCCACAACACCGGTGCCGCATGGTCCATTTTGAATCAGCACACCTGGATCCTGATTGCCGTATCTCTCCTGATGGCGCTGGTCATTCTGGGCGTCATCGTCTTTCGCTTCATTCGTCACCCTTTCGGTGTGATTCCCCTGACTTTCGTGCTGGCCGGAGCCATCGGCAATCTGATCGACCGTGTTCGTCTGGGCTATGTGGTGGATATGTTTGAGACCCTGTTCATGGATTTCCCAATCTTCAATGTGGCCGACATCTGTGTGGTATGCGGGGGCATTGCTTTCTGCGTATACTACGCCTTCTTTGTTGACAAATGGGAACCGAAGCGTTGATCCTCACGGCCGACCGGGCCGGTGAGCGCGTGGACGTTTTTCTGTCCCGCAATATCGAAAATATGACCCGCTCCGCCTCAGCCAAGCTGCTGGAGGAGGGGGCTGTTTTGCTGTGTGGAAAGCCGGTCAAAAAGAATTACAAAATGAGCATCGGTGATGAACTGGAAATTTCCCTGCCGAAACCGGAGCCTGTAGAAGCAATTCCTCAGAACATCCCTCTGGATGTGGTCTACGAAGACAACGATGTTATCGTGGTCAACAAGCCTGTGGGCATGGTGGTTCACCCTGCGGCTGGCCATCCGGACGGAACTTTAGTAAACGCTCTGTTATATCATTGCGGAAATTCACTGTCCGGAATCAACGGACAGCTGCGTCCGGGTATTGTACACCGCATTGACCGGGACACTTCCGGTCTGATCATCTCGGCCAAAAACGATTTGGCCCATCAGTGTCTGGCCGACCAACTGCAGGACCATTCCCTGTATCGGGAATACGAAGCAGTTTGTGTGGGCAACCTGAAAGAAGATACCGGCACGGTGGACGCCCCCATCGGACGCCACCCGGTCGATCGAAAGAAAATGGCCATTGACCATAAAAACGGACGCAATGCCGTCACGCATTACACTGTTCTGGCCCGCTATCCCGGATATACCCACATCCAGTGCCGGCTGGAGACCGGGCGCACCCACCAGATCCGTGTCCATCTGGCATCCACCGGACACCCTCTTCTGGGCGATGTGGTGTACGGCTCCAAAAAGCCCTATCCCGGTCTGGCGGGGCAGTGCCTGCACGCCCGAAAGCTGTCTTTTGTCCATCCCCGCAGCGGCGAGCGCATGACGGTGGAATGCCCACTGCCCGATTGGTTCACGCAGGTCTTGACAAAACTCGGCAGATTGGGTTAACATTAATTTGACCACAGCACAAACAAAAAAAGAATAACAGGGGTGCTGGACGCAAGTCCGGCTGAGATGGAGACGTAGTGCCGCCTCCGGACCCTTAGGAGATTCTTGGTTCAATCAGTGCGAGATACTGACCAAACAATTTTTTCGTCAGGCAAACAAAAGCCGCAGCCAATACTTTGTGTATTGGCGAGGATTTTTGTGCCGCATGGCGGGAAAAGGGTCGGTCAGGGGCCGCAATCGAGTGGAACATGGATCTCCCAAAAGCTGATCCGGGTAATGCCGGCGTAGCGAGTGTATTCGACACATATATTGTCGTTTCGATCGTACCGCAACCCGATTGTGCTGCGGTACATTTTTTTAGGAGGAAACGACAATGACAAACACAAGCAAAACCACACGCATGCTCTGTGAGGGAGCTGTCTCCATCGCTCTGGCATACGCCCTGAGCTTTGTGGAGCTGGACCTCTGGTTTCAGGGCGGCTCCATTGGGGCAACCATGATCCCCCTGATCCTGTTTGCAGTGCGCTGGGGCGCAGGCTGGGGCCTGCTGGCCGGCCTGGTTTTCGGCACCCTGAAGTACTTCCTGGGCCTGAGCAGTTGGGCCATCGACTGGGTATCCATTATTTTCGACTACTCTGTGGCTTATGCTATGGTGGGTCTGGCCGGCCTGTTCAGAAACAAGGTCAAGCAGATCCCTCTGGCTGCCGCCGTGGGCTGCATTGCCCGCTTCATTATCCACTATGTCAGCGGCTTTACCGTTTATGCCAAGTGGATGCCGGAAGAATTCATGGGCATGCCCATGACCTCTCCGTTTATTTACTCCGCCCTGTATAACGGCGGTTATATGCTTCCCTGCACCATTCTGGCGGTGGTGGTCTGCGCCCTGTTGATCACCGTGAAACCCATTCGCAACTGGTTGGGAGGAGACGATCTGCATCGATAAGAGGTGATTTTTTGGGCATCGGCAAATTCACTGGCGTTATGCTGGTCAGCGATTTTGACGATACGCTGTATGGCACCGACCTGCACGTTTCGGAAGAAAATAAAGCCGCCATTCGCTACTTTATGGAGCAGGGCGGTCTGTTTACCGTGGCTACCGGCCGTGCCCGAAAGACCTTTTCTCCTCAAGTGACCCTTGAGAACATTCCTTTGAATGCCCCCGTCATCCTGTCCAACGGCGCCACCATCTTTGATTATCAGACCAACCAGCTGGTGCGCCGCACCTATCTGCCCGATCAGGTTCTGCAGGATATGCTGGACGTGTGCGCCAGATTCCCCGATTTGGGATTTGAAGCATATCATCAAAATGAGATTTATGTCCACAACCCCAACCTCGTGACCCACAAGCACATGGAACGTGTGGGCATGGATTACTCCGTTCTTCCCATTGAAGAAATACCCCTTCCCCTGACCAAAATCATTCTGGAGCAGGGCCCCGATTATTTGCTGAAGGTTCAAGCCTATATGCAGGAAACGGTGGGAAACAGCTACGAGGTGATTTTTTCCAACTCCGTTCTGCTGGAATTGACCGCCAAGAACAGCCACAAGGGCGGCTCGGCCCTCTGGCTGGCCGAGCATCTGGGCATCAGCCGGGAGCATCTCTACTGCGTGGGCGACAACCAGAATGACATTCCCATGATGGAGGTGGCCAAAATCGGGTTTGCCCCCATCACCTGCAGCAGCATTGTGAAGGAATGGGGCGGCGCTCGGCTGGTGCGTGGCTGCGACGACGGATGTGTGGCATCGGTCATTGAGATCCTGGACCAACTGTATTAACGAATGTGGACCGCAAGGCAGTGCCTTGCTGTCCTTTTTGTGATTTTATCACTGTTTTCTATCAGTAAACCTGATATGATAGTTTCAACAAACAGAAACAAACGAGGAGAGATGCACATGAAAAAGCATATTGTAATGATCGTTGGTTCCCTGCGTAAGCAGTCTTTTAATTTGCAACTGGCTCAAAAGGCCGCTGAGCTGATAGCAGAAAAGGCTCAGGTCACATTTTTGGAATACGCCGACCTGCCGTTTATGAATCAGGACATTGAATTTCCCACCCCCGATCCGGTCACACGGGTCAGAAATATCGTTTTGTCGGCCGACGGCATCTGGATCATGACCCCGGAGTACAATTCCAGTTACCCCGGTGTGCTGAAAAACCTGCTGGACTGGCTTTCCCGTCCGCTGGTCAACGGTGATTTGAGCAAGGGCACCGCCCTTTCCAAGAAAAAAGTCACCCTCAGCGGCGCCGGAGGACGAGCCGCCGCGGCCGGCGCCAGACAGAAACTGGGCGAGCTGCTGACCGCCATGCGGATGAACCCCTTCCTGGAAGCGGAAACCGGCATCTCTCTGAGTGGTGAAGCCTATCGCACCAACGTATTGGTTCTGACCGAGGAACAGGAAGCCGCCCTTCGCACTCAGGTGGAAGCGTTCCTTTCTTTCCTCGAAGAAGAATAATTCTCTCCTCCTCAAAAGCAAAACCCGCACCAAATTGGTGCGGGTTTTGTCATTTATTTGAACTTTTTGCTCTCTGCCACGGCCAACTCGTCGCATCGTCGTCGCAAAGTCCGCTCATCTCCGTTTCCCGCTTACGCGGAAAACTACGTTCGCTTCCTTGCTCCTCCTCTCCCCAACAAAGTCGTCGGCTTTGCTGGGGTCCCCATTATTTGTATTTTCTACTCTCAGCAACTGCTAATTCATCGCATCGGTTATTATAAGGGTTCTCAGCGTGGCCTTTGACCCAGTGATAGTGCATGGTGTGTTTGTCGGTCAGGGCCAGCAGGCGGTCCCAAAGGTCAGGGTTCAAAGCGGGTTTTTTGTCGCTCTTGACCCAACCGCGGGCCTTCCATCCCTTAGCCCAGCCTTTTTCCAGCCCGTCAATGACGTACTTGGAGTCCGACCAGAGCTCTACAATACAGGGTTCCTTTAAAGATTCCAGTGCCGTGATCACACCGGTCAGTTCCATGCGGTTGTTGGTGGTATTGGCCTCTCCGCCGGACAATTCCTTTTTGAATTTGCCGTACATCAGGATGGCACCCCAGCCGCCGGGACCGGGATTGCCGCTACATGCACCATCCGTGTATATGGTAACGGTTTTCATCGATTTGCATCCTCCGGAGGACGACCCAACAGGTTTTTCTGCCGCTGCTTAAATTCCTGTTTTGAAATCAGTCCGCTTTTACGCTGCTCTTTCAGTTTTTCCAGTCTGGCATCATAATCCGCAGGAGCATACATCCGCTCGTGTTTCTTTTCCACACTGCGTCGCCGGATGTGAAAAAAGAGAGCCATAACTAATGCGTAAAAGGCGCACAAAAGGAGAAGTATTATCAACACCATTACCAATCTCTCCTTTCTTCGATTCCGGAAAAGATCCTAAACTGGATTTTCAAACCACAAGGAAGTCCTTATTCTTCGACCACTTCGGTTGTCTGCTCGACGGGTTCGGCTTCCTCTGTTACTTCTTCCTCATGATCTGTACGGGCGAAGGCGATGACCTTCACGCCCTCGCTCAGGTTCATGATACGCACACCCTGAGCAGCACGGCCGAAGCAGCTGATACCGCTGACCGCCATGCGGATGATGACGCCGGCGTCGTTGATGACCAACACGTCGTCGTTTTCGTTGACCACCTTGATGCCGACCACCTTGCCGGTCTTTTCGGTGACCTGATAACCCTTCATGCCGTAGCCACCGCGCTTCTGGGGA
>JAZOBG010000185.1:0-6477 GCA_045595865.1 Oscillospiraceae bacterium
TCATACGCAGACAGGTCTCCCGGCTTTGCCTCATCCTACTTGGACGTCTTCCCACCTTGCGGCAGTGACTTGGGTGTCCGTTCGTCAGCTTCACGGTTACTGGGATAGCTCGGAAGTTTCATCCGATTCCCTCGATGCAGACGCATCGGTGCCTCCCGGCACAAAAGCGTATGTGATTCAGTTGATTTCATTATATAAGTTTGATTTGAAATGTCAACCGCTCCGACACAATTTATGGCTGCACCGCAGCAGCAAAATTCGCCGGTTTCTAATTGGCACCAGGCAATTTCCCCTCCAGCGCCGCACGCAGTTTTTCCACCGCCTTTTTTTCAATGCGCGATACATAGGAGCGGGAAATACCGTACTTCGCAGCAACTTCACGCTGGGTCAGAGGTTCCACGCCGTCCAGTCCGTAGCGCAGGCGGATGACCTCGGCCTCACGCTCGGTCAGACAGGCGGCCACACAGCGGCGCACTTTGACGGCAGACTCCTTTGCATCCAGATCCTCCAGCATGGTGTCGTCCACACTGATAACATCCATCAGGGACAAAGCATTGCCTTCTGTATCGTTTTCCAGTGAATCGGACAGAGACACCTCCCCCTGCAGCTTGCGGGTGGCCCGAAAATGCATCAGAATTTCATTTTCAATGCACCGGGATAAATAGGTGGCCAAGCGCACATTTTTGTCCATCTTAAAGGTGGATATTCCCTTGATCAGGCCAATGGTTCCGATGGAGACCAGATCATCCTGATCCCGATTCTGTGTGTAGTATTTTTTTATGATGTGCGAAACCAGTCTCAGATTGTGTTCGATCAGCTTGTTTCGGGCCTCCATATCCCCCCGGGCCATACGTTCCAGACATTCCTGTTCCTCCTCGGCCTTCAGGGGACGTGGAAAGGAACCGCCACCCGAGATCCGCAGGGTAAAAAACGAGCTGCTGAGCATCAGCAGCAGCCAGGCAGAAAGCATTTTCCGCACCTCCTGCCTCACTGTATGAAGCTGCAGCAAGTCCGTATTCCCGCTGAATAAAACGGGCGTTGTTTCTCATTCCGGAAGTTCATGCAGGGTAAATCGGCTGCGCTCAAAGGAAAGCAGTCCGTCATCCCGCAGCTTGCCCAGCTCATTGGACATTGCGCTGCGGTCCACCGACAAAAAGTCGGCAAGCTGCTGACGGTTGAAGGGAATTTCAAAGGTAGCGCTGTTCTGCCGCTTTGCTTCCTCGGACAGGTAGGACAGCAGCTTTCCCCTTGTGGTTCGCCTGGAGGTAATGTCCAGTTTGCTGACCAGCTTTCGGTTTTTCTCCGAAATGGCATAAAACAGATTCTGTACCGTCAGGGTATGAAATCGGCAAGCCGTGGGGCAGACCGTCAGCACCCGCTGAATATCGAAAAAGACCGCCGTGCTGTCCTCGGCCGCCAGAACGTCGTTGCGCAGAGCGCCGCTGTCGGGGGCGGCATAGGCTTCCCCAAACAACTCCCCCGGCTCGATCACATTCACAATGCTGCGGTTGCCCCAGTAGTCATCGTTCTGGATCAGCAGCCTGCCTTCCACCAAAACGGTGATGCTGTTCAAAAATTCACCGGTCCGGAATACATATTCTCCCTTGCGGTAGCTTCGTACCACGGCCCCAAGGCAGTTGAGCATGGCAGGCAGTTCCTCTTCACCCACCCCGGCAAACAATTTGGTTCTTTTCAAAACAGGAAGATATTTTTTCATAAAAAACACCACCTTCGTTGGAAAAACAACAGACTTGTTGGCTGTATTGTAGTATCTTATCCTCAGAAAGTCAATCCCGAACCCGGTTCGGATATCAAATATAACTGGAGGAATACCTATGATCCGCAGAATCATTCAAATCGATGAAGAAAAATGCAACGGCTGCGGTCTTTGCGCCAAGGCCTGTCACGAAGGCGCCATCGGCATGGTGGACGGCAAGGCAAAGCTGCTGCGTGACGACTACTGCGACGGTCTGGGCGACTGTCTGCCCGTCTGTCCCACCGGGGCCATCACCTTTGTGGAACGGGAGGCCGCCGCCTATGACGAAGCCGCCGTTCTGACCGCCAAGGAGTCCAAAGAGGCACACGAGGCAAAGAAAGCCCCCCTCCCCTGCGGCTGCCCCGGCACCATGGCAAAGCTGCTGCCCCTGCAGCCCCGGCCCGAAGCCGCTTGCGCGGAAACGCCCCGGCAGATCTCCCAGCTGCGCCAGTGGCCGGTACAGATCAAGCTGGCCCCGGTCAACGCCCCCTGGTTTGACGGCGCCAAGCTGCTGATCGCCGCAGACTGTACCGCATACGCATACGCCAATTTCCATCAGGATTTTATCCGGAATCACATCACTTTGGTGGGCTGCCCCAAGCTGGACGGCGTAGACTACGCCGAAAAGCTGACCGAGATCATCCGCAGCAACGACATCAAGAGCGTCACCGTCGTCCGTATGGAAGTTCCCTGCTGCGGCGGCATCGAGCAGGCGGTCAAAACCGCTCTGCAGGCCAGCGGAAAATTTATTCCCTGGAATGTGGTGACCATTTCCACCGGCGGTGTCATTCTGGATCGCTGAATTCGTCCTCCCCTGGGTGCGGTGTGATAAGAACGCGTACAGTTTCTTATCACACCGCGCCTTTTTGCATCCGCAAAGCAATCGAATATTTGTTCGATTTTTCCATTGCATTCTGCCTGTCTGCGTTGTATAATCACCTTACCGAATTTTTTTGCGTGGGAGGTGACCCGGTGTGAAGCAACGCACTTATATCGCCATTGATCTGAAATCCTTTTATGCCTCGGTGGAGTGCGCGGACCGGGAACTGGACCCGCTGACCACCAACCTTGTGGTGGCTGACCGCGCCAGAACCGAAAAGACCATCTGTCTGGCGGTTTCCCCTTCCCTGAAAGCATACGGCATCCCGGGCCGCGCCCGCCTGTTTGAAGTGGAGCAAAAAGTCAAGGAGATCAACGCCCTGCGCGCGCAGGCGGCACCGGGGCGGCGCTTGAGCGGTTCCTCCTGCTGTGACACCGAGCTGAAGTCCGCGCCCCATCTGGCGCTGGACTACATTGCAGCGCCCCCACGCATGGCCCGCTACATCGAGGTCAGTTCGCAAATCTACAACATTTACCTGAAATACATCGCCCCGGAGGACATTCATGTCTACTCCATCGACGAGGTATTCATGGACGCCACCCACTACCTGACCGCAAAAAAGCAGACCGGCCATCAGCTGGCCCGCGCCATGCTTCTGGATGTGCTGAACACCACTGGCATGACGGCGGCCGCCGGCATCGGCACCAATCTGTATCTCTGCAAGGTGGCCATGGACATCGTGGCAAAGCACACACCGCCCGATGAATACGGCGTGCGTATTGCACATCTGGACGAGATGGCGTACCGCCGTCTGCTCTGGGAGCACCGCCCCCTGACCGACTTCTGGCGGGTGGGGCGGGGATACGCAAAAAAACTGGAGGCCAACGGCCTGTTCACCATGGGCGACATCGCAAAATGTTCCCTGACTTCCCCACCCTATCGCCCCAATGAAGAGGAACTGTACAAACTGTTCGGTGTCAATGCCGAGCTTCTCATCGACCACGCCTGGGGCTGGGAGCCCTGCACCATTGCCGACATCAAGGCCTACAAACCGACTTCCAACAGCCTTGGTTCCGGTCAGGTGCTGCCCCAACCCTACACGGCGAAAAAGGCACGACTGATCGTCCGTGAGATGACCGATCTTCTGGTTCTCGATCTGGTGGACAAGGGCCTTGTGACCAACCAGCTTGTGCTGACCGTGGGGTACGACATCGAAAATCTCAGCGACCCCGAAAGGGCGCGCAGCTATACCGGCCCGGTTACCACCGATTTCTACGGCCGCAAGATCCCCAAACACGCTCACGGCACGGCAAATCTGGGGGAATACACCTCCTCCACCAAACAAATCCTTTCCGCCATGACCGACCTGTTTGACCGCATCGTGGACAGTTCCCTTCTTGTGCGCCGAATCAACGTGACCGCCAATCATGTGATGGCCGAGTCGGACGCGCCCCTGCAGATTGCCATGGAGCAGCTGGACCTGTTTACCGACTACGCCTCCAAAGAGCGACAGCAGACCGCAGAAAAAGCCGCGCTGGAGCGGGAAAAACAGATGCAGCAAACCATGCTGACCATCAAACGAAAGTACGGAAAAAACGCTATTTTAAAAGGCATGAACCTGGAGGAAGGGGCCACCGCCCGTTCCCGCAACCAACAGATCGGAGGACACAAGGCATGAGCGAAGCGTATGACGACATCATTCACCTTTCCCATCACGTCTCCCATCGGCATCCCCACATGCCGGTGTCTGACCGGGCAGCGCAGTTCGCTCCCTTTGCCGCCCTGACCGGATACGACGCCGCCATCCGGGAAACCGCCCGCCTGACCGACCAAAAGCTGACTCCTGACGAGGACGCAAAAGCCGTTTTAGACCAAAAACAGCAGTTATTGATCGCAGCAGCCGAGCATCCGGAAATCACAGTCACTTATTTCCTTCCGGATTCAAAAAAATCCGGTGGAACCTATGTGTCGGTCATCGGTCGATTCCGAACCATCGACTCCATTGGGCGGCAGCTTGTCCTGACCGACAAAACCCGCATCCCGCTGGACGATATTCTGGACCTGGAAAGCGACCTGTTTCAGGAGCTTTTTTGACCCCCAATGGTTGACTTTTTCCCGTCTTTCGTTGTATGGTAAGTTCAGTTGTTTGTACTCCCCAATAGGAGGTATCCCCATGGACCTGTCCAGAAGAAAAATCCTGCTTGACGATTCTCAGCTTGGCCCCTATCCACTGGAAAAACTGCCCCATGTGGACAAAATTACCAGCCGTGTTCTGGACGAAACCCTGCGCCCCGTGCAGGCCGACCATGAATTGAGCAAATGTATGCGCAACGTATACGGAGAGGCGGTCGGTGAAAAGGCCAGAACCCTGACCCTGCGCAATCCCATGTGCGAGGCCATTTTCGCCACCGTCCCCTATATCGCGTCCTTCCCGGAAAATCCGGTTGCCGAGGAAAAGGCTCCCCTGCCGGATGACCCCCGGCTGATCAGCCGCCACATCAAAAAGTACGCCTACCTTCTGGGCGCCGAGCAGGTGGGCATCTGCAAAATTCCGCCCCGCACCATCTATCAGGACAGTCCCAAAGGCGAACCCTTTGACTGCGATTACAAATACGCCATCGTCTTCCTGATCCGCAAGGATATGGAAACCATTTCGGCCTCCCACGGCGACGAGTGGGCGGACGGCCCGATCAGCTGGGCGTTGTATCAGCGTCTGGCCGTCATCTCGGTCACGCTGGCCCGGTACATCCGCACGCTGGGCTATCCCGCCCGTGCCTCCTGCATGACCAATTACGTCACCCAGCTGCCCCGCCTGATCGTAGAGGCCGGACTGGGCGAGTTTTCCCGCATGGGCATTGCCGTCAACCCCTTTGTGGGCGCCACCTTCAAGGCAGCCTGCGTGCTCTGTGATCTGCCCATGGGAGTGGACAAACCCATCGACTTCGGTCTGCAGGATTACTGCGCCACCTGCGGCATTTGCGCCCAAAACTGCCCTGTTCACGCCATTCCCGAGGGGGACAAGGTGGAGCACAACGGCTACGTGGACTGGGTCCACGACCGCAAGAAGTGCGTGCTGTACTGCGTCAACCACCCCCACGGCGACATCTGCCAGCGCTGCACCAAGGTCTGCCCCTTCAACCGCCCCGATTTGGGCCCCGCCGACTTCAAGGACTGGGACGGTGATTTGTCCAAGCTCTACGCACAGGTGGAACAGCGCCGCGCCCGGATGGAAGCCGGCAACTGGCAGGAGCCGGAGGAAAGTACCGGAAAATGGTGGCTGCCTCTCTCCAAACAGGAGGGCGTTCTGAAGGAAACAAACGAGTACGTTTACCGTACGCAGGATAAGTGACCACACTTCTTCCGCGAAAGATAGGATAGAGTGGGTAAAGGACAATAAGAATTTAGCGAGGTGCAAAAATGAAAAAGATTAGTATTGGCCGTCTTATTTCTTTTATCGGAATATTGGTTTTGTCCATTGGGCTGATTTGCAATGCTTTTGAATTTGTACCCATTCCAGCATTTCGCATTATTGTTCTTGTCGGCATAATTATGGAAGTAGTTGCCCTTATTTTTATTCTTAAGAAAAGCGAATTTTAATGTACCAATTTCAATTTATCGCGCTGCTGCAACGGCTCCGTTCCAAAGGACGGAGCCGTTGCTTTATGCAATGCGCGAATGAATTTTTATTTTTGCACAACGCAACACGTTAAGCGAAAAGGAAATTGGGGCGCTTGCATTTGACAGGTTTTTCCCCCTCCGCTATAATAAGTCCAAATAAAACACACAAAGAAGGATCGTCTATGCCGAACATCGTTGAGATCACCGATTTTTCCGCCCCTGAACTGGATGCCTTTGCCCGCCTGACCGAAGCCCAGCTGCGCAACCGTCTGGAGCCGGAGAA
>JAZOBG010000186.1:0-9597 GCA_045595865.1 Oscillospiraceae bacterium
GGCCTTCTTGACGTCGGACTGCTGCTTCAGCTCGGCCTGACGGATAGCCAGCGAGGTCTTCTTTTCAGCGATCTCCATCTCGGACTGGACCTGAGCGTCGTTGGCCTCCTTGGCGGCCTGGGCCTGGGCGATGGCGATGTCGCGGTCGGCCTGAGCCTTGGCCACGGCGGCGCCCTTCTTGATCTGAGAGATGTTGTCGATACCCAGATCCTCAATGACGTTGTTCTGGTCGGAGAAGGACTGCACGTTGAAGGAGACCATCTCCAGACCCACCTCCTGCAGGTCGGGGATGGCGTTTTCCTGCCCGCGCTCACCGAAGGCCGTGCGGTCGGTGACCATCTCTTCCAGACGCATCTGGCCCACGATCTCACGCATGTTGCCTTCCAGCGTGTCCTGTACACGGCGGATGATCATGTCCTCGCCTTCGTTCAGGAAGAACTTGGAGGCCAGCGACATCATTTCCTCGCTCTGGCCAATGCGGATCTTGACGGTGGCATCCACCTTGACGTTGATGTACTCGGCGTTGGGGACGTAGTCGGTGGTCTTGACGTCTACGCTGAACATCTTCAGGGACAGTTTGTCCAGACGCTCCAGAAAGGGGATGCGGATGCCGGCCTTGCCGATCAGGATGCGGGGCTTGCGAAAGCCCGAGATCATGAAGGCGGTGTCGGGGGGTGCCTTGACGGAGCCGATGGCGATGATGAGGATCAGCAATACCACAACGGCTGCAATACCAATGATAATTTCCATAACTTACCTCCTATATAATATATATTTGTATGTACGTTTGCTTAGACAAAGAAGCAAATGATACCGATAAGGATCAAAACAACACCAACGGTGCGACCCAGACCGAGGACAAGGTCGGAAGGCTCGGCGTTTTTGTACCGCCAGCCGTGGCTGAGCCACCAGGATGCCTGCGGGAAGGCGGCTTCAAAAATGCCGAGGATGATCAGCAGGATGCCCAGGCCGGCGTGGGTGGAGTTTTGCTTTGTGCCGGGACGATCCTGCTCCAGCACGTTCCAGAGGGTGTCGCCCGAAACGTATTTCTCCGGGTCAAAGTTTTCGCTGTGTCCGCCCCAGCCAAAGTCGGCGTCGGCGGAATAGGTGGAGCCATCGGGATAAGTCACGAGGAATCTGCCGTCGTGGGTGATGTCAAACTCGCAGGTGTATCCGTCCACCGAAATAGTTTGCTCGATCAGATCCAACGAATATGTTTTTCCGTTGTACTCCACGTCGTAGACGTTGGGGTCGCCTGTATCAGCTGCGCAGGCCGCCAGCAGCAGAAAACACAGGGCGACACAAAGGGTCAGAAAGCGCTTCATTGAATCCCTCCTTTGGACGTTGGTGTTGGGTATCGCTTTGCCGCCGGATTCACCCGTTGATACAGGCCTGCAGGATGACGGCGGCGAGAACGATCAGAGCGATCGGGATGAGCAGGAGAAACCCGCCGGCAAACACCAGACAGAGGATCAGGGCGGGCAGAGAGAGCGCCATGAGGATGCCGGCAATGATTTTTGCCGCGCCCCAGGTCAGCTTGAATACCAGACCAATGCACCGGAACATCAGCCAGAGGAAAACGAGAGTGGCCAGAATTTCGAACATTTTGATTCCTTTCTTGCTGTAATTTTCAAGTCGCAGTATCTTTTTCGATCAGATATGCGATAAATGGGTCTTTACTTGTGATGCCGGGGTGGTAAAATTCATATTTTCCGCAGGATTTACAATATGCAGGCTGAAGCTCAAATACGTCGGAGAAGATACTGTCACGTACAGGACTGTTGTCGAGACATTGCACGGGAGCGAATTTCAGTTTTGCGCCGCAGCGCAGGCAGGAGGGGCGGTGTTCCTCTGCTTCCGAGATCAGCTTGATCCGCGCTTCCAGCCGTTCAGGAAGCTGGGCGTATCCCAATCGCAGCGCACGGCGACACTGATCATCCTCGCCCAGTTCCTTTAATTCTTTTGCGCAATCTCTGCAGCAGACCTGCCAGGTGCCTGCAATACAAACCGTGGTGTACCGCAGTGTGCCAACCTTATCCCCGCAGACGACGCAGATATTATCATTTGCCATAGCAGATCTCCTTTAGTTGTTGGACTGGTCGATGACGCAGTCGATGGTCAGCACCACGGCCAGAGCCAGCACTTCGTTGTTGGGATTGGGGACATCCAGCTCATAGCAGTCGCCCCAGGTCATCCACTCCTTTTGGATGGAGGCTACGGGGAATTCGCCCTGCGTAATTTCGTAGTCGTGGAGCAGGAACCTGCCGGTGGCCTCCCAGCCGGGGCCGTGGATGGAGTAGTACGGCTTGAAGAAGGAAAATTCCTTGACGATCTCGGCCGCCTGACTGCCGTTGACAAACACATGGAAGGTGGGCAGAAAACTGAATACTTTCTGCTGAATAAAGGCCACCTCGTTGCCGACGGGGTCGTAAACGTGGAGCTTTTTGCCCCAGGAGAACACCTCGCCCTCCACAAAGTAGCGGTCGTTGCCGCTGGCGTCCTTGACCGAAAAGCGGTCGCCCCAGGAAAAGACCTTTTGTTTGATGTACAGTTTCATGATTTCCCTCCTTTCGTAAAATTCCCTTTCTGTACATTATTTTACAGCATTCGTGTGAGTCTGTCATTAAAAAACGGTTACAAATTTGTGTGCCGCCCGACTGTAAGATTATGGTACCGCACCTTTTCCGGGAAATAAAGAACCGCATTGGCAAAATAGCAGGCATTATTTCCCCTGCAGAAGAAAAATAGAGCGACAGCCGGACCAACCGGGCTGTCGCCTTCGTAATGTCATGTGCGCTTTGCTTTGCACTCCTGATAGCGTTCCGGGTTGATGGTTCCCGTGGCCAGCATTTTTTCGGACCAGAGCTGCAGGGTCTCCACCGTGACCGAGATGCGCTCCAGTTCCTCCTGTATGCGCACGAAGTCTTCGATCTGGTCGTCCGAGATCTCGCCATCGGCGGTGATCTCGATCAGGCGGTCCTTCTGCTTACTGACCGCGTTCAGGGAGGCCAACAGTTCCAGAATGATCTGGGACAGATCTTTGGTTTTGATCTCGGGTACATACTGCTGGCCGATGGGACACTGGTTGGCGCAGTAGTAATTGCAGAGGTGGGGAGTCTTGTACTTGTCTGCCATCTGCAGCACCTCGTCGGGGTAGGGCAGGGACTTTTCGCTTTCGATTTTTTCGATACGCTCGGCGGTGACCGACTCCAACAGCTCTTCTGCTTTTTCCCGTGTCAGCTGCAGCTCCTCACGGGTGCGCTGGTAGATATTCTTGTTCGCTTTGGTGGATGCTCTGCCCATAAAATGATCCCCTCTCAGGCCGGTTTGGTTGTGTTGATTATACTATATGCAGGCAGAAAAGGCAAAACAAAACGCCAAAACACCGTCCTGTGCGCCGCACAGGACGGTGTTTCCGGTTACAGAATGTAATTTGCGGCACAATTAAAACTTGCCGTAATGGATCTTTTCGGTCTTCAGCTGATCCTGCTCGTAGGGGGCAGGGTGGACTGCGGGCACGCCGAACACGAACATGGACAGCACGCGGAAGTTCGCGGGGATGCCCAGCAGGGTTTTCACGTATTCTTCGGTGCTGCCGCCGTCGGGGGTCTCGCGGTCACGGCAGTGGATCCACACACCGCCCACGCCCTGTTCTTCGGCCATCAGGTACATGTTGGCCATGGCAATGGAACAGTCCTCGATCCAGATGTCACTCTTTTCAATGTCGGCGGCCACCACAATAGCCACGTTGGCGCCGGCAATGGTCTTGTTCACGCCGGGGCGACATTCAGACAACTGCTGAATACGCTCCTTGTCCTGCACCACAATGAACTCCCAGGGGCGGATATTTCTTCCGCTGGCAGACATCAGTGCGGCCTGCAGAACCTTTTCCACCTTCTCCTGAGGTACGGTTTCGTCGGTAAACTGGCGCACGCTGCGGCGATTGCGCATTAATTCAATCAATTCCACGGGAAGGTCCTCCTGTATGTAATATCATTTATTTAGGTGTTGCCGTTGGAGATCTTGTCCAGAACGCCTGCGATCAGACGCGCGTAATCGGGCAGACATCTCAGCGGTGCACGCTCTTCCAGACTATGAGGATCATAGATGGTTGGCCCAGTGCTGATCATCAGCATACCGGGATTCTTGGCCCCCAGGACCGCCGGTTCCAATCCCACATGGACAGCCGTCAGCTCGATCATGTCACGGGTCATGTCAAACCATGCGTGGGCCAGTGCGGAAATCAAAAAGTCATCGTCACATTCTTCCCAGGCGGGATAACGGTCAAATTTGCCCTGAAATCCGCCGCGCCGGGCGGTTTCCAGATGCTGCTGAGCGAGACTCTGCTCTTCTTCGGGGTCAAGGAAGCGGATAAAGCAATCCACAAAGAGCTGACCGTCCCGTTCTTTTACCACGCCCAGATTGGCCGATGTGCTGACCTGATCATTCTCGAAGTCGCGCCAGGCAAAGACGCCGTCGTAGAATCCTGCCAGAGCATCCAGCACTTCGTCCCGGCACTTCTGTGTCCACGCCAGATCCGAATCGCACTCCAGTCGGGTCAGCCGCATACCGTTGTCCGGCACATATACGCTCCAGGTCAGTTCCTCCCACATTTCCTGCAGGGCGGAGACTGCGTCTTCGTTTATGGCCAGCAAAGCCGTGCAATCCATGGGAATAGCGTTTTCTGCATGGCCGCCCGACAAGGCCAGAAGCTCATACTCTGCACGGCTGCGCAATGCCTGCAGCCACTGTGCGGCCAAACCAATGGGGTTGGGGCGATCCCGGTGGATATCGTATCCGGAATGGCCGCCGGGGAATCCGGACAATTCCAGCGCGTACACGCAGGTTTTTGTTCGGGGCGTATATTCAATGGTACGGCTGAAATGTTCACGAAGGCCCCCGGCTGAAGCAATCACGGCCTTACCCAGAGAGAATCCGTCGGTATTGATCAGATATTTGGCTCCGGACAGCCAGACAGGATCAACGTTCTTGGCTCCTTGCAGACCGACCTCTTCTGCTGTGGTGAACAGCAGACGCACCGGGCCGTGAGGAATGTTCTGCTCCATCAGCCAGAGAACCACGGCGTTGCCCAGATTGTTGTCAGCACCCAGAGAGGAATTTCCGTCCGAGCGCAGCATTCCGCACATCACCACGGGTTCTACGGGGGAGGTTGCCGGGTCGTAGCCGCTGCCGGGTTTGACCGCGCACACCATATCCAGATGGCCCTGAAGAATGGTCAGTGGAACATCTTCTCGGCCGGGCGTGGCGGGAAGATCCACCATAATATTGTTCCACGCATCCCGGACGGGGGAGAGGCCCCGCTGAATCAGCAGTTCCTCCACATAATCAGCCAGCGGCCCTTCGCCATAGGAAGGGTGAGGGTATTGGCACATTTCGGCAAATTGGTCCAGAACTCCGTTTAGAATGGCTTCATCACTTAATCTCATACTATCACCGGTTTCGTGTAATTGTCGCGGCAACCCCAGTTTTGCGTCAAACAAAACCGGGGTTGCCCGTTGCGTTGAAAAATTCTTATTCTTCGTCCAGCTTGAGCACTGCCACTGCAGCGTTAAGAAAATGTGCCGGTGGCACATTTTTAGCGTAAGCCGGACAGCTATGCTGGCCGGGACTCATTTCGTGCTTTACTCTTCGTCCAGCTTGAGAACTGCCATAAATGCCTCGGTGGGCAGTTGGACCGTTCCCAAAGAACGCATCTTCTTCTTGCCGCCCCACAAAAGCACGCTTTTGCGGGGGCCCCTTGAAGGATTTGACATGCTCGGCGGAAGTGAATCCCGCCTGCGCAATTCTCCGCTTCGCTGCGAATTTACGGCGCACTTGCGCCGATCCGCTGCGCGGGGAAGGCAAGAAGATGCTCTGTAATTTACTCTTCGTCCAGCTTGAGCACTGCCATAAATGCCTCGGTGGGCAGTTGGACCGTTCCCAAAGAACGCATCTTCTTTTTGCCTTCCTTCTGCTTTTCCAGCAGCTTCTTCTTACGGGTGATGTCGCCGCCGTAGCACTTGGCCAGAACGTCCTTGCGCATGGCCTTGACGGTTTCGCGGGCAATGACCTTGCCGCCGATGGCTGCCTGGATGGGCACCTCAAACATCTGGCGGGGAATATTCTCCTTCAGTTTTTCGCACAGGCGGCGGGCACGGGGATAGGCCTTTTCCCTATGGGCGATGAAGGACAGGGCATCCACCTGATCGCCGTTGAGCAGCATATCCACCTTGACCAGCTCGGAGGGGCGGTAATCGTCCAGTTCGTAGTCCAGACTGGCGTAACCCTTGGTGCGGGCCTTCAGGGTGTCAAAGAAATCGTAGATGATCTCGCCGATGGGCATGGAGTAGTGCAGTTCACACAGAGTGGTGTCCAGATACTGCATATCCTTGAAGATGCCGCGGCGCTCCTGGCACAGAGGCATGATGTTGCCCACGTAGTCGGGGGGCGTGACGACGGACACGTTGGCGTATGGCTCCTCGGCGGCCGAAATGGCGCCTACGTCGGGGTAATTGTGGGGGTTATCCACCATGACGATGCTGCCGTCGGTCTTGGTGATCTTGTAGATGACCGAAGGCATGGTGGTGATCAGATCCAGATTGAATTCGCGCTCCAGACGCTCCTGAATGATCTCCATGTGGAGCATACCTAAAAATCCGCAGCGGAAGCCGAAGCCCAGTGCGGCCGAGGATTCCGGCTCAAAGGACAGGGAGGCATCGTTGAGCTGCAGCTTTTCCAGTGCGTCGCGCAGGTCGGGGTACTTGGAGCCGTCCTCGGTGTAAATGCCGCAGTAGACCATGGCGCGGGCGGGGCGGTAGCCGGGCAGGGCCTCGGCGGCGGGGCGGTCGGCCTCGGTCACCGTGTCGCCCACTTGGGTGTCTTTGACGTTCTTGATGGAGGCGGTGAAGTAGCCGACCTCGCCGGCGATCAGCTCGTCGCAGGGTTCCAGACCCAGCGGCAGCAGATAGCCGCACTCCAGAATCTCATAGGTGGCTTCGGAGGCCATCATCTTGACCTTCATGCCGGTGCGCACGGTACCCTCCATGACGCGGAAATACACGATGACACCCCGGTAGGGGTCGTACTGGCTGTCAAAAATCAGGGCCTTCAGAGGTGCCGAAGGGTCGCCGGTGGGGGAGGGAACGTTCTGCACGATGTCCTCCAGCACGGCGGGAATGTTGATGCCCATCTTGGCCGAGATTTCGGGAGCATCCTGAGCGGGCAGGCCGATGACGTTCTCGATCTCGTCCTTGACCCGCTTGGGGTCGGCGGCAGGCAGGTCGATCTTGTTCAGAACCGGGCGGATCTCCAGATCGTGATCCAGTGCCAGATAGGTGTTGGCCAGAGTCTGGGCCTCGATGCCCTGAGCGGCGTCCACGATGAGCACGGCGCCCTCGCAGGCAGCCAGGGAGCGGGAAACCTCGTAGTTGAAGTCCACATGGCCCGGGGTGTCGATCAGGTTGAGCTGGTAAGTCTCGCCGTCCTCGGCCTTGTAGTCCATGCGCACAGCGCGGGCCTTGATGGTGATGCCGCGCTCCTTTTCCAGATCCATGTTGTCCAGCAGCTGGGACTCCATCTGACGCTGCTCGACCGCGCCGCAGATTTCGATCATGCGGTCGGACAGGGTGGACTTACCGTGGTCAATATGTGCGATAATGCTGAAATTACGAATATTTTTTTGATTGGTCATAAAGTTAAAACCTCCGTGGGGGATTCGCTTACATGTTGTTCACGCGGCGGTTGATGCGTTCGTCCGTGTTGTGGACGATCTGCAGCAGAGACTGATGATGGCCGGGGTAGGTTTCGGCAAGAGCATCGTGGCTCATATCGGGGAATTCGCCCTTTTCCTGGGCGTGAGCCGCCAGCGCATCCACCAATTCGGCCTCGGCGTGGATCATGTCAGCCATGGGCGTACCGGTCAGAAACTGTCGGGCCGGGATGGAAAAAACATTCTCGTTGTTGGATTTGTTGGCCCGGTACAGATGGCGGTACACCTTGTAAAGCGCCGTGGACAGATACTCGGCTGCCGCCTTGATGGCGGTGCGGTCCCCGGTTTTGCCCAGCAGATCAAAAACCATGCTGACCGAATTGACCAGCAGTTTGCGGTTCAGGGTGGCGATAACCGAGCCGCGCAGTACGTTGTCCTTTTCGTCGCTGGCATCATGAAGGGTATCGGCGTCCAGAATGGTGGTGCCGTCCCGGGACAGGGTGCGGCCCAGCAGAAAGTCGGCCGATACATTATAATAATCGCAGGCTTTGACCACAAAGCTCAGTCCGGGTTCGCGCACGCCGTTTTCGTAGTGGGACAGCAGAGCCTGACTGATGCCCAGCTCCTTGGATGCCGTGCGCTGGGAAATTCCGCGCTCCTTGCGCAGCAGGGCCAGCGAACGGGAAAAATCGGTACTCATGATATAATCACCTATACATTAATATTATAAGGCTAATGAAATGACAGTTAGTATATTATAGAAGACAGAATACAAATTGTAAAGCACCTTTTTGGACAATTTTTTGCCTCTGAACTGTTGAGTTTTGCCGCAAAGCGGGTGTATAATAATAAAAGCTTGTAAAAAATTCATCTGGAGGTAATTATTATGTTTCTGGATAAACTGATCAACGATCTGAAGGCTCAGCCCCGCACCATCGTCTTCCCCGAAGGCCCCGACTACCGCATTCTGGAAGCCGCTGCCCGTCTGAACGAGGACACCTTCCTGAAGCCCATTCTGGTGGGCAATGTGGACGAGATCAAGGCTGTCGCCGCCGAGAAGGGTCACAACATCGAGGGCGTTGAGATCATCGACCCCGCCACCTATCCCGAGATGGACGCCATGGTGGAAAAAATGGTGGAACTGCGCAAAGGCAAGATGAGCGCTGAGGACTGCCGTAAGGCTCTGATGCAGAGCAACTACTTTGGCACCATGCTGGTCAAGATGGGCAAGGCCGACGCTCTGCTGGGCGGCGCTACCTACTCCACCGCCGACACCGTCCGTCCCGCCCTGCAGCTGATCAAGACCAAGCCCGGCAACTCCATCGTTTCTTCCTGCTTCATTATGCGCCGTGAGAAGGACGGCGTGGAAGAGATGCTGGCTATGGGCGACTGCGCCATCAACATCGCTCCCAACGAGGACGAGCTGGCCGAGATCTGCCGCGAGACCATCGGCTGCGCCCGCACCTTCGGCATTGACCCCAAGGCCGCTTTCCTGAGCTTCTCCACCAAGGGCTCCGCCAAGGCCGATCAGGTCACTCTGGTCCAGAACGCCTGCAAGAAGGCCCAGGAGCAGATGCCCAACGAAGCCATTGACGGCGAGATGCAGTTTGACGCTGCCGTGTCCCCCGTGGTCGCTGCTCAGAAGTGCAAGGGTTCCCCCGTTGCCGGTCAGGCCAACACCTTCATCTTCCCCGACTGCGACGCCGGCAACATCGGCTACAAGATCGCTGCCCGTCTGGGTGGTTTTGAGGCCTATGGCCCCATCCTGCTGGGTCTGAATGCCCCCATCAACGACCTCTCCCGCGGCTGCAACGCCGACGAGGTCTACAAGATGGCCATCATCACCGCTGCTCTTGCATAAGAGAAATCAATAACACATTTGACCGCTC
>JAZOBG010000187.1:0-7482 GCA_045595865.1 Oscillospiraceae bacterium
TTCGTACCTATCAGCCCAAGAAGCGTCAGCGCTCCAAGGAGCACGGTTTCCGTAAGCGCATGGCCACCAAGAACGGCCGCAAGGTTCTGGCTCGCCGTCGTGCAAAGGGCCGCGCCCGTCTGACCCATTGATTGAGTCACTGATTTTTGAAGATTCCAAACCCATAGGGGCGGAGGGAGGTTTCCCCCGCCCTTGCGTTGCATGGAGGAAAACGTGAAGTTTACAGTCTCTCTGAAACACAATCATGTCTTTCGCCGTCTGTACGCAAAGGGAAAGAACCAGGTGACCCCCCACCTGGCTCTTTACGCACGCAAAAATGGGGGAACGACCAGCCGTTTGGGCATCACGGTCAGCACCAAACTGGGACATGCCGTGGTACGCAATCGGGTGCGCCGCCGCCTGCGCGAGATTTACCGCATTCATGAAAATCTGTTTTTGCCCGGTTACGATTTGGTTGTGGTGGCTCGTGTGCGGTCGGTTTATGCAAAGTTTGGCGAGCTGGAACGCTCTTTTCTGAAGGCGGCACGCAATCTGGAACTGTTGCGGGCCGAGGAGGAGCAATCATGAAGCGAGTCCTGCTTTGGATGATTGGATTCTATCGCAAAGGGGTTTCCCCACTGACCCCGCCGTCCTGCCGGTTTATTCCCACCTGCTCGGAATATGCCATGCAGGCTATTGAACGTTATGGCGCCCTGAAAGGGGGGTGGCTGGCTCTTCGCCGGCTGATGAAATGTCATCCCTTTCACCGCCAAAAATCCATCGAGTACGATCCTGTACCATAATTTTCGGGAGGTTTCCGAATGGACTTTAGTCAAATTATTTTAACGCCCTTTTCCTGGCTGCTGAAATTCTTTGAATCCTTCAGCAACTACGGTATTGCTCTGATCCTGTTTGCTATCGTGATCAAACTGATCCTGTTCCCCTTCTCTATGAAGAGTAAGCGCAGTATGATCCAGATGAACCTGATCCAGGGTAAGGTTCAGCAGATTCAGAAGCAGTATGCAAAAAACCGTGAAAAAATGAATGAAGAGATCCAGAAACTGTACGCCAAGGAGAATGTCAATCCCATGAGCGGCTGTCTCTGGTCTATGATCCCCCTGTTTATTCTGTGGCCCTTGTATGCCATCATCCGTCGTCCCCTCTACCATTTGATGCATCTGTCTGAGGATGCCATTACTGCCGTTGCCGATGTGCTGGGCTACAGCATGGAAGAGGCAGGCAGAAGTGCTGCCTACAGTGAGCTGTACATGGCCAACATGATGAACGAGGGCAACCTCGATGCCATCCGCGTTGCCGTGGACGGTGTTTCCTCCGGCATGGGTGATAACCTGTTCATTGTTGACTTTAATTTCCTGGGTATGAATCTGGCTGATATCGCTCAGTGGAAGATCTGGGAATTTGATGCTTACAACTGGGGCACCATCGGTCTGTTCCTGCTGCCCATTATTTCTGCCGTTCTCAGCTGGCTCATGTCCAAGGTTTCTCAGGCAACCAATGCCATGAACAAGCAGCAGAAGGAAACTCAGGCAAATCAGCAAATGAAGACCATGATGATCATGATGCCGCTGATGTCTCTGTGGATTGGTTACGCCATGCCCGCCGGCCTGTGCGTATACTGGATCATCAACAGCCTGACCTCTATGCTGCAGGAATTCATTTCCGGCAAAATGCTGAAGAAGGACTACGAAAAGGCTGCTGCTCTGCGTGCCGAGCAGGAAGCCAAGGAAAAAGAGGAAGAAAAGCGCAAGCGCCGTGAGGCTGCCGAGCGCCGTGCCAAGGCCATTGAAGAGGCCAAGAACAACAAGGGCAAGAAGAAAAAACCCGCCGTTGAGTCTTCTGAGAAGAAGAAAGAACGCACGACCGACGTGGGCCGCATCGGTATGCGTCCCTATGCCCGCGGCCGTGCTTACGATCCCGAGCGTTTTGGCGGTGTGACTCCCTATCAGGATCCCGGCGCCCCCATTGACGAAGAGGCTGTGGCCGCAGCTCTGGCTGCCAAGGGCGAGATGATCGAAGAAGAGCCTGTTGCTGAAGTTGCAGATACCTCCGTGGAGCAGGTGGAAGCGATCGGCGAAGAGACCGCTTCTATTGAAGAGGCTGCAGAAGAGATTTCCGAAGAGGAAGAGCAGACCGAAGAATAAAGGAGAAAATCCAAATGCTGAAGTATATTGATACCACCGGACGCAATGAGGACGAAGCCATTGCCTCCGCGCTGGAACAGCTGAAGCTGGACCGCGACGATGTGTCTGTGGAAATTTTGGAGCGGGCCAAGTCCGGTTTCCTCGGCATTGGCAGCTCCCCTGCCAAAGTGCGTGTGACCTATGAGGTCCCCGATGAGGAGATCGCAGAAGAGCCTGTTGCTGTTGTGGAGGAGGAAGTTTCTGCTCCCGTGGTGGAAGAAGCTCCTGTTGTTATGGAAAAGAAAGAGGAAGTTCCTGCCGCACCTGTGGCGGATGCCAAGGCTGAGCAGATCACCAAGTTTCTGGTTGGTTTGATGGAGCATATGAACGTGCAGGCAACCCCCGTCGTGGAGTGTGCAGAAGAGGGCATTTACCGCGTCAATCTGGAGGGTGAAAACCTGGGTGCCATCATCGGCCGCCGCGGTGAAACTCTGGATGCCATCCAGCAGCTGACCAGCTATTCGGTCAATCGCGGTGTTTCCAAGCGTGTTCGCATCCATGTGGATGCTGAGCATTACCGCGCCAAGCGCGAGGAAGCTCTGGTCCGTCTGGCCAACCGCGTGGCCGACAAAGTGGTCAAGTACCGCCGTAATGTGACTTTGGAGCCCATGAACGCCTACGAGCGTCACGTGATCCATACGGCTCTGCAGGACTATCCCGGTGTGACCACCTATTCCACCGGTACCGAGCCCAACCGCCGTACCGTGGTGGCGCTGGAAAAGTAAGAAACGCCGCAAGGGGCGGGACCGTCGTCCCGCCCCTTGTTTCCTTTTCAGGAGGAATGTGCCGTGAATACACCTTTGTATCATGCATTGACTGCCTTTTTGGATACTGACCCGCTGCGGATGCATATGCCCGGTCATAAGGGAAAAGGTCTGCCCGGCTGGGAACAGTTGGTTGGTATGGATTTCACTGAATTACCCCCCACCGGAAATCTGTACGAAGCGGGCGGCGCCATTGGGGAGGCCGAAGCTCTCTGGGCCAAAGCGGTTCACATGGAAGAATGTCTGATGCTGACCTGCGGCTCGACGCAGGGGATTCATTCTGCCCTGACATTAGCCTGCCCTATCGGTTCCACGCTGTTGACCGACCGGAACTGTCATCGCTCAGTTTATCACACCATGGCGCTGCTTGATTTGACCCCGGTGTATCTGATGGAGAAGACTCCTCAGGCTGTGGAAAAGATTTTGAAAAATGCCCCTGAAATCAAAACTGTTTGTATAACCTCACCGGATTATTACGGAAGGTTGTATGATATTCCCGGAATTGCGGAGGTTTGCCACCGGGTTGGTGCAAAACTTGTGGTGGACGGCGCACACGGCGCCCATCTGTCTTTTCTGGGGATCGACCATTATCACGGTGCCGATCTGGTAGTATGCTCCGCCCACAAGACCCTTCCTGCGCTGGGTCAGGCGGCCCTGCTGTTTTCCGGCGGAGCGTTTAGCGGGGAAGAGCTGCGCCGTGCCGCCTCCATTCACGGCACATCCAGTCCGTCCTATCCCATTCTGACCTCCATGGACCTTGCAAGGGCCTGGATGGAAAGTGAAACGGGTCAGATCTGTTATAAAAAAGCCTGTCAACGGGTGGTACAGATGAGACAGAGATTCCCTTCTTTGAACGGAGAAAACCTTGATCCCGGACGGCTGACCTTGCGGGTCAAAGACGGATATGCGGTGGAGTGCCGACTTCAGGAGCAGGGGATCTGGCCCGAAATGGCCGACCGCGGACATGTGGTATTCATCGTGACCGGTGCCGACAGCACGGAAGATCTGGACCGGCTGGAGCGTGCTTTGGAAGTCATGGACTTGCAGGCAGATGATATGCAATATCCTATGCCCCCGGAACCGGAGATCGTTATGCGGCCCCGACAGGCATTGTTTGCCTCCGCACAATCCCTTCCGCTGGACGAGTGTGAAGGAAAAATATCAGCCTGCCAGATCGCGCCCTATCCCCCCGGAGTTCCCGTAGTGGCACCCGGTGAGATCATCACAAAAAAACATCTCGCATATTTGCATGAGATAGGTTATAATAACCGTGATATACGTATTTGCTGTGAACATGGAAGGGTTTGAGCGTAAATGGATCTGTCCTGTTTGCATATTGGAGACGCAGTTCGCCGTCGATTGGAAGCCGCAGTGAGTCGGCTTTCTCATGCATACATTATTGAAGGTTCTGTAAAAGAAACGACGTGTGAGCTGGCCGACCATTTGGCACGGGCTTATGTCTGTTCTTCCGGAGGGAACAAACCCTGCGGAATTTGTTCCAACTGTCGTAAGGCGGCAGGGAACATTCACCCGGATATCATTCGAATCTCCTTGTTGGAAGAGAAACGAATGATCGTGGTGGATCAGGTTCGGCAGCTGCGCAGCGAGGCGTATATTCGACCCAATGAAGCAGACCGTAAGGTGTTCATCATTGAAGATGCGCAAACCATGAACGAAAACGCCCAGAATGCCCTTTTGAAGGTACTGGAGGACGGACCTCAGTACCTGTCCTTTCTGCTGCTGACCGAAAACTCCCAGCAGTTGCTGTCTACCATTCGCTCCCGATGTGAAACACTTTCTCTGTCGGCTCATTCCGAACCCGGCCGCGGGCAAGCCGATGAGGAACTGCAAAAGACCGCTACGCAGTTGGCCCACCTTTTGCTGGAGGGAGAAGAACTTACCCTGGTGGAACTTACCACGGCACTGGAAGTAAAAAAGCCGGACAAAGATACTTTGCTGGCACTGTTTGATCTGGTGGAACAGTCCCTGCGGGAACAGCTGACTGTACAGCCCCGCAAAGTGCTTCCCCTGATCGAACATCTGCGGCGGGTCCGACAGGCGGTTCCTTTTAATGTAGGAGCTGGACACTTGCTGGGCTGGCTGGCCGCGGGAAAATGAAACAAACGGCACGGAACTCGTTCCGGCTGCCTTGATCCAATGGAGGAACAAAAACCATGACTGAGATTATTTCCGTCCGGTTCAAGCCCGGCGGTAAACAATATTATTTTGACCCGCAGGGTCAGACGGTTCAGACCGGACAGGGAGTCATTCTGGAGACCGCCCGCGGACTGGAATACGGTGAATGTACCCGCGGCAACCACATGGTGGAGGACACCGCTGTGGTGCAGCCTTTGCGCACCGTGGTGCGTGTGGCTACCGACAAGGACATTGAGACTGTGCAGCAGAACCGCGAAAAGGAAGAAAAGGCCTTCAAGGTCTGTCAGGAAAAGATCGCGGAGCACGGTTTGGACATGAAGCTGGTAGATGCTGAGTACAGCTTCGAAGGCAATAAAGTCCTGTTCTTTTTCACCAGCGAAGGTCGTGTGGATTTCCGTGCGCTGGTAAAGGATCTGGCTGCTGCCCTGCACGCCCGCATCGAGCTGCGCCAGATCGGTGTGCGCGACGAGGCAAAGATGCTGGGTGGACTGGGTATCTGCGGAAAGCCCTTCTGCTGTTCCCAGTTTCTGAATGAATTCCAGCCTGTTTCCATTAAGATGGCCAAGACCCAGAGCCTGTCGCTGAATCCCACCAAGATATCGGGCACTTGCGGCCGCCTGATGTGTTGTCTGAAGTACGAGCAGGATGCCTATGAGGATGCCGTCAAGCGCTGTCCCAAGCTGGACTCCTTCGTGGAGACTCCGGACGGTGTAGGCACCGTGACCAATGTGAACCTGCTGCGTGAGCAGGTAAAGGTGGCCATCGAGGATTCCAACGATCCCCCCAAGACCTTTTCGGCCTGCGAGATCTGCGTAGTCCGCAGCGGCAAGGGCAAGCGCCCCGAAGGCTATGTGGCTCCTCCGCCGGAGGAACTGGCCAAGCTGCGCAAGGTTACCGAGGAAGAGGAACCGGCTCCCCGTCGCTTTGGTGAGCGTTCCTCTCTGGCGGCTGCGCTGGATGAAATTTTGACCGCGGCACCTGCGCAGAAGGAAGAATCTGCTCTGGTTCCGCAAGAGCAGCAGCCCAAGAGCAGCAGCTCCCGCCGCCGCCGTAAGCGCGGAGGCAGCAAGAGCCAGACCCAACAGGCCGCGCCAGAAAAACAGGTTCAGGAGAAGGCACCGGCGCAGAACAACAATAAGCAGAAGCAAAACCAGAATCAGAAGCCTAAGCAGCAGTCTCAAAAACCTAAGCAGGAGGCCAAACCCAAGCAGGAACAGGGCGAAAAGAAAGAGCAGAACACCGGCAGTACCGCCAAGAAGAGCTCCAACAACCGCCGCCGCCGCAAACCCAAGCCCAAAACCACGGGCGGCGCAGCTAAAACCGAATAAAATATGCAACGCGGCGGTCAACTGACCGTCGCGTTTTTTTGCAGATACCCTCTTGACAAGGCCTCGACGGCCGATGTATAGTATACATAGATAGTCGAGGTCTTATATTTATGGAGGTGTTCAAATGAAAGTAGATAAATCTCTGATCGCGGGGAGTACCACCCTGCTGGTGCTGTCGCTGCTGCAGGATGGAGAGAAGTACGGGTATGAAATGACGGCCGAACTGGAAAAACGATCCGACGGGACTTTCTCGCTGAAAGAAGGTACTTTGTACCCGTTGCTGCACAATCTGGAGCGGGGCGGGTATATCAAATCCCAGGTGAAGGAGGCCCCCAATGGCCGGGAGCGCAAGTATTACCGCCTGACCCGTGCGGGGGGAGAACTGCTGAAGGAAAAAACCGAAGAATGGAAGTTTTTTTCGGAGAAAGTGAACGCCGTGGTGCTGGGCTGTGCGCCCGCCCTTTCCTGAGATCGTCGGGAAGGAGGCATGACCATGGCAAACTATAATCGGAGCGGATGGCTGGACACCGCCATGGATCAGGTGCGGTCCAGGCCGGAGCACAAGGCCATCCGGGCGGAACTTCTGGGGCACATCGAGGACAAAGAGCAGTATTTTCTGGACAAAGGCATGGAACCAAGAGACGCGGCCAAGGCCGCCGTTGAAGCCATGGGCGACCCCGTGGAAGTGGGGAAAGAGCTGGATAGGGCGCATCCGGTGTGGTGGGCCAAGCTGTACACGGCGGCCAAGGTGGTCATTATTATTCTTTGTATTATGATGCTTTTTTGTACCGTGGATTACTTTGCGGGTTCGGGCAGTCTGTATGCTCTGTGGCAAAATCATCCATTGAAGATCGAACAAACCGACCCTTATTCCATAGGCGGAGAAGATACCGTTATTCTGGACGTGGAGCAAGAGCCAATTACGCTCAGTGGGTACACCTTTGAGGTGAAACAGGCTTATTGGAGCCCCAAGGTATATTCCGGAGAAGAAAACGTACTGGAAGTGGATGTGAAAGTATCCAACCCGCGCCCGTGGGCAGTAACGCCGCTGTT
>JAZOBG010000188.1:0-3833 GCA_045595865.1 Oscillospiraceae bacterium
TCCTATTAGCCTTGTCTCTGCTTGTGTTTGGGGTTTTCGCAAATTACCATTACGCGACCCTTGCGCTTGATGATCTTACACTTTTCGCACATGGGTTTAACGGACGGTCTTACCTTCATACTGTTTAACCTCCATATGAGATCAATGTCTCTAGTGTATTACTTACTTCTCCAGGTGATCCGGCCTCTGGTCAGATCATAAGGAGACATTTGAATGGTTACCTTGTCACCGGGCAAGATTCTGATGAAATTCATTCTGAGCTTGCCGGAAATGTTTGCCAGAACGGTGTGTCCGTTGCCGATATCGACATTGAACATAGCGTTGGGCAGTGCATCGGTTACGATGCCCTCAATCTCGATTACGTCGTCTTTTGCCAAGTTAGAAACCTCCTAGGTCATTCATTACTTTGCAGCCCTCGGCTGAAGAAAGCCAAGTCTCTTCGTAATTCGCTGTTGAGCACCTTGTCGCCGGAAGCGAGCTTCGCGGCTACTCTGGTCTCAGCACGAAGGACTTTTTGTACGTGCTTACGCTTTTTACGCTTGGGCTTATCCAGCGTACGGTCTTTTCCGTTGGCCAACATCAGGTAAACCGGGTCAGTTCCAACTACATAGAACAGCTTACCTTGATCCCGGCCGGCTATGGAAACGACCACATCCGAAATAATTAAATCCGGTAAATCTGGGTCCATAGTCAAAGTCCTTCTGTGACGGTGAGGATTTCCGGCTCGCCGTCGGTGATGAGTACAGTATTTTCATAGTGGGCGGAGAGCTTTCCGTCGGTGGTAACCACTGTCCAGCCATCGCGCAGGATGCGAACTTCATGGGTACCGGCGTTGACCATCGGCTCAATTGCCAGGGTCATACCGGGAAGCAGTCTGGGCCCGCGGCCGGCAGGTCCGTAATTCGGGACCTCCGGTTCCTCATGCAGCTGTGCGCCTACGCCGTGACCTACGAAAGATCGCACAACCGAAAAACCGTTAGACTCCACATACGTCTGGATGGCGTGGGAGATATCGGACACGCGGTGTCCGCGTTTCACAAAACGGAGACCTTCGAAGAAGCTCTGCTCTGTGACCTGAATCAGCTTCTCGGCTTCGGCGCTGATTGTGCCGCAAGCAAAGGTAGCCGCGCAATCGCCGTGAAATCCCTTGCAGTAGGCACCCACATCGATGGAAACGATGTCACCGTCTTTCAGCGTGTAACCGCCGGGAATACCGTGAATCACCGTCTGGTTCACCGAGATGCATGCACTGCCGGGATAGCCGTTATAGTTCAGGAACGACGGTCTTGCGCCCTGACTGACGATAAAATCGTGTACGGCTTTGTCGATCTGCTTGGTTGTGACGCCGGGTCTTACCATTTCCCCTGCCAAGGCACGGGCTGCCGCGGTAATCTTACAGGCCTGGCGCATCAATGTCAGCTCTCGTTCATTTTTGATTGCTATCATGCCTTTGCTCCTATTGCCACCAGGATTTCCTGGTTGGCGCCCTCAATGGACTGCTCGCCGCTGACCAGCCGAAGCTTGCCTTGCTTTGCGTAATAGTCCTTGAGTACCTCAGTGGAGGCGTGGTAGACCTCCAGACGCTTGCGAACCGTTTCCGGCGCATCGTCTTTGCGGATGGTCAGCTCTGCGTTACACAGATCACACACGCCCTCATGAGCAGGAGGATTGGCGGTGATGTGATAGGTGGCGCCGCACTTGGGGCAGCTCCGCCGGCCGGACATACGCCCGGTAATCACATCGTCGCTGATCTCAATGGAAACAACATGGTCAATGGCAACGCCCTTGGCATCCAGGGTTTCTGCCTGGGACAGGGTGCGGGGCACCCCGTCCAGGATGAATCCGTTTGCGCAATCAGGCTCAGACACGCGGTGCGCCAGCAAGCTGAGAACCAGCTCGTCAGGCACCAGCAGGCCGCCGTCCATGTATTGCTTCACTTCCTTGCCCAGTTCGGAGCCATTTGCCATGGCCTCTCTGAGCATGTTACCGGTGGAGATGGCAGGGATCCCCAGCTGCTCAACCAAAAGTTCAGCCTGGGTGCCCTTGCCGGCACCGGGAGCTCCCAAAAGGATCAGATTCATCAGCTTACGCCTCCAAATCTTAGTCCAGGAAGCCCTTGTAGTGGCGCATCAGCATCTGAGCCTCCAGAGCCTTGACAGTCTCCAGAGCAACGCCCACGACGATGATGACGGAAGTGCCGCCGATGGCCAGGTTCTGCACATCGGTCATTGCCTTGCCGGCCAGAACAGGCAGCAGAGCAACGATTGCCAGATACACAGCACCGAAGACCACGATCTTGCTGATGACCTTCTGGATGAATTCAGCGGTGGGCTTGCCGGGACGGAAGCCGGGGATGAAACCGCCGTTCTTCTTCATGTTGTTGGCGATCTCCACAGGATCATACTGAATCTGGGAGTAGAACCAGCTGAAGAAGAAGATCATCAGGCCGTAGAAGATAATGTAGGGCCAGCTGTCGCTGCTCCATACATTGTCGTACCACCAATGGCCGTCGGTGTGGCCGGTGAAGGTGGCGATGGTAGCGGGGATGGAGCAGATGGACTGTGCGAAGATCACGGGCAGAACACCGGACATGCTCACCTTGATGGGCAGGTTGCTGCTCTGGCCGCCGTAGATCTTACGGCCAACCACTCTCTTAGCGTACTGAACGGGGATGCGGCGCTCTGCGTCATTAATGAAGTTAATGAACAGGATCAGAGCAACCATGCCGATCAGGACGATGATCACGTGCCACCAAACCATGGTGAACATGGTGTTCAGCATAGCGGGCAGACGGGACACGATGCCGGCGAACAGGATCATGGAGATGCCGTTGCCGATGCCGTGCTCGGTGATCTGCTCACCCATCCACATGACCACGGAGGAGCCGGCGGTGAAGGCCAGCACGATGACCAGGCCGGGCAGGAAGCCGGTTTCGGTCAGGACGCCGTAGCTCTTGATCAGGGTGTAGTAGCCGAAGCCCAGCAGCAGGCCCAGTGCCACAGTGGTATAGCGGGTGATCTTGTTGATCTTCTTCTTACCTTCCTCGCCCTCTTCCTTGGCCATCCGCTCCAGAGCGGGAATAGCCACGGTGAGCAGCTGGATGATAATGGAAGAGTTAATGTAGGGCTGAATGCCCAGTGCCAGAACGGTTGCCTGAGAGAAGGCGGAACCGGACATGGCATTGTACAAGCCCAGGATAGTGCCGGAGAGGACAGTCTCGAAGGTGGTTGCCATAGCCTTGGTATCCACGAAAGGTACGGGGATAACGCTGCCGAAACGGAAGATCAGCAGCATGACCAGGGTAAACATCAGCTTCTTACGAAGCTCGGGAATCTGCCATGCGTCACGCAGTGTCTTAAACACTTAAACCACCTCGGCCTTTCCGCCTGCCTGCTCGATCTTTTCCTTAGCAGACTCAGAGAAAGCCGCAGCCTTAACGGTGAGGTTCTTGGTCAGATTGCCGTTGGACAGAACCTTCAGGCCGTAGGGGCAATCATGGATGATGCCCTTTTCAATCAGGGCAGCTGCGTCAACAACAGCACCGTCTTCAAAGCAGTTCAGAACAGCCAGGTTGATGGCGGTCAGGGGCTTTGCATAGATGTTGTTGAAGCCACGCTTGGGGATGCGGCGAGCCAGAGGCATCTGGCCGCCTTCGAAGCCGGCGCGAACCTTACCGCCGGAGCGGGCATACAGACCCTTGTGGCCACGGCCACCGGTCTTACCGTTGCCGCTGCCAGGGCCGCGGCCCTTGCGCTTGCCCACCTGAGTGGAGCCAGCAACAGGAGAAAGCTTAGAAAGTTCCATAGTTCGTTTCCTCCTTATTCGACTTCGGT
>JAZOBG010000189.1:0-13198 GCA_045595865.1 Oscillospiraceae bacterium
CCATTGGTGCCATCTCGCTGGAAGACATGGCGTCGATTGGCGCCACCGAGGACGACGCCGAAGACATTGCCGCCTTCCTCGGTCAGATCGAAGGGGTTTGCGTGTCGGTGACCATCCGGGAACTGAAACCCGGCGAGTGCAAGCTCAGCGTGCGTACCGACCCCGCCAAACTCAGCGCCACCGATGTGTGCGCCCTGTTGGGGGGCGGAGGACATGCCGCGGCCTCCGGGTGTACCGTATTTGGCACGGTGCAGGAGGCACGGGAAGCCATTTACGAGGCCATTGTGACCATTCAGAATCAGTAAGAAAAAATCTCCTGACGATGCTTTCGTCAGGAGATTTTTTCTGTGATTCAGTTTGTGTGATCTTCCAGCCAGACCAGAAGATCGGAAAAGACCTCGTCCCGGTTGGTCTCATTCATCATTTCGTGGCGGCCTTCGGGGTAGAGCTTCACGGTCAGGTTCTTGGTGCCGGCATCCCGGAAGAAACCGGCCACTTTTTGTACGCCTTCGCCGTTTCCGCCCACAGGATCCCTATCGCCGGAGAAGATATAGACCGGGGTGGAGGGATCCATTTTGCTCAGGTTGTTCTTGTTGGCGATATACTGCAGGCCCTCCATCATATCACGGAACATGCCTGCAGTGGGGAGAAATTCGCACAGAGGATCGGCAATATAGGCGTCCACCGCGGCTTCGTCCCGGCTGATCCAGTCGGCCCGGGTGCGGGTGGGGGCAAACTGTTTGTTGTACGCGCCGAAGGACAGGGTTTCCACCAGCTTGCTGTGGGCGCGGGGGCCAGAGATTTTACTGACCAGATCGGACAGGATCCACCCTGCTTTTACCATAACCGGGGCTTCCTGCCCGGTACCCGACAGAATGGCGCCGGTCAGGGTGCCGGGCCAGTCGATCAAATAGGTGCGGGCCAAAAAGGATCCCATGGAGTGGCCCAGCAGGAAATAAGGCAGGTCGGGGTACTTCTGCCCCATCAGGGTGCGCAGTCGGCGCACGTCACCAACTACGGTGTGCCAGCCTTTCTGCTCGGTAAAAAAGCCGTATTCCTCGGGACCTGAGGCCGTGCGGCCGTGACCCAGGTGATCGCCGCCCACCACAATGAAACCGTGGTCGGCAAGAAAACGGGCCACACCGGCGTAGCGGTCAATGTATTCCGACACGCCGTGAACGATCTGCACCACGGCTTTGGGTTCGCCTTGGGCGGGCAGCCACTGACGGGCAAAAATCTGATGGACACCGTCACAGGAAGGAAAACGGAATGTATTGCTGTTGTTCACAAAGAATCACTCCTTGAAAGGGCGGGAGGTCACTCCTCGTAGCATGAGGTGATGCCGAAATATTCCTCCAGAGTCAGGAAATCGCCGTCCCCTAAGTACAGTTCCTGAGCAAATTCCACACCTACATACCGGACGTGCCAGGGCTCGTATATGTAGCCGGTGAGGTGTTCGGAATCCTTGGGATAGCGGAGGATAAAGCCGAACTCAGCGCAGTGCTCGGCTAACCACTTGCCCTCGGCGGTTTCTCCGAAGGAGACGTCCAGGGAGTTCAGGTCAATGGCAAGGCCGGTGTGGTGTTCCGAATGGCCGGGCCGGGCAGAGACCCGGTCAGCTTCGGCTTTGCCGCGAGCGGCCACATAACCGTTATAAATCGCGGACTGATCCGCAAAAGAGCGATAGGAGGTACGGGTAAAGAGGGTCAGCCCCTCGGCGGCGGCAGCTTGCCGCATGGCGCAGTAGGCACTGTAGGTTTCCGAGTCGATGGTGGTCTGGGGATAATCGGCGGGAAGCGGGTAGGTTTTGTTGACGATCAGAACCCCGTCAATATAGGTCGCGCCGTTTACCACTGTGAACACATGCTCCGGTTCGGGCTCCGGTGTTGGGGTCGGCTCAGGGGTGGGTTCCGGTGTAGGCGTGGGTGTCGGTGTGGGAGCAGGTGTGGGTGTCGGGGTCGGCGTAGCGGTCGGGGTGGGTGTGGCGGCCGGTGCCGTGGCCATCTCGGTCGGGGGAGTTGCGGCGGCACGGCAGCCGACCAGCAGAAGAAATGCCGCGGCCAGCAACAGGGTGAGGATATATTTTAAGCGGTTTCGGTCCATACAGGCCTCTCCTTAATTCCTTGCTTTGTCAGTACAAACAGGAAATATCTGTCGAATCGGAAGTCTCCTACCATTATACTGGGCAAAAATGGCTGTTGCAAGGAATAAATGGCTGTACGGGGTTATTTTCACCCAAAAAACAGAAAAAATCCGACCACCGGTCGGATTTTTTCTGTTGATTCAATCTTCAGTTGCTCTGTACGACGATCTTGCCCAGTTCGGCATCGGGGTTTCCGGCGGCGTAACCGTACCCCACAGGCTTTTCAGCCTCCAACAGGCTGAACACCTCGGCAAACACGCCGGCAGGGACGAGGTAAGTTACCGTTCCATCGCTGCAGGCGGCGCCTTCATACTTGTCCAGCATGGCCAGTGGGCCTTCCAAAATCAGAATGCCCGCGTAGCGTTCCACATCGGTTTCCGGTACTTCGGAAGGGGCAGCGCTGCCCGTAACACAATGGGGATCCGAGGCGTCGCCCACCTCGGTATCGGCTGTCGATTCAGCGGGGGCATTTCCTTTGGTGGAGGTGTTTTCCTCGGCAACGGCATCTGCTTCCTGCACTTCCGTTTCGGCATAGGCGGAAGCCTGCGGCATTGCCTGATCCATGACCGCTTCGGCTTCGGCGACCAGTGAATCCTGCACGGCGTAAGCCATGTCGGCATCTTCGGCAACGGCGCTCTTTTGGGCGAAATTGCCCATCAGGGATGGGGCGCTGACGGCACCCAGAACCACGATGGCGATGGCGGCTGCGGAGACGGTCCACTGTTTCCAATGGGTGCGCATTGCTTTTTTGGCAGGGAAAGGAATCACGTTGTCGGGCTTTTTCTGCTCGGGTTCGGCGGCGATGGTACTCATAACGGCCTCGGCAAAGCCGGTGGGGGCGGGGACTTCCTCCAGATCAGCAACGGCCGTATGCAGGGCGCGCAAATCATCCAACAGAGCACTGCATGCGGGGCAGCAGGCAATATGTTCATCCAGCGCGGCTTGCTCGGCAGCACACAGTTCGCCGTCCAGCGAGGCGCTGATCAATTCCACTATTTCATCACAGGAACGCATGCAGTTCACTCCTTTCTTTTGGTTTCCGTGTGGTTAGACGACACGGGAGGAGAAAAGTTCCCATCTTTTTGTAAAATATTTCGCAGGGAAATTCTGGCGCGCGCAATGCGGGATTTGACGGTGCCTTCTTCCAGTCCGAGAAGTTCGGCGATCTCGGTATAGGACAGGCCTTCCACCTCCCGGAGAATGAGGATCTGCCGATGCTCGTCAGACATACTCTGCAATGCGCGGCTCATGGCGGAGCGCAGTTCCCGGCGTTCCACCTCGGTTTCCGGTGTGAAGCGGTGGTCGGGTACTTCCATGGGTGGAGTATCATCCTCGTCATCATCCAGCGAGACGGTGGTCACTGCCGTCTTGCGCCGTTTTTCCTTGCGCAGGAAGTCGATGCAAAGGTTGCTGGTCAGTTTATACAGCCAGGTGGAAAAACTGCTTTCCTCCTGAAAGGTGGATAGGCTGCGCCACGCCTTCAAAAAAGCCTCCTGTGCCAGGTCGGCACCGTCCTCCGGATTGCCGGTCATACGCAGGGCAAGGGAATAAATTTTGTTTTGATTGGCTTCGACCAGTTGTGCAAAGGCATCCTGGTTTCCCTGTTTGGCCAGAGCAACCAGTTCCAGTTCGGTCATATTTCTCACCCCTTACGGAGATTTTATCGGATCATTCGTCGGTCAAATCCCTCTGGATCCCCTTGGTAATGCGGTAAATATCGTCCATGGACTCGATTTTGCAGATTTGCTCTTTATAATAGCCGGAATGGGGAACCCCCTTCAGATACCATGCGTAATGGCGGCGGGCTTCCAGACAGGCGATGCGCTCCCCTTTTTCAGCGCAGGACATCTCAAACTGGCGCACGGCTACCTTGCAGCGCTCGGCCAACGGGGGCAAGGGAGGAACGTCCTCGCCCCGCAGTGCGGCGGCACACTGCATGAAGATCCATGGGTTGCCAAAGACGGCACGTCCGATCATGGCCATGTCGGCTCCCGTGTACTTCAGGATGCGCACGGCTTCCTTGGGGCCAAACACATCGCCGTTGGCAATGACAGGAATCGAAACGGCATTTTTGACCTCGCGGATACAGTCCCAGTCGGCCACGCCGGAGTACATCTGCACCCTTGTGCGTCCGTGGACGGCAATGGCGGCGGCACCCGCCTGTTCCATCAGTTTGGCAAATTCCACGCAGTTGGAGCTGCCCTTGTCCCAGCCCTTGCGAATCTTGACGGTGACCGGAACGCAGCCCCCTTTGATGGTGGCCTCCAGCACTCTGGCGGCCAGATCGGGGGTGCGCATAAGCCCTGAGCCGTCGCCGCTGCCGGCAACCTTGGGCACCGGGCAGCCCATATTGATGTCCAGGATCCTGGCTCCCGATACCTTGACGGCGATGGCGGCGGCCTCCTCCATGCAGGCGGGGTCGCTGCCAAACAGCTGGGCGGCGGCGGGGTCTTCCCCTTCGCCCAGTTTCAGCAGGGGGATGGATTTTTTATCCTGATAGCAAAGTGCCTTGGAGGACACCATTTCGGTCACGGTGTAGTCCGCGCCCAGTTCCCGGCAGATGGTGCGAAAAGCAATGTCAGTTACACCGGCCATAGGAGCCAGCGCCAACTTGCCGGGGATTTCAATGTTGCCGATCTTCATGGGGATCCTCCTCGTAAAACACGGAAACGGGCCGTCTGAAAGCCGGCATGGATTCCGATTTGCACAAAAACTCATTTTATCTTAACACAAAGTGTGGGGCGGGGCAAGTGGAAAGGCCATACAGCTTTTTTGAGCCAGACCGTTTCCGACGATGTTTTTCCAAAATATGGTTTATTATGGGCACACCAATTGGATTCGGGAGGAATCGGTATGTCCACAAAAGAAGATATTAAGGAGAAGGCACGGATATTGCGTCAGACGGGACAGGTGACCTTGCGGTGGCCTGCACTGGTGCAGCTGGCGGAATATGTGATTCGTATGCTGCTGGCTTATATGTTGGCGGGGGCAGAATTTTTCGGTGGTTATGCACCCTTTGCACTGGGGCTGGTGGGAGCATCCGGAACGGGACTGGAGGGACTGGCTGCGCTGATTGGTTCCTGCATGGGATATCTTGCTTTCCGGGGGTTTGTGGATGCTCTGCCCTATGTGGCGGCGTGCATTCTGAGTTTTTCGGTGTCCTTTGCTTTTTATGATGTTAAGGTTTGTAAACAGAGCTGGTTTATGCCGGTGGTGGCTGCTCTGCTTCGGGGTGTAACCGGCTTTGTGTACTTATCAGACCGGCTGACCGGTGTGGAGCAATGGGTGTTCTTTGTCACGGAAGTGTTTCTGGTGGCGGCAGCCGCTTATTTTTATCGTATTGCCCTGTCGGTGTGGAAAGGGAACGAGGTCGACACGGAGCTGACCGGTCGGCAGCTGGTGTGCCTGTTCATCCTGGGGTGTACCCTGCTGATGACGTTGGCTCAGGTAAGAATCGGAGCGCGTTTGTCGTTGGGCTGTGCCGCTGCCGCACTGGTTTGTACTGTGTTTGCATGGAAAGGGGGGGCCGGACCGGGGGCCGCAGTGGGGGTATGCACCGGCCTGTCCATGGACCTTGCACTGGGACAGGCTCCTTGGTACGCTATGGCCTTCGGTTTTTCCGCATTGATGACCGGCGTGTTCTGGAAACAGGGCAAATTATTTGCGGCTCTGACCTTTGTGCTGACCAACGGAATTCTGGTGCTTTGGGCGCTGGACAGCGCCCCGGAACTGAATATCCTGTATGAAGTATTTGTGGCCTCGGTGGTCTTTATGGTACTGCCCGATGGGCTGATGCGGAGGGTTGCGGTTCTGCTGATGCGAGAGGAACCCACGCAGGCTGTCATGGACGAGAGGGTGCGCAGGTACGGACGGGAGCGGTTGGAGTCCACTGCCCATGCCTTCCGGGAGCTGTACGACGGGCTGCGCATTTCCTTCCGGCGGGTAGCTCCCAACCAGGGAGATTACAGCGGCATTTTTCATCGGGCGGCCAACAAGGTATGTGTGCTGTGTGCCCTGCGGGACCGCTGCTGGCAGCGGGAATACCCGGCCACTATGAATGCCTTGAACGATGCTCTGCCTGCCATGGTAAAGCGCGGCAAAGGAGAAGCGGAAGATTTTCCGCTGCATTTTCGTACCCGCTGCCTGAATTTCCCTTTGCTACTGGCCACTGCTAATGAAGAACTGACCGCCTTGCGCTATCGCCGGCAGTTTCAGAGCCGGGCGCGGGAGGGGCGGGAGACCGTCTGCCGTCAGTATGGGCTGTTCGCAAGGGCGCTGGACGATGTGGTGCGGCAGATGGAATTTGAGCCGGTGCGGGATCCCGGAAAGGAAAAGCGGGTGCGGCAGCGGCTGAGCGCGCTTGGTGTCCACGGTGTGTGTGCCGTGTGGTACGACCGGAAGGGACACCTGCTGCTGGAGGTCTGTGGGCAGGAGTTGGAACTTCTGAAAGGGGAGGCGGAGCAACTGCGTCTGTCCCGTCTGATCGGTATGTTCCTGACCCAACCGGAAGAAAGTGAACGAAATGGATCCACCGTCCTGTGCTGGCGGCAGGCCGAATCGCTGATGGCGGTGGCCGGTGTAGCTGCCCGCAAGAAGGAGGGGCAGACGGTCAGCGGAGATGCCGGGGCGTGGTTCAAAACCGAGGAGGGCAGCCTGTTTGTACTGCTCTGTGATGGTATGGGCTCCGGGCCGGAGGCCCATCGGGAGAGCACCATGGCCATCGGTTTGCTGGAAAAATTTCTGCGTGCAGGTATGGAAGCCGAGGAAGCGCTGAATACCCTGAACTCCGCCCTGGCCCTGCGCTGCGAGGAGGAGGGAGGATTCACCACCATTGATCTGTTTCAGTTGGACTTGTATACCGGCGAGGCCGGATTCTATAAGCTGGGGGCGGCACCGTCCTATGTGCGCCGGAAAGGGGTTGTCACCCGGGTCACCGGCACCGCTCTGCCTGCCGGACTGACCACCGGGGACAGCACAGGAGCCGATGTCAGCAAATTGCGGTTGGAGCCGGGGGACAGCGTAGTGCTGATCAGCGACGGTGTGGCAAGTTCGGAAGAGGACGGCTGGGTCAAGACTGCCTTGGCTGAATACGACGGGACCGACCCGAAATCTCTGGCTGCCGCGCTGATGGATGGCAGTGCCCAACGACAGGGAGCCACAGACGACCGGACAGCGGTAGTGCTGACCGTGAAAGAGCGCAGCTAAAACAAGAAAAAGAGGAAGTTCTTCGTTTTATGGAAGAACTTCCTCTTTTCAATTCTGGATAATTATTCTTCGATTGCCATGACCTTGTCTACCCGGCGCTGATGGCGGCCGCCTTCGAACTCGGTGGTCAGGAAGACATCAACAATACGCTCGGCCAGATTGGTTCCGGTGACACCGGCACCCATGGCCAGCACGTTGGCGTCGTTGTGGCGGCGGGTCATCTCGGCGGAGTGGGTCTCGTGGCACAGGGCGCAGCGGATGCCTTTGACCTTGTTAGCCACCATGGAAACGCCGATGCCGGTTGTGCACAGGACGATGCCCTTTTCACACTCCCCGCTGGCCACAGCCCGGGCGGCAGGAGCGGCAAAATCGGGATAATCACAGCTGTCGGTGGTGTGGGTGCCGAAGTCCTTTACTTCATAGCCTTTGCCTTCCAGATAAGCCTTCAGATGGTTTTTCAGCGCGATGGCGCCGTGGTCGCAAGCGATGGAAATCATATTTATATCCTCCATATCATTCGATCTCGATCAATTCCGCCTGTCGGCGGTTGTATACAGTCAGATGGCGGAAGCCGCACTCCTGCAGCAGTAAACAAGCCTCCGTCAATCCCTTGCCTACATCCTGAGGATAGTGAGCGTCCGAACCGGTGGTGACCAGCGTGCCGCCCAAATCGCGGTACAGTTTCAGGATATCCCGCCAGTCCTCCACGGTGTTGCCGCGACAGGTGTTCACCTCAATGCTGTGACCGGTGGAAATGACGGTGCGAAGAATTTCGGCAACACGATCCTTATAATGATCCAGCAAAGCAATGTCGTGTCCGTCCCGGTGCATATAGCGCAGGGGGTAGATGATGTGGCCCAGCACATCGTAGCAGTCAGGCAGAGCCACCAGTTCCTCCATGCTGGTCAGATAGTCGTCCAGAGCGGCGTGGCAGACTTCCAATGCGTGGAAGTCGCCAAAGTAATATTCGCCGCCGCCGTGCTCCTCCCGGAAGTTGTGGATGGAGCCAATGACCTGATCCAGGCTTGCGCCCGCACCGGCGATGACCAGGCGTGCGTGCTCCGGGGACACATGGGCGCTGCCCAGCTCGATGCCCAGATACAGGTTCAGTTTGTCCTGAAACAGGGGTAATGTTTCGATAAATTGAGCAAGACCGGCTGTCCAGTCGTAGGTCAGCACCCGCCGGCCGTCCGTATTGAGCATATCGTAATGGTCGGTCACTGTCAAGGCAGACACGCCTGCCTGAACGGCAGCGGAGGCCATTTCGGCCAGCGGAACATGACCGTCCATAGACAGAACGGTGTGGGTGTGAAGATCGGTGAGAAACATAGGGAACCTCCATGCAGGAAGTGAGTGGATCAAAAAATTAAGGGAAGGACTGGCTGGGACATGGAGAAAAGATGGTCGAGGGGATTTGTTGCCAGTGGGGACAAAAAGCGCAGGGAATACTTTGTGTATTGCCGAGCATCCTTCCCCATTAGAACGGCCAGGAGGGGAACCATTTGATAAAGGTCTTCATAAACCAGACGGGAACCCGGTAGCCGATCAATGCGGGGTAGAACAGGGCATACAGGCCGATAGCAGTACCGGTTACACCGTAAACGGCCGGTTTCCATTTGCGGCCCGATTCTACCAGATCATTCATCACATAGGCAAAGGCGATGCAGAGGAACAGGATGGTGGGGAAATAGTGATAAGCAAAGGTGGTCCGGCCAATGATGACCCAGGGGATAAACTGGGCCAGGGCACCCAGCAGGATAAACAAACCCTTGCCGCAGCGGCGGCGAACCGTCTGCACCGCCACCGTCACAAAGGAGGCCAGACCGCCCCAGGTGACCAACGGATTGTTCCAGGAGGCAAAGCGGGTGGTGTAACCCACTGTGTCTTCGTTGACCATATAGTACAGGATGGGACGGATGTCCAGCAGCCACTGATACCAACGGGAGGAATAGGGGTGCTCGTCCATGACCCCCTGGTGGTAGGTCAGCATGAACACCTGATTTTCCCACACGATGTCCAGCAGACCATTCAGGTCGCTGACTCCGTTGGCGCGGGCATAGGGAATATAGGACAGCACATAGATGACGGCGGGAACCAGAACAAAGGAAAAAATGCAAAAGAGGATGTTACCAAACACCCATGCACCACGGGAAGGGGTGTCCCCGTCCACATCAGCAGGCCATTCCCGGCACTTCCAGAACAGGGCGATGAAGTACAGTACGGCCATGCCGGCGCCACCGTACAGAACGATCCACTTGCTGGACACGCCGATGCCGAACATCAGGCCGCAGAAAAACAGGGGGACCATACATTTGTGCAGGGGTGTGCCTGCCGGAAGAGCCAGGTAGCGGTACAGGAAGAAGAACATGGCCAGAATAAAGAACACACCGTAGCTGTCAATGGTGGCGATACGGGTCTGGACCAGATGCATGAAGTCAAAGGTGAACAGGGCGGCACCGCAGAAGGCCACGGCGGTCTTTCCGAACAGGTTTTTCAGGAAAACATACAGAAGGGGGACCATCAGCACGCCGCACAGGGTACCCATGAAGCGCCAGCCGAAGGGGGTCATGCCAAACAGGTGAATGCCCAGCATAATGATGATCTTGCCCAGAGGAGGATGGGTGTCCTCATAGGGATCCACGTTGCGATAATGTTCGTAGGCGGTGCGGGCGTGATAAATCTCGTCAAAGTAGGCGCTGTTCATCCAGTGGGGGGCATCGGGGACGGTATTCTGCTCATCAAACAGCAGAGCGGTAGTGGCGTCGGATACAAGGGTGACTTGGGTACCGTTTTCGTCAAACAGGGCAAGCTCGCCCAGTTCGATCTGCTGCTTATCACAAAGAGAGGTCAGACGGAAATATTTGCCCTCCAGCGGCTGATTTTCGGGCAGTTCCACATCCTGCCAGTAGAACAGGCGAGAATACTTCTGATTCAGTTCCAAGGCATCCCAGCTGACCCCGTCGGCAGAGTATTCCAGAATGTAGGAGCCGGTCCAAAGACCGCTGTAGTAGGTTACGCGGCTGAGGGTGACCGTCTCTGTTGTGGAGAAGCTCACGGTCTCGTCGTCCTTCATGTTCAGAAAACTCTGGGGGTTGGAGGTGCTGCCCAGATTCCAGAAAGCGGTCACGGCGTAGATTACCGTCAAAAGGATCAAGGGCAGGGCGTCCTTCTTTTCCATCCGGTACAGGGGGGCGGAAAAGGAGAAGCGGCGCTGACCGCCGTCGGCTTCGGTCCGGGCGATCCACTCCAGTGTGCCTTTGCGGGGGATCATCGCATGGATGTAGTAGCAAAAAAAGCAAAGCAGCCCGGCAATCAGAAGAATGGGCCAGATCAAAGAAATGGAAAGATTCATGGTAATTCTCCCAACATCAAAAAATGGTGACGGAAACCATCAAAAAGGCGGTTTTTCTCAAACAAAAATAGAGGGTAGGCATGCTACCCTCTATTTTACTTCTTTTTCTTCTTCTTGTCAAAAAAGGTTTTGGATGTATCCTTGTCATCCTCGCTCTTCAGTTCACCCATGGCCTCGCCGAAGGCCTTCATAGCCTCTTTTTGAGCCTGGGTCAGGCGGGTGGGGGTCTGTACGGTGACCGTGACGTACTGGTCGCCTCGGCCCCGGCCGTTGAGGGAAGGGATACCCTTGCCGCGCAGACGGAAAGTGGTTCCGGTCTGGGTGCCTTCGGGCAGGGTGTACTTCACGGGGCCGTCAATGGTGTCGATGGTCAGTTCGGCGCCCAGAGCAGCCTGCAGGAAGGAAATGGGCTGTTCCAGCAGTACGGTGGTGCCTTCCCGGCGAAACTTGGGATGGGGGCGTACGTTGACCTGTACCACCAGATCGCCGGCGGGGCCGCCGTTGACGCCGGCGCCGCCCTGACCGCGCAGGGAGATGGCCTGCCCGTTGTCGATGCCGGCAGGGATCTTGACGGTAATTCGGCGCTGACGGCGCACGTGGCCTTCGCCGTGGCAGGAGGAACAGGGTTGATGGATGATCTTACCCTTGCCGTTACACTTGTCACAGGCCACGGTGCTGGTGAAGAACATGCCGCCGGCTCCGCGCTGCACCCGCACCTGACCGGTGCCGCGGCACTGGGGACAGACCTCGGCGGTGGTTCCGGCAGCGCAGCCGGTGCCGCCGCAGTCGTCGCAGTTTTCAGTGCGGGTCAGGTTAATTTCCTTTTCGCAGCCAAAGGCGGCTTCTTCAAAGGAAACGGTCAGGCTGGCACGCAGGGTGTCGCCCTGACGGGGACGGTTGGGGTTGGCCTGCTGACGGCCACCGCCGAAACCGCCGCCAAAGAAGGAGCCGAAAATATCGCCCAAATCGATGTCGCCCATATCGAAGCCGCCGAATCCGCCGCCGCCGGCCCCAAAGTTGGGATCCACACCGGCGTGACCGAACTGGTCGTAACGGGCGCGCTTATCCTTGTCGGACAGGATCTCGTAGGCCTCGTTGACCTCTTTGAACTTGGCCTCGGCCACGGTGTCACGGGGGTTCAGGTCGGGGTGGTACTGCTTGGCCAGCTTACGGTAAGCCTTTTTCAGTTCGTCGTCGGTCGCGCCCTTGGCGACACCAAGGACTTCGTAATAATCGCGTTTTTGTTCAGCCAATGAGGTTCACCTCAATTCACGCCGCAAAGGGGACAGGTCAGCCTGCCCCCTTGCGGTTGGAGTCAATGGAAATTAGTTGTTGTCGCCGTCCACGACGGTGTAATCAGCGTCCACCACGTTGGGGTCGCTGTTGCAGGAGCCGCAGTCACCGCCGCAGCCGCCCATGTCGGCGCCGCCCTGAGGGTTGGCCTGAGCGTACATCTTCTCGGCGATGGGGTAGAAGGCCTTGGTGGCTTCCTCGGTGGCGGCCTTGATGGCTTCCACGTCGGTGCCCTTCAGAGCTTCCTTCACCTTGTCGACAGCAGCCTGGACGGTGGCCTTGTCGTTGGCATCGATCTTGTCGCCCATCTCTTCCAGAGCCTTCTCGGTCTGATAGACCACTTGATCGGCCTGGTTGCGAGTGTCGACTTCTTCCTTGCGCTTGGCGTCCTCGGCGGCAAACTGCTCGGCCTCGCGGACGGCCTTCTCCACGTCTTCCTTGGACATGTTGGTGGAGGAGGTGATGGTGATGTGCTGCTCCTTGCCGGTGCCCATATCCTTGGCGGAGACGTTCACGATGCCGTTGGCGTCGATGTCGAAGGTAACTTCGATCTGGGGCACTCCGCGGCGGGCGGGAGCAATGCCGTCCAGGTTGAAGCGGCCCAGAGTCTTATTGTACTGAGCCATCTCACGCTCGCCCTGCAGCACGTGAACCTCGACCGAAGTCTGGTTGTCGGCGGCGGTGGTGAAGATCTGGCTCTTCTTGGCGGGGATGGTGGTGTTGCGCTCGATGATCTTGGTGCAGATGCCGCCCATAGTCTCAATGCCCAGGGACAGGGGGGTGACGTCCAGCAGCAGCAGGCCCTTGACATCGCCTACCAGAACGCCACCCTGCAGGGCAGCGCCGATGGCCACGCACTCGTCGGGGTTGATGCCCTTGAAGCCTTCCTTGCCGGTCAGCTTCTTGACCATCTCCTGCACGGCGGGGATACGGCTGGAGCCGCCCACCAGCAGGACCTTAGCCAGCTCGCCGGAAGACAGACCTGCGTCGCTCATGGCCTGACGGACGGGGCCGGCAGTGGCCTCGACCAGATGAGCGGTCAGCTGGTCAAACTTAGCGCGGGTCAGGGTGACGTCCAGATGCTTGGGGCCGGTGGCGTCAGCGGTGATATAGGGCAGGTTGACATTGGTGGAGGTCACGCCGGACAGCTCGATCTTGGCCTTCTCGGCGGCTTCCTTCAGACGCTGCATGGCGACCTTGTCGCC
>JAZOBG010000190.1:0-18262 GCA_045595865.1 Oscillospiraceae bacterium
AGGGTGGATGGAGGAGAGCATTAGTTGGTTGAAGGAGAACAGCCACAGCACAATGACCAGTAGCAAAATCAGGGCCAGCAAGCCAATTTTGGCGGGCTCAACGCTGAGAATATCGCCGATCAGCAGGGCATTGAACTTGGTGAAGCTGCCGCCGCCCAGCGTGGAGATGAAAATACCTAGTGCCATGGCGGTGGAGGAGAATACACCAATCACCGTGTCGCTGGCCAGGTTGGTTTTCCTACGCACCCAGGTAAACAGCAGAGCGAACACTACGGCAAACAGGACGGCGCACCAAAGCTCCTCAATGGCGGCCGAAAACAGAGTGCCGATGGCCATGCCGGTAAAAGCAGAGTGACCAAGGGCGTCCGAGAAGAAGGACATCTTGTTTTCCACCACCATGGTGGACAGCAAACCAAACAGGGGGGAGATGACCAGAATGGCCAGCAGGGCATTCTTCATGAAGAACATGGAGCCCGGTTCAGCCCACTCAAAGGGCAGAAGGTCCACGATGGCATACCATATGTTCATTCCTTCGCCCCCTTTCCAAGATCCAGATGGAAGACCGACTGGAACTCCTGCGATGCCAGCACCTGCGAAGGTGTCCCCACCTTCAGAACGGTCTCCTTCAGCAACACGGCTTTGTCGGCGAATTGCTCCAGTGTGGCAAAATCGTGGGTGGACAAAAGGATGGACAGGTCGTAATTGCGGCGGATCTCATCCAGCATATCCAGCAGCTGGCGCTCACCCTCCACATCGACGCCGGACAGGGGTTCATCCAGAATGAGAATGTGGGGAAGGGGTTCCAGAGCCATAGCCAGCAACACACGCTGCAGCTCGCCGCCGGACAAGGCACCCACACGCTTGTCGATCAGAGTTTCCCCGTGTACGCGGGACAGACAGGTTTCCACCCGCTTGCGCAGATCTTTGGGAATGGGCAAAAACACCGGCCAGTGGTCAATGGCGGAGGCGAACAGATCCAGCACGCTGACCGGGTCGCCGCGGTCAAAAGCCGGACTTTGGGGCACGTAGCCCACCAGCGGGCGGGTGCGCCGGCCGGCAGCTGTTTCAAATTCGATGGAGCCGGACGTGATGGGCACCTGGCCGAGAATGGCTTTGAACAGGGTGGACTTGCCCGCACCGTTGGGGCCGATGAGCGCCACGATCTCGCCGCAGTGGATGTGCAGATCGACATCGCGCAGAATGGCGTCCACGCCCATGCTGACGCTCAATCCGGTGACGCGGAGACAGCAAGCGTCGCGACAGCTGCCGCAGCCGCAATGATTTTGATGGGCCATATTATTAATTCCCCTTTTCTCCCAACGCCTCTGCAATAGTTTGCAGGTTGGCGTTTATGGCGTCAATGTAGGGTTGAATACCGTTGCCCTCGCCGCTCATGATCATATCCAACGCGTAAACTGCCACGCCGGTTTCCCGGGCGATGGCCTGCGCGGTGGAGTCCGAGCCGTTTTTCTCGGTAAAGATGGCGGGGACGTCGTATTCTTCGATCAGGGCGACAATTTCCTTGATCTCAGCGGCGCTGGCTTCGCTGCCCTCTTCTTCCTCGATGGACTTGAGCAGATCTAAACCAAAGGCGTGGGCAAAATACTGGAAACCGTCATGGAAGGTGATAAATTCGGTGTGTGTACAGACCGAACTTAAAGAGGAGTGCCCGGTAACATGAGCGGCCAACTTACCAACGGGGGTAAGCTGGGTGCGAAGGGACTCCAGATTGGCGGTGTACTGTTGGGTATTCGCGGCATCTAATTCGGACAGAACACGGGTGATGTTTTCGATCATCTGTGCCGCTCGGGCCGGGTCGAGCCAGATGTGGGGGTCATGTTCGTGGTCGTGACCTTCATGCTCATGCCCGTTATGGTCGTGGCAGGACTCCAATAACTCGATGCCGGAGGAACAGTCAATGACGGCGGCGTTGGTCTGAGCCAGTGCATCGGCCATAAATTCCTCAAAACCCGCGCCGTTTATCACGATAATGTCGGCCTTTTCAATGGCCTTCATGTCGTTGACGGTCAGAGTATAGTCGTGCAGGCAGGAGACTTCCTCATTGATGAGTCGGGTGACCTCGACCCCCTCCACGCCCTCGGTCACAGCGGTGGTAAACAGATAGATGGGGTAGGTGGTGGCCAGAATATGGAGCGTGTCATCCTCCTGAGCGGACTGCGGCGCGGAACAGCCGCAAAGAAGCAGACAAAAACAAAGGATGGAAATCAAGAGTCGTTTCATTATACACCTCAACGGGGTAAAATTTGTAACAATAAATTTTACCCTATTTGCGAGCCGAAATCAACAAAAAAGAAACCCGGAGGAACGAATCCCTCCGGGTTTGAAGTAAATCGGGGTATTAGTGATGGACGCCGCGGTTCTGGTCACCCTCGGGGTTGATGCCGAACTCATAATCCTTGCCGGGCAGGATGGCGTTGAGCACGATACCGGCAATGGCGGCGATAGCCAGAGAGGTCAGGGTCAGGGAAGCGCTGCCAATCTGGAAGGTCAGACCGCCGGAGAAGCCCAGGCCGCAGACAAGGATGACGGCAGCGATGATCAGGTTGCGGGAGTTGGTCAGGTCGACCTTGTTCTCAACCACATTGCGTACGCCGATGGCCGAGATCATGCCGTACAGGATGAAGGAGACACCGCCGATAATAGCAGCGGGAATGGTGTTGATGATGACGGCGAAAGCGGGGCTGAAGGACAGCACCAGTGCGTAGATGGCAGCCAGACGGACGACGCGGGGGTCGTAAACTTTGGACAGGACCAGAACGCCGGTGTTCTCGCCGTAAGTGGTGTTGGCGGGGCCGCCGAACAGACCGGCCAGAGAGGTGGCAATACCGTCACCGATCAGGGTGCGGTGCAGACCGGGGTCCTCAATGAAGTTCTCGCCCACGGTGGCGGAGATAGCGGACATATCACCGATGTGCTCCATCATGGCGGCGATGGCGATGGGAGCCATGACCAGGATGGCAGAGACGTCAAACTTGGCGATGCTGCCGGAGAAGTTGGTGACAAAGGGCTGGAAGCCCAGGATGGGAGAGGCACCGTCGAACAGACCTTGCACATCCAGACTGGAGAAGTCGATGAGATCATAGCCGCACAGGGTGCAGACTACGGCGACTGCATAGGGGATGACCACGCCCAGCAGGATGGGGATGATCTTGATCATGCCCTTGCCCCAGATATTGGCCACCACGATGACGGCGATAGACAGAATTGCCAGCCACCAGCAGCTGGAAGCGTTGGTAACGGCGGAGGGGGCCAGATTCAGGCCGATCAGGATGATGATGGGGCCGGTGACCACGGGGGGCAGGAAACGCATGACTTTCTTAACACCCACCAGCTTGATGATCAGGGCCAGAACCAGATAGAGAAGTCCGGCAACTACGATGCCGCCGCAGGCGTACTGCAGTTTTTCAGAGGCAGCCATGGTGGCATAGATACCGGAGTCCATGTTTGCCATGGTGTAAAAGCCGCCCAGGAAAGCAAAGGAGGAGCCCAGGAAGGCGGGTACCTTCATCTTGGAGCAGACGTGGAAGAACAGGGTGCCGAAGCCTGCAAAGAACAGGGTGGTCTGAATGTTCAGGGGCAGACCGTAACTCTGGACCAGAATGGGGACCAGCACGGTGGCACCAAACATGGCGAACATGTGCTGCAGACCCAGAATGAGCATCTTGGGAATGCCCAGCTTGCGCGCGTCGCGGATAGGTTCGTTGTTGTTCATTGGTTGATATTTCTCCCTTCGCATTTTTTAAACAAAAAAAGCAATCACAAACGTGATTGCTCCTTCGCACGGAAAAAGAAAATAGTATCACCATGAACAGACAGCCGGATCATTGCGCTGTACATCGTCATGGCGGTATCCTCCTTTTCTTTATCTGCTGTATCATACCAGACTTTTTTGTAAAGCGCAAGTACGAAAGTTGAAAAAGGGAAGAATATATTGCAGAAATATCTGGGGGATAGATTGACAAAAAAGCAGGAATTTATTAAGATAAAGCGGAATTGAAACAAAAGCAGGTGTTGCAAATGAAAAAAACCTTTGTAAATAAGGAGCAGCTCGAGAAAATCTGCGCCGAGTATCCCACACCGTTCCATCTGTATGACGAAAAGGGGATCCGTGAAAACGCCCGCCGCATGAAGGAGGCCTTTGCGTGGAATCCCGGTTTTAAAGAGTATTTTGCCGTCAAGGCCACCCCTAACCCTCAGATTCTGAAAATCCTGCGGGAAGAGGGCTGCGGCACCGACTGTTCTTCCTTGACCGAGCTGATGATGTCGGAGCGCTGTGGTTTCAGCGGTTCTGAGATCATGTTCTCCTCCAACGAAACCCCGCCCGAAGACTTCAGACTGGCTGCCAAGCTGGGTGCAACCATCAATCTGGACGATCTGACCCATGTGGATTTTCTGAAAGAGACCATCGGTTATATTCCCGAAACCGTCTCCTGCCGCTTCAATCCCGGCGGCAAGTTTGAGCTGTCCGAGTCCAAAGAAGGCTTTCAGGTCATGGACAACCCCGGCGATGCCAAGTACGGCATGACCCGTCCGCAGATCGCCGAGGCCTTCAAGAAACTGAAGGAGATGGGTGCCAAGCATTTTGGTATCCATGCATTTTTGGCCTCCAACACCATTTCCAACGCCTATTATCCTGCGCTGGCCCGAATCCTGTTCCAGCTGGCCGTGGAGCTGAAGGAAGAGACTGGCTGCCACATCGCTTTCATCAACCTGTCCGGCGGCGTGGGTATTCCCTACAAGCCAGAGCAGCCCGCCAACGATATTGCTGTCATCGGCGAGGGTGTGCGTAAGGCCTACGAGGAAGTTCTGGTTCCTGCCGGTATGGGTGATGTGTCCATTTTCACCGAATTGGGTCGTTTTATGCTTGGTCCTTACGGCTGCTTGGTGACCCGTGCTGTTCATGAAAAGCACACCTATAAGGAATACATTGGCGTGGATGCCTGCGCAGCCAACCTGATGCGCCCTGCCATGTATGGTTCCTACCACCACATTACGGTCATGGGCAAGGAAAATTGGCCTTGCGATCATAAGTATGATGTGGTCGGTTCCCTGTGTGAGAACAACGACAAGTTTGCCATTGACCGTATGCTGCCCGAGATCGACAGGGGCGACCTGCTTGTCATTCACGATACCGGCGCCCACGGTTTTGCTATGGGTTATCAGTACAACGGCAAGCTTCGTTCGGCTGAGATCCTGCTGCAGGAGGACGGAACCACCCGCCTGATCCGCCGCGCCGAAATCCCGGATGACTATTTTGCTACGATGATTTGGTGACCAGTATGCCGGGCATCCAAACGGATGCCCGGCATTTCGCTTGACAAATAAGATGAAATAGGGTATTCTAACAAAGTTATTTGCAGCGGTATCGAAGTGGTCATAACGGGGCTGACTCGAAATCAGTTTGCGGGCAACCGCACGTGGGTTCGAATCCCACCCGCTGCGCCAAAGGCACCTGTTTCCTTGTGAAACGGGTGCTTTCTTTCTTTTATTACAAGGGTGGATGGCACTTGTGCTGAGCCATGTTTTATGGTAAATTGTTTTTGTATTATCCGGAAATCAGCACCCGGAGAGGAGGCAAGCGATGTACTACGACGGGAACGAATTGTATCGATACCTTGTGGAACAAAAGCTGACCGACCGTTTCTTTTGGGTGTCGGCGGACATGTGGACGCTGCTTTATGCCAATTCAAATTGTGAGCCGGCATTTCTCTGTTTTGTAAGTAAGGTAAACGAAAAAGAAGAATTGAGCAAGTCGGCTACACCGGAAGAAGCCGTTGCGTTTCGCCGTTTTTGCGTTTTGGCAGAACAAGCGCAGCTGCCTTTAATTAGTCTTCGATTTGTGGAAGATGGATTTCACAACTGCGAGCAGTTTCGCTTTAAGGTATTTCAAAGTGGCGAGCCTCCTTGTACGATTACACCAAACCAACTGCTATTATGGATGCAGCAGCATGGACTGCAATTTCAGCGTGGTGCTGCAGCCAAGAAAATCAATAAAAATCCATCGAGCAGCTTTCATCTTTGGCAACGTAAGAATTTGGGAAACATTACCGCAATTGATATTGACCTTTTGCATTTTGACGACAGCAGAGTTGACACAATTTATGAGTTGAAAAGATCAAAGGTTCCATTAAATAAATGGGATCCGACTATGTTTGAAATAGACCGGTCGGATTATTGCGCAGAGCTTATGCTTGCCCAAAGAGCAGGGGCGGATTTTAAGACGATATATAACGTGCGGCATTTGGAGCCAGCGTTTTTTGACGACATCTCCCGTCTGAAGATTTACGATATGAATCAAGGCTGGCCGGGTAAATGCCTGGGACAGTTTGCTGTGGAAGATTATTTCAAGTGATAAAGGATGAACGTGTTATGGAGAATCAGAAACATAAAATCTCCCCTATTCCCGAAGAGGAAGAGCGCTACGAACTGATCTGGCCCGGCAAGGCGGCCTGCGTGCGCAAGGTAAATGCACCGCTGAACGCAAATCTGCTTCCCTGCATGGAGGAGAGTGTGGACTTCGAAGGCACCGGGAACCTTTATCTCGAAGGAGATAACCTCGATGCATTGAAGCTTCTGCTGGAAACTCATGCATGTAAAGTGAAGCTCGTTTACATTGACCCGCCCTATAATACGGGCAAGGATCGTCTGTATCGGGACGCATTCGGCCGCAGTAAGGGGCCGGAGCACAACCATGCCAGTTGGCTGAACCTGATGTATCCCCGTCTGCTTCTGGCCAAAGAGCTCCTGCGGGAGGACGGTGCCATCCTGATTAACATTGACGAGCATGAGCAGGCCAATCTGGCCAAGCTGTGCGAGGAGATTTTCGGTTCCCGCAACGATCTGGGCACCATCGTCTGGGATAAGCGCAACCCCAAGGGCGATGCCCACGGCATTGCCATGCAGCACGAGTACATTCTGGCCTACGCCAAGGATGTGGAAAGTCTGACCCGTGCTCACAAGCTTATGCGTCCCAAACGCAATGCACAGCGTATATTGGATCAGGCCGCTAAGATCTTTCGGGATACTCCCGATTTGGAGCAGGCCAACAAGAAGCTGAGCGACTGGGCCAAGGCCCAGCGAGATCTGACCGGCGGAGAGCGCGCTTACTGCAAGATTGACGAGAACGGGGAAGTGTACCGTCCTGTTTCCATGGCATGGCCCAACAAGAAAAAGGCGCCGGACGAGTACTTCATCCCTCTGATCCACCCGATTACCGGAAAGCCTTGCCCGGTACCCCTGCGCGGCTGGCGCAATCCTCCTGAGACCATGGCCCGCCTGATCGATCAGGATTTGATCCTGTTTGGCCCCGATGAGACCACCCAACCCACCCGTAAGTACTATTTGAAAGAAAACATGATGGAGAATATTCCATCGCTGCTCTACCACGGCGGCAGCGACGATCAGCTTCTGCGCGAGATGGGCATTCCCTTTGACAATCCCAAGGTGGTTTCTATTGTTAAAGAGCACATCCGGGCCTTTACCGACCCCGGTGACATTGTGCTTGACTTTTTCTCCGGGTCTGCCACCACCGCCCATGCGGTCATGGAGCTCAACGCCGAGGACGGCGGCCGCCGTCCCTTCATTATGGTGCAGTCGGCAGAGCTGACTCGTGATCCCTCGCCTGCCCGTCAGGCCGGATTTGAGACCATCAGCCAGTTGGGCTGCGCCCGCATTAGCCGTGCCGGTGAAAAGATTCTCAATTGTCTGCCCGAAGGGGTCGAAAAACCCGATGTGGGCTACCGGGTCATGAAAATCGTGCGGGTACCGCATCGGGAGGATGCCGCACCGGTATGAGAGAGTATACTCTGATCCGTTCCAACAGAAGGACTGTTTCTATGGAAATCCGCAGGGATCTGACCGTACTGGTGCGTGCGCCGTTGCACTGCCCAAAGGGAGAGATCGACCGCTTTGTGCAGCGGCACGAAGACTGGATCGTGAGCCACATGGAGAAACAGCGCAAGCGGGTGGAGGCTCACCCCGAATCCACAGAAGAGCAGCGCAAGGCCCTGATCGCCAAAGCCAAAGCGAAATTGCCGCCCAAGGTGGCCCACTATGCGGCCCTGATGGGCGTGGAGCCTGCCGGCATTACCATTACAAGCGCCCGGACGCGGTTTGGCAGCTGCAGCGGGAAAAATCGTCTGTCTTTTACATGGCGTCTGATGGATTATCCTGAAGCGGCGATTGACGGCGTGGTAGTCCATGAGCTGGCTCATATTGTCCATAAAAACCACGGAAAGGACTTTTACGCGCTGGTGGAGTCGGTTCTGCCCGATTATAAGCAGCGCAGGAAGCTGCTGGAAAGGTGACTGTGATGGAGATCAAACCGGGGCGTTACCGCCACTTCAAAGGAAAGGAATATGAAGTGCTTGGTATGGCCAGACATTCCGAAACCGAGGAAGAATTGGTGGTCTACCGTGCGCTGTACGGAGAGGGCGGCCTTTGGGTGCGCCCGGTATCCATGTGGAATGAGACGGTAGAGCGGGACGGGAAGACCTTCTGTCGGTTTTCTCCCGTGGATATGCAGCAGGAATAAGAGTGGAGGTACAAACACAGGAAGGAAATGACCTTCCTGTGTTTTTTGCTGTATTGATAGCGAAACAACCTGTTTGGACAGCCGCCATTCGTCTTTTTTTGAGTGAGGAGGGGGGTATAATGGGAAGGCACCGTGGAAAGGAGGGAGTGCATGACGGTCGTTTATCTGGATGTGCTGTTTCTCCTGAATCTTGTGGTGGATTATCTTCTGCTTCTGGTCAGTGCAAGGATAACCGGAGAATCTTTTTCTCGGCTGCGTCTTGGGGCGGGGGCTTTTTGGGGTGCGGCCTACGCCGCAGTACTTTTTCTGCCCGGATTTGATTGGCTGTCCAACCCGGTCTGCAAAATCTGTGTGGGAGTGAGCATGGTGCTGATTGCATTTGGAGCGAGCCGTCGCCTGCTGCGTTTGATATTGGTATTTTTTGCGGTTTCGGCAGCCTTTGGTGGGGTGATCCTTGCGCTTCAGCTGTTGGGAACCGGAGGGTTAACGCTGGAGAACGGTGTGGTCTATACGGGATTTGATTTGCGGCTGCTGTTGGTGACGGTAATTCTTACCTATGTTGTACTAAGCCTGATTTTCCGCCATGCGGCAAGACATGGCGGAGTGCGGCGCGATTTGTGTGATGCAAAGATTCTGCTGGGTGGACAGTGCGTGCCTGTCACCGTACTGTTGGACACAGGAAACACCTTGGTCGATCCGGTTCGGAATCAGCCGGTCATGGTGGTGGAAAGTTGTCTGCTGCAGCAGATTCTGCCTGAAACGATGGATCCCGGGGATCCGGTCGGTTCGCTGGAACGACTGAAGGATCGAATGTGGCGAGGGAAATTCGGCCTGCTTCCTTATCGTGCGGTGGGCGTGGAGTGCGGAATGCTGCTGACGGTGCGCAGTGAGCGTGTTGTAATGAACGGCCGGGAATGGAACGGATTGACGGTGGCGTTGTCACCCACGCCGGTTTCCGACGGTGGAGCATATCAGGGGTTGTTTGGAGTACAGGAATTATAGAACGGAGGAACGCGATGAAATGGAAGTTGTGGCTGAGTGCAGGTGTACATAAGCTTCTGGTTCGCCTTGGTCTGGTCAGTCCGGGCAAAATCATGTATATTGGAGGAAGTGATGTGCTGCCTCCGCCCCTGAAGCGGGAAGAGGAGGGAGAGCTGCTCGCCCTTCTGACCGAAGGAGATGAAGGGGCAAAAAACCGTCTGATTGAGCACAATCTGCGTTTGGTGGTTTATATTGCGCGGCGTTTTGAAAATACCGGAGTCAACATCGAAGATTTGATTTCGATTGGAACCATTGGTTTAATCAAGGCGGTGGGGACCTATAAGACAGATAAAAATATTAAACTGGCGACTTACGCTTCACGATGCATTGAAAATGAAATCCTCATGTATTTGCGCAAAATCAACGGACAAAAAAGCGAAGTATCCTTTGATGAACCGCTGAATACCGACTGGGATGGGAATGAACTGCTGTTGTCCGACATATTGGGGACCGACAGCGATCTGGTCATGCAGCCCATTGAGACCGAGGTGGATCGTAAACTGCTTTGGGATGCGGTGGATAAGCTCAGTGAAAGGGAAAAAACCATTATTACTCTGCGCTTCGGTCTGGACGGCAGACCGGAGCAGACGCAGAAGGAAGTGGCCGACCTTTTGGGTATTTCTCAATCGTACATTTCACGTCTGGAGAAGCGGATTATCGCACACTTAAAGCGTGAAATCCTGAAAATGAGCTAAAAATGTCCGGTTTCTGCATGCGTGGCAGAAACCGGACGTTTCACATTATTCATCCAAAAGGGTGATTGCGGCCCCAAGAACACCGGGGCCGATATAAGAGCTGAGGGTGGCGCCGATCTCGCCTTCCCAGAAATGGTCGTAACCGGGGAAGGCTTCTTCCATCTGAGTACGCAGTGACTCCATTTGCTTGGGAGCGGCGCCATTGGCAATGGCAAGATTGAAGCGCTTGCAGTCACCCTTAATGGCAGTCAGTGTATCAATATACTTTTGCTGGATCTGTTTCATGCCGCGCACCTTGGCCACATTTTTCAGTTGACCGTCTTCGGCAAAGGTAAGAACGGGTTTGATATTCAGCATGGTGCCTGCCATGGCGGTGATCAGACCGATGCGTCCGCCTTTTTGCAGGTATTCCAGTGTGTCCACCGAGAAGAAGGGGAATGTGTTATGGATCAGCTGCGGTACACGCTGACCGATCAACTGCTCCCAGCCCATGCCCTGCTTGAGATCCTCCAGCAACTGATAAATCATCATACCGGAGCCCAGTGAACCGCTTTTGCTGTCAAACACAATAATTTCCAGCCCATCATAGTTTTCTGCCGTTAAGCGCAGAAGATTGTATGTGCCTGACAGGCCGGAGGAGAGCATCAGGGCAATTACCTTTTCGTAGCCCTGTGTTTTGATGGCGTTCAAAACCTGCTCCACAGAGGCGCCGACGGGGAGGGAGGTGCTCAGGTTTTCCCCGTCAGCAAGACGGCGGTAGATGTCCGATGCAAAAATATCAACACCATCGGCATACTCGCCATCGGGAGCTAAGATGCGAAGAGGAACAAGAAACAGGTCGGTTTCGGCAGTTTGCTTGGCGGGAATATCACAGCAGGAGTCGGCGAGGATTGCGATTTTTTGCGGATTCAATGCGGTCAGCTCCGTTCTTGACATGAAAAAAATTCGTCGCTATAATATCAATGACATAACGGTGTTCTGTGAGAAATTATAGCGAATCAGGAAATGATTGTCAACAGCGTTTGGGAGGTTACTTATGAGCTACTCCGAGCGCCGCAAGGAGCAGGCGCAAAAAACAGAAACGACCATTTTGAATGCAGCGCTGGAACTGATGAGAACAGACGGCTTTGAGGCGGTTACTGTGCGCGATATCTGCACTCGTGCCGGAATTACGACTGGTGCCTTTTATCATCATTTCAAGTCCAAGGAAGAATTGTTTGACAAAGGGTTTACACCCATGGATCAGTTCATGGGGAAGGTATTGGAGACCTGTCCGAACGACGATCCGGTGGCGCGACTGAAGACCATTTTGGACCACTATGCGCTGTTTATGGAAAACTGCGGGACTCTTGCGGCTCAGTACTATCAGCGCAGGCTTGGCAATCCGGACGCGGCATCTCTGGACCCGACTCATTATATCCATTCTGTAATGGAGGACTGTTTTGCACAGGCACAGAGTCAGGGATACCGTATTCTGAACGATGACCCTGCTTGGATGGCAGAGTTCTGCTATTGCCATTTCCGCGGCGTTGTGATTGATTGGCTGCTGCGCAAAAGAGCGTTTTCCCTGCAGGAACGCATGAGGGAAGAATTTAAACTGTTTGACGGTCTGTTCAAAGCAAAAGAGGAGAAATAAGACGCAAAATAAAAATCCGGCGGTCTGACGGTTCAGATCGCCGGATTTTTGGTACAAGAAGATCAATTTACAGGATGCCGCCTTTTGCGATGGCCTGAACCAAATCCCTGATTTCCCCGGGGGTTTTGACCAGAGCAAAACGTACATATCCTTCACCCAGCGTGCCAAAGGCTGAGCCGGGGGTGCACAGCACACCGGTCTTTTCCAGCAGGGTGAAACAGAAGTCGACAGAACTGCTGTATCCTTCGGGGATGGGGGCCCAGACGAACATACTTCCCTGACTGTCGGGTACATTCCAGCCAATAGAGCGCAGACCGCCGCAGAGGGCATCTCTGCGGGCCTGATATTCCAGACGCTGGGTTTCCACGCCCTCCTGGGGACCGGTCAATGCGGCCACGGCGGCCATTTGAACGGGCAGGAAAATACCATAATCGATCTGAGAACGCAGGATGCGGAATTTCTGAATGATCTCGCGGTTGCCCAGCACGAAGGAAATGCGCGCGCCGGTCAGATTGTAGGTCTTGGACAGGGAATTGTACTCCACACCCACATCCATAGCGCCGGGGACCGACAGGAAGGACATGCTTTCATGGTCATCAAAGATGATTTTGGAGTAGGCGTTGTCGTGGAGAATGATGATGTTATACTTTTTGGCAAAGGCGACCAGCTTGTCGTAAAAGGCTCTGGGGGCGGCCACGCCCAAGGGATTGAGGGGATAGGAAACGATCATCATTTTTGCCGCCCGGGCCAGTTCAGGGGCCATAGCGTCCAGATCGGGCAGATAGCCGTTTTCGGGCAGCAAATCGTAATACTCGATGTTTGCGCCGCAGAGCATGGGACCCATCTCGAAGATGGGGTAGCCGGGATTGGGGACCAGAACGATATCACCGGGATCGCAGAGAGCAAGGCCAATGTGGGTCAGACCTTCCTGCGAGCCGTACACCGACATCATCTCATCATCCTGCAGCGTCACACCGTAGCAGTCCCGGTACCAGTTCTTTACGGCGCTGACCAACTCGGGGCATTCAGTCAGGGAGTACTTATAATTTTTGGGATCCTTTGCGGCATCGCTCAATGCCTGCATGACGTGGGGAGCGGGAGAGAAGTCGGGGGTGCCGATGGACATATTGTAGACCTTGCGTCCGGCGGCCTCGATTTCTCTGCGCTTATCGTCCAGAATGTTAAAAATACCCGGCTGAAACTGCTTCATTCTGCTTGCAAACTGAAATTCCATGGGAATACCTCGCTTTTTGACTGACAATTACCAAACATTATACTCCGGAAAATCCCGTATGCCAAGTAGTTTATTTTGCAATAAACAATTAACGAAACGGTGTGGTTTCTTGGAGTCACACCGTTTTTTGCAATCAATTGTATGGCGGGGCAAGAAAAATATTTATGCTAATTGTTGTTATGAAAGAAAACAAAAAATCCGTCTTGTTATAGTAAAAGGTTTGTACCTGCATTGGATCCTGATCGTCAGATAGGGGGATAATTCAAAAGTGTTGACATCTGTAAACAGTTGTGATAGCAAAAAGTACATCTGGGAAATGTCCGGCAATGGTATGTCCGGACGGTACTATTTCAGCGAGGCGGTGGACGGCGGTTGCTGGCGAGTGTCCATCCAGTGGACGAATGCCAACATCACCGACTATCCCTATATCGCCATAGAACCCGATGTGCTGCGTCTGATGGCCGAGAGTTTCACGGCGGACACCGAATGACGCAGATAAAATTACCATAGAAGAATTTGAATAAATGTGGTAAAACAATTGTTTATGCAGAAACCTCCCTTTCCCGTTTGGCAGGAAAAGGGAGGTTTCGTTTGGGAAAAATCAAATTCAGCGCAGAGCGTCGCGAACACCGTTGCCGATGTCGCGGGCCGCATCACCGGCGCCTTCCACAATGTCGCCGACCGCATCGCCGGCGCCATTGGCCACATCGCCCACGGCATCGCCGACGGTATTGTTGTTGCTGTTCATACCGTCGTCGGCGCTGCCATTGTTGGTGCCGGCATGACTGCCGTTGCCGTTGGTGCCGCCATTCATACCGTTATTCAGACCGTCGTTAATATCATTGTTGGTGCCGTGGTCGCCTTCCACAGTGCCGTCCGTGTCAGCATTGTAGTCTCCGTCGTCCATGCCCATACCGTCATTGGGCAGCACATCGGGGGTCGCGGAGGGCGTGGGCGTTGCAGAAGGTGTTGTTGTGGGCGTGGGAGTGGGTGTCACATCGGGTGCCTGTTCACGGGAACAGCCCACCAGAACCAGAGCAAGCACCAGTCCCATGCAAAAAGGGAGAAGAATTCGTTTCATGGTGTATCCTCCTGTTGTAAGTGCAATCAAGACTTAAATCTGATTTGTCCAAGTGTAGTATGCACGGCAAAGAAAAGGATACACGCGGAAAAATTTATAAAATAAAGGCCGGCAGATTTTGCCGGCCTTTGCGGTCAGGGGATACGCAATTTGATGCCCACATCCTTTTCACATTGCAGGCAGACGGTTCCGCCGGTACGGGTGAGCAGGGTTCCGCAATGCGGACAGCGCCATAGTTTCATGTAGAGGACGGTGTAAATCACGGCGACAGCAATCGCGACATAAAACAGCGGCCGCATACTGAGAAATACACCGAGGACAAGCAGAACGATCATCAGATACGTGAGTGCGGATAACAGTTTTTTTGTCTTTTTCAAATCCATGGGATAAACTCCTTCGCATCAGGTTATATGAGAACCGGATTGCGGGTCCATTCCGGACCGCAGGGCGGCAGCTCGGGCAGGCAGAAACCGTACAGGTCGGTGGAGCGGGACTCCAATTCGAACAGATGCCGTGCTTCGGCAGACAGATTGCGCACATGGGCAGGTTTTGTCAAAACGGGAACGGAAGAGTATTCGTTCATGGAGCGCAGCAGAGTGCGGCCGGTATCGTTCGTGCCCAGCACACGCAGGTAAGGGGGAGTTTCCGGTCGGTCGGTAGCAGTCAAGCCGAGGAAAGCCCAAAGCAGAATGCGGCGCAGTCGGGCATGGGTGTACCGTTTGGTTTTTACAAGATTCAGGATTTCATCCGTTGAGGTCCCCTGACGGATAGCTTGAAACAGCCGGTTGGCCAGACCTTCGCCACAGTCGGGCAGGGCGGCCAGTTCTTCCGGGGACATTTGCCGCAGGCGGTACAGGATGGCCCGCTCAGCACGGCGGTAATCTGCAGTTGGGGTTTCGCACAGCAAGCGGAAAATTTCGGGAAGCAGATAAGAAGTCGCTGCATCCCGGTTGTCCTCCAAGATTTGCTGTCTCAACCAGGAGGCCGAAGCAAAACCGCCTTCGGGAACTTGTCCGTGTCCGGCACCTTTTCGCTGCACGGTGACAGGTGTAATGCTGCTGTTCAGCCGGTTCAGGGCACGCAGGTATTCCACACCCAGATTATTGTTGGGCAGAGAAAGGCAGTCGGCATCCGCTCCGATCAGGTGCCGCGCCGCCTGCTGCCGGGCAATCGGGAAGGACAAGCCCTGATCCAGACCTTTGTGCAAATCGTTGAGATAATCCCGGCTGTCAAGGGCCTGAGCGGTGCGCGACAACAGAGCAAGGTCACCGCATTCGCTGCCAAAGCACAGGTGGGTGACAATACCGGTTGCATTCAAAACAGACACACCGCCCTGAGCGAACCCCTCGGCCGAAGAGATGGCATAAGGGAGCGGCAGTTCCAGAACCAGATCGGCACCGCCCAGCAGAGCCATCCGGGCGCGGGTGTGCTTGTCTGCCAGCGCCGGACCGCCGCGCTGGGTCCAGTTTCCACTCATGACTGCGATAACAGCACAGTCCTCTCCCAGTGTATTGCGTATTTCCTTGATCTGCCAGCCATGGCCGGTATGAAAGGGGTCATATTCGGCAATGATGCCGCAAATCGCCATCTTTTTTTCCTCCAAATGAAAATTTGTGCAAAAAAGAGGTTGTTCTTCGGTGAAAAAAGGACTACAATACCTTTGTATGCTATTTTAACTTCTGAGTTCAAATTACGCAAGTGAATTATAAAAGGAGTCGATGAATCATGAATATTCTGGTTATCAACGCAGGCAGCTCTTCCCTGAAGTATCAGCTGATGGACCCCGAGACTCAGGTCGTTCTGGCCAAGGGTCTGTGTGAGCGCATCGGTATCGATGGCCGTCTGACCCACAAGGTCCCCGCCACCGACGGCAAGTTTGAATTTGAAATCGCAATGCCCACCCATGCCGAGGCCATTCAGGCCGTGATCGACGCTCTGCTGTCCGCCGAGCACGGTGTCATCAAGTCCATGGGCGAGATCGACGCAGTCGGTCACCGCGTGGTCCACGGCGGCGAGGCTTTTGCCGGCTCTGTCAAGATCGATGACGCTGTTATGGCTGCCATCGAGGAGTGCATCCCCCTGGCTCCTCTGCACAACCCCGCCAACATCACCGGCATCAAGGCCTGCCAGAAGGTCATGCCCGGTGTTCCCATGGTTGCTGTGTTCGACACTGCTTTCCATCAGACTATGCCCGAGAAGGCATATATCTATGCTCTGCCCTACGAGTACTATGAGAAGGACAAGGTTCGCCGCTACGGCTTCCACGGCACTTCCCACATGTATGTGGCCGGCCGCGCTGCTGCCATGCTGGGCAAGCCCATCGAAGAACTGAAGACCATCACCTGCCATCTGGGCAACGGTTCCTCTGTCACCGCTGTGGACGGCGGCAAGTCTGTCGATACCTCCATGGGCTTTACTCCTCTGGCCGGTCTGCCCATGGGCACCCGCGCCGGCGATTTGGATGCCGGCATTCTGGAGTTCCTGATGAACAAGTATGGCTATGACATCAAGGAAATGGTCAACATTCTGAACAAGAAGTCCGGTGTTCTGGGCGTTTCCGGTGTGTCCTCCGACTTCCGTGATCTGGAAGAGGCTGCAAGTCAGGACAATCACCGTGCTGAGCTGGCTCTGGAGTGCTTCCAGTACGATGTGAAGAAGCTGATCGGTTCCTATGCTGCTGCCATGGGCGGCGTGGATGCCATCGTTTTCACCGCCGGTGTTGGTGAGAATGACGGCGTGACCCGTATGGCCATCGCTTCCGGTCTGGAGTTCATGGGCGTCAAGATGGATGCTGAGGCCAACAACTGCCGTGGCAAGGAGACCGTTATCTCTGCTGCCGACTCCAAGGTCAAGGTTCTGCTGATCCCCACTGACGAGGAACTGGTCATCGCCCGCGATACCGCCCGTCTGGCCAAGTAACTCAAAGTTTTTCATGGCGCCCCTGTCAAAATGAGCAGGTCCAGTAAAAACGGACAATAGACAAAGAGCCCCCTGATGTAGGAAAATAAAAGTACTACATCAGGGGGTATTTTCATGTCAAAAAGGAAATGGGTAAATATCAAAATTCTTGGACCAGAGATCAATGCAATGCGGGAAGCAGGAAAAACAAGGCAAGAAATAGCAGATCACTTTGGATTGGACAAAATCCAAATCAAGAACTGGATCAATCGATATAACAAAGAAGTGAAACGCGTTGAAGCAGGGATTGCTCCTCGTCCTAAAGGTCGTCCTCGGAAAGACGGACAACCCCCATACCAGCGAGAAAAAACAGAATTAGAACGACTGCGAATGGAAAACAAGCTATTGCGGGATTTTCTGCAATTGACAGGAAGGAAGTGAGGCCGCGAGTAAAATACCAGATCATTTACATGAACCGAAATCGTTATTCGGTGTCTGTGATGTGCCGGTTCTTCGGAGTGTCACGTAGCGGTTACTACGACTATGTTAAATGCATGGATCAGCCAGCTTATGATGCAGATCTGGCCGAAATCATTCGAGAACAACAGGAGAAATGCGACAAAACCTATGGATATCGTCGTATGTGGAAGTGGCTGAAAACTGCGAAGAAAATACATCGAAACCCGAAAACAATTCTGCGTATTATGAAGAAATACGAACTACTATCCGAAATTCGCCGTCGCAGAAAATGGAGGCAGATGGGTCAGCAGCTCCATAAATACGAAAACCTGTTGAACAGAGAGTTTCAAGCTGACAGGCCAAACCATAAGTGGGTCACGGATATCTCCTATATCCATACCGGACAAGGCGTGCTTTACCTGTCTGTGATCCGGGATCTGTTTGACAACAGCATCGTTGCATATAAAACAGGAACAAGTCAAAGTGTCAATCTTGTACTGGACACCATCCGGCTTGCTATGCAAAAGGAAAAGAAAGTCGCTGCGGAGTTGCAGCTCCACAGCGACCAAGGGAGTCAGTACACCTCTCAAGCATACTTTGACCTGACTAAAGAATACGGAATAACTCCGTCTATGTCAAGACGAGGAAATTGCTACGACAATGC
>JAZOBG010000191.1:0-4781 GCA_045595865.1 Oscillospiraceae bacterium
CCAAGAGGACGTGGGTTCTCCCGTTCACGCAAATGCAAAATCCCCCAAAGCCAAACGGCTCTGGGGGACTTTGGTCCGAGTGGCGGGATTTGAACCCACGGCCTCTTGGACCCGAACCAAGCGCGATACCAAGCTTCGCCACACCCGGAGATTTTGTGTTTCTCCAAATTTTGAGTTGTCTCGTCCCCCATGTGCCGCGCGACCGCGATACAGCCGAAACGCTGTTTCGGCACTAAGCAGCTGTAAGTGCCTGACGGCACAACGGCCGCTAAGCAAGCTTCGCCACACCCGGATGGACCCACCTATTATACGGAATTTCCCTTTACCTGTCAAGGAAAAACCAGTCATATTATGCCTCATGTCCACTTTTTCCTCTTTTACTCTTGACTTTTTTCTTTATCGTGGTAAAATGCTAAAGTGCTACCGCGGTAGCGCAACATCGTTTACCTTTGGGAGGATATGGATATGAAAAAGATTATCGCTCTGCTGCTTGCACTGGTTATGGTGCTCGCAATGACCGCTTGCGGTGAAAAGAATAAGACCACCGTTTACGCCGTTGAAGCCGGCTCCGCCGGTGAGGCCGCCGCACAGGAAAACGGTTTTGAGATCACCAGCGTGGAAACCCAGTCCGCCGCTCTGATGGAAGTGGACGCCGGCACCTCCGACGCCGCCATCATCGACTCGCTCATGGCCGGCGCCATGGTGGGCGAAGGCACCAGCTACCCCGATCTGGTGGTCACCGACCAGAAGCTGACCGAGGAGCTGTACGGCGCCGCCTGCCGCAAGGGTTCCGATCTGGCCGAGTACATCAACCAAGTCTTCTCCGAGACCTACGCCGACGGCACCATGCAGGAAATTGCCAAGACCTACGGCGTGCAGGAGGCTCTGGTTGAGCAGCCCGCTCCCGCTCCCGCCGATTTCGCTCCCGCCGTCGGCGGCGACGTAGAGTACATTCAGGGCAAGGGTACTCTGGTGGTCGGCATTACCGATTTCGCCCCCATGGATTACAAGGACGACAACGGCGAGTGGATCGGCTTTGACGCCGACATGGCCAAGATCGTGGCCGACAAGCTGGGCGTTGAGATCGAGTTTATTGAGATCGACTGGACCAAGAAGATCTTCGAGCTGGACTCCAAGGCCATCGACGTGGTGTGGAATGGCATGACCATGACCGATGAGATGCTGGCTGCCACCGAGTGTACCAACGCATACTGCAACAACGCTCAGGTGGTCGTGACCAAGGGTTAATTCAACAATATTCAGAAGGCAGAGGGCAGTTTTGTCCTCTGCCTTTGGCACCCTTATAAATTAGGAGAGTTCACTCATGTTTTTGACCGTTACCAAATCCCTGCTGGAGGGTATGAGCACCGCAGTGGAGTTGTTTGCGCTGACTTTGCTGTTCTCACTCCCGCTCGGACTGATCATTTCCTTCGGCTCCATGAGCAAATGGCAGCCCTTCCGCTTTCTGAGCCGATTCAACGGCCGTTTTTTTGAACGGCTGACCGGTCTGCGTCCCATCAGCGCCATCACCAACATCTTTGTCTGGATCATCCGCGGCACACCCCTGATGCTGCAGTTGGTCATAATTTTCTACGGCCCGGGCATGTGGTTTGACAACAACATCTGGGCCTTCGGAAGCGGCCGCATGACGGCCTGTGTGGTGGCCTTTGTCATCAACTACGCCTGTTACTACTCGGTCATTTTTCGCGGCGGCATCGAAGGCGTCCCCATGGGCCAAAGCGAGGCCGGAAAAGTGCTGGGCATGACCAAGACCCAGATTTTCTTTAAGGTCACCCTGCTGCAGATGGTCAAACGCATTTTGCCCCCCATTTCCAACGAGGTCATCACGCTGGTAAAGGACACCTCACTGGCCCGCATTATTGCCATCACCGAGTTGATCAAGGCCGGCGAGTCCTTCATGAAATCGGACGGAATCACCTGGCCCCTGTTCTACACCGGCGTATTCTATCTGGTCTTCGTCGGTATCCTGACCATTCTGTTCAACTGGCTGGAGCGCAAGCTCAGCTACTTCAGGTAAGGAGGTGTCGAACTTGGCAATTCTGGAAGTACAGCACATCGAAAAGCACTTCGGCACCACAAAGGTATTGGAGGACATCTCTTTTTCTCTGGAACAGGGACAGGCTCTGGCCATCATCGGCTCCTCCGGTTCGGGCAAAACCACCCTGCTGCGCTGCCTGAACTTTCTGGAGGCCCCCGACCACGGCAAAATTCTGGTGGAAGGCAAGACCATCTTCGACGCCGCCGACACCGAGACCCAGAAGGAAAGCGAAGTGCGAAAGAAACGCCTGCACTTCGGTCTGGTGTTCCAGTCCTTCAACCTGTTCCCCCAGTACACCGCACTGGAAAATGTCACACTGGCCGGTAAGCTGCTGGCCAAAGAGCGTGAGGACTACAAATCCAACAAAAAGCATATCTTTACCGAGATCGAAGAACACGGCCGTGAGCTGCTGGCCCAGATGGGGCTCAGCGACCGTGCCGACCACTATCCCCACCAACTGTCCGGCGGCCAGCAGCAGCGTGTAGCCATTGCCCGCGCTCTGGCTTTGAAACCCGACATTCTCTGCTTTGACGAGCCCACCTCCGCCCTGGACCCCGAGCTGACCGGCGAAGTGCTGAAAGTCATCCGCGGTCTGGCCGAGCAGAAGACCACCATGGTCATCGTCACCCATGAGATGGCCTTCGCCCGCGACGTGGCTGACCGGGTCATCTTCATGGACGGCGGCATCATCGTGGAGGAAGGCGATGCCCGTCAGGTCATTGAAAATCCCCGGGAGGAGCGCACCCGCCAGTTTTTGTCCCGCTATGCGGAAAATTAAGGTTACATCAGCCCTCCGGCAGCCTTTCTGCCGGAGGGCTGATTTCTTATTAAATTTGGGACTTGTTTTTTGATTCTCGATGTGGTATGATAAAGGGCACTTGAAAATGCGTACATTAGAAAGGAACGATTCTTCTCATGAATATTCTGATGCTGATTATTTCCATCATCATGGTTCTGCTGGCTATTATTCTGGTCGCAGTGATTATGCTGCAGTCCGGCAAGACCGCAGGTCTGTCCGGCGCCATCGCCGGCGGCGCTGACACCTTCCTGTCCAAGAACAAGGCTAAGACCTGGGACGCCAAGCTGGCCAAGAGCACCAAGTGGGTGGCCATCGCCTTCCTGGTTCTGTCTCTGGTTCTGGCTATCATGTCCGCAAGCCTGGTGTGATTTTTAGCAGTTAAAAAGGCGCTCTGCAAAGCAGGGCGTCTTTTTTTATTGCTCAAACCGTCCTTGTGCCAAAGTATCCTTCTTTTTCTTCCGTTCACATTTAATTTACAACCACAGCTATTGACTTTTTTTCGGGGTAGTGATACATTATGTTTAGCACTCAAAGAATGTGAGTGCTAAACACCTGCAAAGGAGGACCTTTCATGGAACTGAGCGATCGCAAAAAGAAAATTTTGCGCGCCGTTGTGGAACACTACATCCAGACTGCCGAACCTGTTGGCTCCAAGGCCCTGATGGATCTGGCCGGCCTGAACGTGTCCTCCGCCACCATTCGAAACGATCTGGCTGACCTGACCGAGCTGGGTTATCTGGAACAACCCCACACCTCAGCCGGCCGCATTCCCTCCCCCAAAGGCTACCGACTGTATGTCAACGAGCTGATGGAAGAGCAGCGTCTCAGTCTGGACGAGACCCGCCAGATCAATGAAGCCCTTCATTTAAAAATGAAAGAACTGGATAAGGTCATCGATCAGGCAGGCCGCATGGTATCTCAGTTGACCAACTACCCTGCCTTCGCACTGGCAGGAAATGCCCGCCGGGTAACCGTCCGCCGGTTTGATCTGATCCTGGTGGATGTCAACTCCTTCATCGTGGTAGCCATGACCGACACCAATGTGGTCAAGAACAAGCTGATCCGGGTCCCCGCCGACCTGTCGGAACCTCAGCTGCAGCTGCTGACCACTCTGCTCAACTCCTCCTTCGTCAACAAAACGCTGGATGAGCTGACCCCCGAGCTGATGCGGGTGGCCGAACACGCCGCCGGCAGTTCCTACGGCCTGATCAGTCTGGTGGTCTCCTTCGCCATGGAAGTGCTGGATGATCTGGAAAACAGCCAGGTCTATACCGCCGGCACCAGCCATATTCTGGACCACCCGGAATATCAGGACGTGGGCAAAGCACAAAAGCTGATGACCTACCTGAACCAAGAACAGGCCATGAAGCAGTCTCTTGCACTTCCCGTCATGGGTGACGACAACACCAAGATCCTCATCGGCCCCGAAAACGTGGCCGACGAGCTGAAAGATACCAGCGTGGTGCTGGCAAGCTACGACATCGGTGACGGTCTGCGTGGCGTCATCGGCGTGGTAGGCCCCACCCGCATGGATTACGGCAAGGTGGCCGCCAAGCTGTCCTATGTGGCAGACGGCCTGTCCAAGCTGTTCGGGCAGAACGAACTGCCCCCCGGTAATTCCAAAGAGGAGGACTAATTCCCATGGGTAAGAAGAAAGAAGCCGAAAACACGGTCCCCGAGACCGAAGTGGTGGAAGAAACCACCGCAGCCGAGCAGGTTGAGGAAACCGTCGAAGAGACGGAAGCCGCAGTGGATAATTCCGCGCAGCTTCTCGCCGCCGCCGAAGACAAATATCTGCGTCTGGCTGCCGAGTACGATAATTTCCGCAAGCGCAGCACCAAGGAAAAAGAATCTGCCTGGGCCGACTCCAAGGCCAACACCGCCGCCGCATTCCTGCCAGTCTACGACAATCTGGAGCGTGCA
>JAZOBG010000192.1:0-3275 GCA_045595865.1 Oscillospiraceae bacterium
GGACAAAAGCAGAATCGAAAAGTGACTCAGAAATCGTAGGTGTCGGCGCAGCGCATGGCACCATTTCTGAGTCACTTTTTGTCATCCTGAGCGAAGCGAAGGGTCTTGGGGAAAGATGCTTCGTCGCTCCGCTCCTCAGAATGACACGATCGGGCCGATGGCTTTCCTTGGCATCCCAAGGATCATACCCGACCTGTCCAGTATCGTCATTTTACCCGGACTGTGAGGCCGTCGGTTCCGGATCACCTCCACCAACGATTCCCACGTCCTGTGGGAAATTACAGAAAGACGCCTCATGGTCAAGCTTTACTGGCCATGAGGCGTGTTTGTTTGTGATAGGCAGGATCGGCATGAAATGAAAAAGTTTGCGGAATTTCTGAAATAACCCCACCCGGGATAGCCAGCACCGCCTTGGACTTTTGGATTGGCACCGCTCCTGTCCAGTACCGGCATAAATCGGCTTAAAATTTTTGCAACCAGAAAATCCATTCGTGTTGTGGCGTCAATTTTGTTGTTTTGACACAAGGCGGCAATTGGGATATAATGGTAAAAACAATATGGTGACAAGGGAAGGATTGTGCTATGGATACTAACGCATATAAACTTGATGATTATTGCAGGAGCAGGTGGGATGTTTCACCCCTAAATCCGGAATTCTTTGAAAAAGAATGTCAAGCTTAATCATGTTATGTTAATTATGGATTGAAATTATCCGTATATCGGTGTATAATGATTTATACAAGGAGGTGTTGCCATGAATGTATGCGGAGAGCGGATTCGTGCTCTGCGTGAGAGCATGAATTACTCGCAAATGAAATTCGCTCAGATATTTGAATTGGGACAGTCCAGCGTTGTCCGCTACGAAAAGGGCGAAGCATCGCCGCCGCTTGATCTGCTTGTTCGGATCGCTGATTACTTCGATGTATCTCTTGATTACATCTTTGGCCGCACAGACAATCCGCAAGGAAAGCTATACGAGTACAAACCGAAGAACGGCTATCCTGCTGACATGGCTAACTTCGTAGAAATGTGCTTCGATCCCAATTCTCCTATGAACGCAAAATTGAAACAGACATTGATCCAAATGCTTGGGGAGGTGAAAGAATGAGCAAAGATTTAGTTCCTCAGATGGGACAGTTTGACGAGATTATCTCTATTATTGACAATGCGCGTACTCGCGCTTTGAAAGCTGTCAACGCCGAGTTGATCCAGATGTACTGGAGCGTTGGCGAATACCTTTCTGCCCTCTGCGCCAACTCCGGATTTGGTGATAAGGTAATCGACGAAGTGGCTTCGTTTGTTGCGCAGGCTAATCCCGGTATTAAGGGGTTTAACCGCCGCGGTTTATACCGCATGAAGCAGTTTTACGAAACTTATAAGGACGATGAATTTGTGACACCACTGGTGACACAAATCAGTTGGACAAACCATTTGCTGATTATGTCCGGATCCAAGTCCGCAGAAGAACGCCATTTTTACATGACGCTGTGCGCAAAGGAACACTATTCGAAGCGTGAACTGGAGCGCCAGATGGACAGTGCATACTATGAGCGGTATATGCTCTCTTCTCAGAAGTTGGTACCTGAGTCGGTTCCTCAAAATGTGCGGGGTAGCATTCTGGATACCTATGTTCTGGAGTTTCTTGATCTGCCGGAGCAGTTCTCTGAGAAAAACCTTCGCAAAGCGATCATTGGCAATCTGAAACAGTTTATTCTTGAATTCGGCAAGGATTTCAGTTTCATCGGTGAAGAGTATCGTGTACAGGTCGGTGGACAGGATTTCTACATTGATCTTCTGTTCTATAATCGAGCGTTGTCCTGCCTTGTTCCGGTAGAATTAAAAATCGGAAAGTTCAAGCCCGAGCATATTGGACAGATCAACTTCTATCTGGAAGCCCTTGACCGTGATGTGAGAAAACCCAATGAAAATCCCAGCGTCGGTGTGATTCTGTGTGCTGCCAAGGATGACGCGGTTGTCGAATACGCACTGAGCCGCAGTATGTCTCCCACGCTGGTTTCTGATTATACTCTTTGCCTGCCTGACAAGGAAGTGCTGCAGAATAAGCTGCGTGAGTTGACTGAACTCGCACTGGAAAGCGGCGCGGACGAAGAAGAGTAACTTTCACCGCCGGTGAGAGAAAGATATGTGAGGTGACGGAATGGGACTCCTTGAATGTGCCAGCGGAGCATCCGTTTGGCGAGGTTATGATTATTACAAAGAGAAGAAGGTTGCAAACCTTAAAGAAACCGAGGCGAAGATATTCACTGCAAAAGTTTCGGGCAATTCAAGTGAACCTTATTCTGTCGAACTTCACATTGACCATCCAAGAAAATCAAAATGCAACTGCCCTCACGCGGATGGGAAAAGAATTATCTGCAAACACATTGTTGCAGCATACTTTACTGTTCTTCCCGAGGAAGCTGATAAGTTCTATGCAGAAGCAATGGCCTATCAGGAGGAAGAGGAAAAACGGCAGGACGAACTTACCGACAAAGTGTGTCACTATGTGTGGCACATGAAAAAGAGCGAATTGCAGGAAGCTTTGTTGCAGTTGTTATTTGATGGTCCCGAATGGCAGTTTGACCATTTTGTTCGGGAAAACGGCTTGGAAGACGATTGGTAAAAGGCTGAAACCAATCATCGGCAGTCAGAGCGCAAAAAGGTCCGATGGCTTTCCTTGGCATCCCAAAGGCCGCACCCGTCTTGTCCAGTATCATCATTTTATCCGGACTGTGAGGCCGTCGGTTCCGGATCACCTCCACCAACACCGCCAGTTTTTGCTGGCGGTGTTTTATATTTTGCGAGAGAAACGCTTGTTCGATTTTTGCTGTTGTGCTATAATAAATAAAAACCTGATCATCAGGAGGGATCGACATGAGTTCAAATGATAAGATCCAACTGTTTGAGGATAAGCGGATCCGTACTGCATGGGACGAAGAAAAGGAAGAATGGTATTTTTCCATCGTAGATGTGGTGGGCGTACTGACCGATCAACCTGACGCTCGGCACGCCAGCACCTATTGGGCTGTCTTGAAAAAGCGGCTCAATGAGGAAGGGGCAAGTGAACTGCTTACAGATTGTAAGCAGTTCAAAATGACCGCCGCCGATGGCAAAAAGCGTCTGACCGATGTGGTCGATACCGAACAGCTTCTCCGCATCATTCAGTCCATCCCATCCCCCAAGGCTGAACCTTTCAAAATGTGGCTGGCACAGGTTGGCAGAGAACGGATTGAAGAAACCATCGACCCGGAATTGACCATTGAGCGGGCGTTGGA
>JAZOBG010000193.1:0-35628 GCA_045595865.1 Oscillospiraceae bacterium
GGCGGTGTGGACCACGTGCTGGCTTCCGGCGAGGACATCAACATCTTCGTCTTTGACACCGAGGTCTACTCCAACACCGGCGGTCAGGCCTCCAAGTCCACCAACATCGGTCAGGTGGCTCAGTTTGCCGCAGCCGGCAAGGCCATCGCAAAGAAGTCCCTGTCCGAGATCGCCATGCAGTACGGCTACGTCTACGTGGCTCAGATCGCCATGGGAGCCAACCCCGCCCAGACCCTCAAGGCCATTCAGGAGGCCGAGGCCTATCCCGGCCCCTCCCTCATCATCGCTTACTCCCCCTGCGAGATGCACTCCATCAAGGGCGGCATGAGCAACAGCCAGAGCGAGATGAAGAAGGCCGTCGAGTGCGGCTACTGGAACCTGTTCCGCTACAATCCCGCTGCCAAGGAGCAGGGCAAGAACCCCTTCACCCTGGATTCCAAGGCTCCCGCCGGCGGTTATCAGGAGTTCCTGATGAACGAGGCCCGCTATTCCGCCCTGACCCGCTCCTTCCCCGAGCGCGCACAGGAGCTGTTCGTCAAGAACGAAGAGTCGGCCAAGGCCCGCTACGAGCACCTGACCAAGCTGGTCAAGTTCTACGAGGCCGAATAAGTTTATATCTGCCCAAGGGCGCCGCGGTAATCCGCGCCCCCCTTTTTGTGCTATCGCTGCCCCAGGGTACGGCAGCCCATGGAGGCCGTGTTACCTCCGCCACCCGTGCGTGCCCCCATACCGGAGGTCATGGTGGAGTTTCCGGAGTTCATATTCATGGACGGATTGCCGCCGGCTGCATTCTGCCCCATGGTGCCCAGACCGATGCCGGCGCCGGTGTAATTCCCGCTGCCGAAGGCCCGCTCAAACCCGCCGGGTACCAGAATGCCGCTGTTGGCAAGGCCGCGGTTCAGGTCGTCGATGGAGGGCTCGCTCCCCGGCGGGAAGAAGGTGACGAACTTCAGGGAAAAGATATCGCACACCTCAAAGGCTTTGTACTGCTCCAGATACAGGGTGACGTACCCCCGCCCCACCGAGTAGATGATGCCCACCCGGCGCACGATGGTGGAGACCCCGATGAGAAAGTCGGCAATGACGAATTTGCCCAGATTTTCCGACAGGATCTGCTGCATGGAGCCCTGCAGGGCGGGGGTGTTGAAATCCTCGGTGGGCGGTGTGTTGATGCTCCCGTTTTCCTGAATGGCGTTGAGTGTGACGGTGGTGGGGCCGTCGGGATAAAACTGCGGCATGATGGTCTCCTTTCCCAAACAAATGCACTATGTATCGGCGTAATAATCGGTGGGGTTGTAAAAGCAGTGGTCCCCGATGCGCAGGGCGAATTCCCCCACGCGGGAGGGGAAATTGTTTCGGCAGCTGGGGGAGAAGGGGTTGAAAAACCAAAGGGCAAACCCCAGCCCCTGCAGACGCTGACCGGATATGGCCCATTCAGCGATGGCGTAATGCTCGGCCTCGGGGCGCATATTGTAAATGTTCTGGGGGTTGTATTCGCCGCCCACCGTCTCCATGGCACAGACGAACTGCCGGGGTTGGAACACCACCTCCCGTACTGTCAGCAGCCGTCCGTACTCCCCATAGTCCACGGTCACCCGGTTCATGACCACACAGGCTACCGCCCGCATGCCGTTGTCTCCTTCGCCTCCGGCTTCGCACTGGACCAGCCGGGCCAGAAGCTCGGTATCCGAAAATGCCAAGGACGGACACCTCCTTTCCCTTCATCTTATGAAAAAGGTCTTCAAAGGTGCCGTGGAACAAAAGAAAAACCCGCTCCGGATTTTCCGGAACGGGTTTGGAACAGGTATGCGGTTTTGCCTTACTCGGCGTCCCAGTCGACGTAGTCTTCGCACTCGCCGCAGGAGCATTCGATCTTGTTCACCTTGGCCTTCAGGCAGTAAAATGCGTTCTCGATCTTGTCCCAGAATGCGATCACACAACAAACGGCTGCGGCCAGAGCCAGAGCAGCGGCAACGATTTTCAGCACGAAACGGGCGGTTTTCATATTGCTTTACCTCCTCAGAATCCTTGAGATATTTCATATTGTACACGATTTTTGGACGGATTACAATCACTTAACAAATATTTAACTTGTATTTTCTTTGAAAATAGAATAAAATAAGCTGTCCTAATACGCAATTCCCCCATGAAAGGGAGGTTCAATTATGAAACTGCACACTGAAAAAGGTGACGTGATCATCAACAGCGATGTGTTCACCACCATTACCGGCGCTGCTGCCACCAACTGCTACGGCGTGAAGGGCATGGCTGTGCGCTCCAAGGCCGACGGACTGGTGCATCTGCTGCGCCGGGAATCCATGGCCAAGGGTGTTAAGGTCAGCTATAACGAGGATGGAAGCGTCTCCATCGAACTGCATATTATTGTGGACAACGGCGTCAATCTGATGGCCGTCAGCCGTTCCATTATGAGCGAAGTGCGCTATAATGTAAACCGCATCACCGGCGTTGAGGTCAAAAACGTCAACGTCTGCATCGATTCCATGGTGATCGGATAACCAAGACCATTGCCTATCCAAGACCATGAAGGAGAAAGAAGACATGATCGAGATTATCGACGGCGGTTTGTTTCAGCGCATGATCATTCATGCATCTGCCGCCCTGAACGCGGAGAAACAGACCATCAATGATTTGAACGTATTTCCCGTCCCCGACGGCGATACCGGCACCAATATGGGCCTGACCATCGGCACTGCCGCAACCGAACTGAAAAAGAGAGGCCCCGAATCGGTGGGCGCTGCCGCTTCGGCCAACGCATCTGCTCTGCTGCGTGGCGCACGCGGCAATTCCGGCGTCATTCTGTCCCTGCTGTTCCGCGGCATCGCCAAGTCCCTGAAGGAGAAGGAGACTGCCGACGGTACCGCCTTTGCCGCCGCTTTGACCGAGGGCGTGGGCAACGCCTACAAGGCCGTCATGAAGCCCGCCGAGGGCACGATCCTGACGGTTTCCCGTCTGGCTGCCCGCCGCGCCGTGGAGGCTGCCGGCGAGAACAACAGCGTGGAATACGTCCTGCAGGCCGCCATTGAGGAAGGCCACATTGCCCTGGCCGATACCACCAACCAGAACCCCGTACTGAAAAAAGCCGGCGTAGTGGATGCCGGCGGCAAGGGTTTCCTGGTCATTCTGCAGGGTATGCTGGACGAACTGCGCGGTGAGCCTATGCCTGAGGGGGGCGAGGATACTGCCGTTCAGGACAAGGCAGACTTTGCGGCTTTGACTGACGAAGATATTACCTTCACCTTCGATACCGTGTTCATTGAGCGCAAGACGGTGGACAAGTCTCTGGTAACCCTGCCCAGCTATCTGGACAGCATCGGCGACAGTCTGGTCATTGGCGAGGATGACGAGGCCTTTAAGGTCCACGTCCATACCGACATCCCCGGCGCCGCCCTGACCGAGGCCCAGAAGTACGGCACGCTGGAGTTGGCCAAGATCGAGAATATGCGTACCCAGTACGAGGATATGGCCGCCGGGCGCAAGACCCACAGTGCCGACGATCTGGACGTGGAAGACGACGACCACATTGTTCCCGCTCCTGCCGAGCCTGAATTTGCCGCCCCCGAGAAGAAGTACGGCTACGTGGCTGTCTGCGCCGGTGAAGGACTGACCAACGTCTTCCGCGATCTGGGCTGTGACGGCGTCATTTCGGGCGGTCAGACCATGAACCCCTCCACCGACGATATTCTGCGTGAGATCAATCGCACCCCCGCCGAGATCGTCTACGTTCTGCCCAACAACGGCAATATCATTATGGCCGCCCAGCAGTGCGTCGGTCTGAAGGAACTGGACCCCAACAAGCAGGTGGTCGTTCTGCCCACCAAAACGGTGCCTCAGGGAATCTCTGCTCTGCTCTGTGCCGACCCCGATGCCGAGGAGGCAGACAACACCGCCGCCATGCAGGAGGCCATCAGCCGCGTCCACACCAGCGAGATCACCTACGCTGCCCGTGATTCCGATTTCGACGGCTTTGCGATCACGCAGGGTGACTATATGGCGCTGGTCGAGCATAAGCTGTTTGGCACCGATGCTGATTTGAACGCGCTGCTGACCAGACTGGCTCAGGACGATACCCAGCAGCAGGCTGAGTTTATCACCATTTTCTACGGCGAGGACGTGACCGAGGAACAGGCTCAGGTGGCGCTGGAGGTCTTCCAGACCGCCTGCCCCAACGCCGAAGTGTCCCTTCTGCCCGGCGGTCAGCCCGTGTATTACTATCTGATCTCCGCCGAATAATTCATGTACTTCCCACCGCCCGACGAATACGCGTCGGGCGGTTTTTCATCCGATACGGGGCAGTTGTTCGGCCTCCGCTCCCAGCAGGAGCAGCGCGCCCACCCGGGCCATGAACCGGTCGGGAGTCTCCTGTCCGGCCGGGTAGGGGAGTACCAGTTCCTGCCGCTCCACAATGCCGCCCTTTACCGTCACCAGTTCCCGCTGAATGGCAAGGCAGATTCTGTTCCCCTCCAGACTGGACAGCGTGATGGTGTCTTTTGAACCGGTGCCATAGCTGACCGCTCCTTCCACATGAAGACCCCGGGCCATGGGTGCCGCGCTGCCGGGAAGCAGTACCAGCCGGCAATTGACGCTGGCCGCCCCGGCCCAGCCGGTGGCCCTGGGGGAGATCACAAGAAGATCCAGTGTCCCCATGGCCAGTTCGGCGGGATGTCTGCCCCGCAGCAGAGCGGTACGCTCGCCGCTGCCATTCCGGTTCAGATCTTTTTTTAGTGTTTCGCAAAGACCCTCGTCCTGTTCCCATACGCCCACCAGCCGCATGATACCCACTCCTTTGAGGGATAGTATTTCCAAAACCTTGACTTTTCTGCGTTCCCGTCATAAAATATATGCTACGATTTCACATTACTATATATAAGGATTTGATACTATGGCACAAGAGAAAAAGCAGGTAGAGCAAATTACCGATATGGAGGTCGATTTTGCGCAGTGGTTCACCGACGTGTGCAAGAAGGCCGAGCTGATCGACTATTCCTCCATCAAGGGTATGTTCATTTACCGTCCCTACGGCTACGCCATCTGGGAGAACATCCAGAAAGAGCTGGATGCTCAGTTCAAGGCCACCGGCCATGAAAACGTGGCGATGCCCATGCTGATCCCCGAGTCTCTGCTCCAGAAGGAGAAGGACCACGTGGAAGGCTTCGCCCCCGAATGCGCATGGGTCACCTACGGCGGCAGCGACAAGCTGGAGGAGCGTTATTGCATCCGTCCCACCTCTGAGACGCTGTTTTGTGAGCACTTCAAGAACATCATCCACTCCCACCGTGACCTGCCCAAGCTGTACAACCAGTGGTGCAGTGTTCTGCGTTGGGAGAAGACTTCCCGTCCTTTCCTGCGCCACCGTGAGTTCCTGTGGCAGGAAGGTCACACCATGCACGCCACCGAGGAAGAGGCCCGCACCGAGACTCACCAGATGCTCAACATCTATGCTGACTTCCTGGAGAACGTGCTGGCCATGCCCGTGCTCAAGGGCCGGAAGACCGATAAGGAGAAGTTCAACGGCGCTGAGGAGACCTACACCGTGGAGTGCATGATGCACGACAAGAAGGCTCTGCAGTCGGGTACCTCCCACTACTTTGGTGACGGCTTTGCCCGTGCCTTTGAAATCACCTACACCGGAAAGGACAACCAGCCTCACTATCCCCATCAGACCAGCTGGGGCGTGTCCACCCGTATGATCGGCGGCATCATTATGACCCACGGTGACAACAACGGTCTGGTTCTGCCTCCCCGTATCGCCCCCACACAGGTCATTGTCATCCCCGTAGCCCAGCACAAAGAGGGCGTCGTTGATGCCAACCGCGCCGTTATGGAGCGACTGAAGCAGGCCGGTTTCCGGGTGAAGATGGACGATTCTGACCATGCCCCCGGCTGGAAGTACGCCGAGTACGAGATGAAGGGTGTGCCCCTGCGTCTGGAACTGGGCCCCAAGGACATCGAGAAGAACCAGTGCGTGCTGGTACGCCGCGACAACGGCGAAAAACTTTTCGTCTCCTTGGACGGCATTGAAGAAACCGTGGCACAAACTTTGGATGCCATTCACGACGGTCTGTATGCCAAAGCCAAGAAGAATCTGGAGGACAACACCTATCCCTGCCTGTCTTTGGACGAGGTCAAGGAAAAGATGGCCCAGCGCGGCGGTTTTGCCAAGGCCATGTGGTGCGGCGATTTGGAGTGCGAGTTGAAAATGAAGGAAGAGGCCGGAGTTTCCTCCCGCTGTATCCCCTTTGAGCAGGAATCTCTCAGCGATAAGTGCGCCTGCTGCGGCAAGGACGCCAAGCAGATGGTTATCTGGGGCGTTGCATATTAATCAAGACCAAACAGCGGTTCGGGAAATTCCGGACCGCTGTACTTTTTCTTGTTCAAAGACCACATCATTGATAAAATCAATTCATCAAATACAAGGAGGCGTCTTATGGACATCAAGGAAAAAATTGAGGAACTGGTAGAAAAGATCTCCAAAGACAAGGAACTGCAAAAGCTGTTTCAAAGCGAGCCCACCAAGGCCGTAGAGAAGCTGCTGGATGTGGATCTGCCCGACGACATCATCGAGAAGATCATCGACGGCGTGAAAGCCAAGCTGACCGCCGACAAGCTCGCCGATGCCGCCGGCGCACTGAAGGGTCTGTTCAAGAAGTAATATGAACCGGCTCATTTACAAATGAGCAAAAACACCGCATTTAGGAGTCCCTTTTGGTTCCTAAATGCGGTGTTTTGTTAGATTTAATTATATCAAACCGGGAACATCTCATTTCGTGCAAATATGCTTAGATTTATCTAGCAATAACTCCATATTCACGCTCCATAGCGTCAATAGAAACCACCCACTGTTTTCCGAATTTGCACACATCAACGCCATTTACCAGTTTTCCATAGGAGATGGCTTTTCGCAATGTGCTTTCGTTTAGCCCCCATAGTTCAGTGGCATCACTAAAGGCCATGAGGCCGTCAAAGGGGGTCTCTACTACAGTACCGTTTTCCCAAAGCTCATCACAGGACAAATCCAGGTCATCGTTCCAAACTATACCGTAGCCTCCGACATCGACGGAAACGCAATCGTATTCTGCCGGATTTTCATTCAGATACAGGAATGCAGGAATTCTCTCAAACAGTGGCTTTAAGTCGTACAGCTTGGTAACTCCTTCACTGAACTGCACACTCAGTGTGAAGTTGGGAAGAGGTGCAACACTTTTTACTTTGTGAAACATATTGGATCTCCTTACTCTAAGGGCGGCAATTTCTTGAACTCCTGCGTGTTCCACATTTCTTGCAATGCGTCTTTATGAATCGAAATCCACTCGCGTACTAATGCAAGCGCTTTGGCTGGAAGATGACCCTCAATCATCTCTCCTGTCACGAAGTCAGTGGCAGCAACATCCTCATCATATATTGCGTGGATATGAGGCGGATTATGCTCACTCTGCAGGAAATACATTCTGATAATAATACCGTAAAACCTTGCTAATACTGGCATAGCAATCATTCTTTCTTTCTCACCACTAGAATATCACGGTATCGTGATGTTGTCAAGAGTGTCGCCTTATTATACTCTAAAACCTTTACAGACATGAATCACGCAGAAACAGACATATTGCTGATGTGCTCGTTGCATAACGGGCTAAACAAGAATAGAGCTGTTGCAGAGTTTAGAATTCTGCAACAGCTCTATTTTACAAAATCTTGGACAGAAATTCCTTGGTACGCTCTTCCTGGGGGTTAGCAAAAAACTCCTCTGGAGTGTTCTCTTCCACAATCTTGCCGTCTGCCATGAAGATCACCCGGTCTCCCACCTCTTTGGCAAAGCCCATTTCGTGGGTCACCACCACCATGGTCATGCCCTCGTGAGCCAGTTCCTTCATAACCTCCAAAACTTCACCCACCATTTCGGGATCCAAGGCGGAGGTAGGCTCGTCAAAGAGCATCACTTCGGGCTCCATACATAGAGCACGCACGATGGCAACACGCTGTTTCTGACCACCCGAGAGCTGAATGGGATAGGCATCCGCACGGTCGGCCAGCCCAACACGTTCCAGCAAAGCCAAGGCCTGTTTCTCTGCCTCTTCCTTTGTCACTCCCCTGACCTGGATCGGAGCAAGGGTCATATTGTCCAGAATGGTCATGTGCGGGAACAGGTTGAAGTGCTGGAATACCATACCCATCTTTTGGCGATGCTCATCAATGTTCAGCTTAACCATTTTCCCTTTTTCATTGGGGATTTTCTTTTTTGTGATATCTACACCATGAAAGATAATCTCTCCGGAGGTGGGTTCTTCCATCAAATTCAAACTGCGCAAAAAAGTAGATTTACCTGAGCCGGACGGACCGATAACAACCACTACCTCACCTTTGCGGATTTCGGCAGTGACTCCGTCCAAGGCCTTAATAGCGCCCTTGTTGTAATACTTTTTCAGCCCATTCACTTGAATGAGAACATTATCGCTTGTTGCCACGGCTCATTCTCCTTTCGAAATAGGCGATCAGCTTGGAAGTGGGGAAGCACAGGCAGAAATAAAGGCCGGTAGCTACCAACAACGGCTCCATAATCAGATAGGTGGCACCCTTGACGGACTGGACTACGGCCATGATGTCCTGTACACCAATCGTATAGGTAACAGCCGACTCCTTGATAATAACTACGAACTCGTTGGCAATGGCCGGGAGAATGTTACGGATGGCCTGAGGGATAACAACATAACGCAGCGTCTTTCCTTGACTCAAACCGAGAGAACGGGCAGCTTCGGCTTGTCCTCCGTCAATAGACTGAATGCCGGAACGGATAATCTCGCACAGATAAGCACCCGAATTCATGCCCAAAGCCACCACACCGGGAAAGAAGCGGTGGAACTTGGTGATTCCAAACAGGGAGAAGGTCGGCAAGTCTATAAGGCCAAAGATACCGTAATAGATTACGGCGATCTGCACAATCACTGGGGTGGAGCGCAAAATCTCCACATAAGCTGTCGCGATAAAGGAAACAGGGTTAAACTTGCTCAGTGTGGTAAGAAAACCTTCTCCTCGCAGATGTCCATCCTTATCCAAACCCAAAGAGCGGAATGGACGAATATCGGTCATGCGCATCAGCGCCAGAATAATGCCCAGAACAAAACCAACCACCACGGTGCCCACAGCGAGCATAATCGTAATAGCAAGACCTTGCCCGAACATTCCAGCGTAAGGCACTAGCTTGGAAAAGTTGGATATTTTGATGAGGCCTCCCATAAACGGCGGCTCCTTTCTTTCCGATTACACGCAGGATTCCTCCCCAAGCACATGCCGGGGAGGAATCCTGATACTCTTCAATAATTAGTTAATGAGGTTATTCCTCAATCAAGCCCTCGTAGATATCACCGGAAGCTTCCTCCAGTGCAGTTGCTACAAACTGGGAGAAGGAGCCGTCCTCGATACAGGCAGCAATGGCCTCATTGACAGCGGCCAGCAGGGCATCGTTGCCCTTGACCACGCCAACAGCATTGCCTTCCACTTCGTAAGGAACTTCACAGACAATGTGCAGCTCGGGGTAATTGGCCTGATAGGCAACCGCCACATCCCATTCCACATAGCCGCCGTCCAGCTTGCCGGAAACCAGCTCAGCGATGATGTCAGTAGCCTTGGTCAGAGTGACGATGTCGGCATCGGCGCTGTACTGCTGAGCCAGATCCATCTGGATGGTGCCGTTCTGAGCGCCCACCGAGATGTCAGGATTGTTGGCAGAGGCCAGATCGGTAAACATATCAGCCTTATCCTTTACGGTGATAAATGCCTGACCGCCCTCATAGTAGATATCGGAAAAATCCATGCTATCGGCACGATCGGGATCAGGAGAAATTCCAGCGACACCCAGATCCACAGAACCGTTTGCCAGCTCTAACAGAACACCGTCGAAGTCCATGGGGATGATCTCCAGCTCCATATCCAGATAGTCGGCGATGTACTTGATGAGATCAATGTCAAAACCAGCCAACTCGGCAGTGCCATCTTCACCAATTGCATAGAACTCATAAGGTGCATAGTCGGGGCTGGTAGCCACAGTAAGAACACCGGGGGTAATTGTATTGTAAGTGTTCTCGCCGTCATTCTTGCCGCCGCAACCGGCCAGCAGGCAGAGCATCATAGCTGCAGCCATAATCAAAGCAATAATCTTTTTCATGTTCATTCTCTCCTATATCATAAATTTAAATTTGCTCAATTTCCTTTGGTGTGCATAATTTTACATCGTATTCACGCAAAATGCAATATTTATTCATTCGTCATTATTAACAAATTCTGTGGAATTATTTTTCAGTTTCCCTGAAAAATGCTATTATTTTCGCAAATAATATGATATAATGTGTTACTTTTAACCGAGGAAGTGTATGCAATGCGCACCACCAATCGAGGCTACGGCTCTTACCGCGGCCGTTCATCATTCAAAAATGTGCTTAAAATTCTGGCGATCATTCTTTTGATCGTCGTGATTCTCGGTGCCGCCGCCGTGCTTTGGCTGCAGCAGTTTCTTGTCATTTCCGCCGATGGAGTGCGTCTGGAAATTCCTTTCCTGCAGCAGGAGGAGGCTGAGCCTTCCCCCGATCCCTTCGCACAAAGCACCCCTCCCGCTGTGATCCCTACACCCACTCCCACACCGGAGCCCACCCCCACCCCGGAGCCTAAAGCCACACATCCCGTGGTGTTACCCCCCTCTGCTTTGATCGATGGCAGCGCTCTGTCCCAGGTCACCGGCGCCGAAGGCGATTGCGCGCTGTTTGATATGAAAACCGATGTGACAGACCTGAACTTTACCTCCGCCACCTACCCCATCGCACAAGCAGTGTACAATCCCCAGACCCCCGGTTTAAACGCGTCCATTGCCCGAATGAACGAAACCGAGAATCTTTATACCGTAGCTCGCGTGTCCTGTTTCAAGGACGCGTACATATTCCTGTATGACGACTCTTTCCCCATTCGTACGAACAGCGGTTATCGCTGGACCGGTCCGGACACCTTGATGTGGATATCCCCCACCAACCCCACAGTGCAGGATTATCTGATTGGAATCTGCGTGGAATTGGCCCAACTGGGCTTTGATGAAATCCTGTTGGACAACGCCGGCTATCCCAGCGAGGGCAATCTGGGCTACATCCGTTACGGCGACGCCTATAATCCTGCTCAATTTTCTACCGTCATCGGTAATTTTTATACTAAAGCCACCTCGGCGCTGGCAGAATACGACGTAAGACTTTCGGTGGTCACCACTCAGTCCGCCATGGACGGCACTGACACTCTGACCGGCCAGACTCCGGACAATCTGGCATTGTTCGACCGGCTGTGGATCCAGAACGAAACCGGGGCCTTGTTCCCCTTGGATGAGCACTGACAACTTCCACACGTATTACAGATTGTCGCAGGAAGAATTTAAAATTGTGACTAAACTCAATAACATAGCAAATCTGACCACGGCCATGGTGGTCTTTGTTTACCCGTTCTACCATCATCTGCTTTGCGGCGCCCTCGCTTGTCCACGAAAATCTCTTCTCCCGCAGAGAGATATTTCTTTCCTCAAGTATAAACCTGGCCGTCGGAAACATCATAAATAATAGACGAGTCCTCGTTGTGAGAATTACAACATCAAAAACGCACATATAGCCCTATTTAAATACGAAAGAAAGAGGGTGACAATATGTCATTGGAAGCCATCCGACAGGTAACTCAAGCCGAGGCCGCCGCCAAACAGCGCAAAGCTGATGCCGCTGACTCCGCCAAGAAAATCATTGCGGACGCTCATCTCGCCGGAGAAGAAGCTCTTCGTAGCACCGTTGCTACCGCCAACGCGCACGTTAAGCAGATCATGCTACAAGCCGAAGAACGCGCCGCCCGTCGCGCAGAGGAGCTTGCATCCCAATCCAAAGCAGACTGTGCCGCTCTTTGCAGCGCCGCGGAAATCAAGCTTGACGAAGCTGCCGCTTTGATTGTCAGAAGGGTTGTGAACAGCTGATATGTCCATTGTCAAAATGAAGCGGCTGCGGCTGCTTGGCCTGCGCTCGGACCGGGACCGGCTGTTTCGTTTGCTTCAGAAGCAGGGCTGTGTTGAGATCAGCGAGCCGGATCCGGATCCCGAAAACCCGGACTGGGCCTCGCTGGTTAAGTTCGACGGACACGGGCTTTCCTGTGCCAAGGAGAGAAACTCCCTTTTCAACAACGCTCTGGTGATTCTTAAAAAATACGCTCCGCCGAAAACCGGTCTGTTCAAGACCCGTCCGACGCTCAGCGAAGGTGACTTTTTTAACGAGACCTCTTACAGCGGTGGCATAGAAACCGCCCGCGTCCTTCTGGACACCGAACGCAGTATCTCCTCTATGACCGCCGAGCTGGGCAAACTGCAGGCACAGAAGGCCGCTCTGGCCCCCTGGCTTCCTCTGGATGTTCCCTTGGATTTTACAGGAAGTAAGGTGGTCAGCGCCGTGTTTGGCACCATTCCTGCCAGAGCGGATTACGTCGCTATGGAAGCCGCTGTTGCTGCTGCGGCCGAAATGAGTGAGCTGTTTTATTCCAGTGCCGACCAGGACCTGCACTATTTCCTGCTGGTGTGCCATCCCTCGGAGGAAACCGCCTGCGTGGATGCTATGCGCCCCTTCGGCTTTGCTCGCGCCAGTGCACGCGGGTGGAGTGGCACCGCCGCCGAAAACGACCGCCTGCTGGATCTGCAGCTGCATGAGCTGGCCAACAAGCTGGACGAGGCCAAACAATATGCCGCGTCCTTTGCTCCCGCACGGGACACCCTACTTCTGTGCGTAGACCGGTCGGTTCAGGAAATTGCCCGGGAAGAGGCTGCCGGCCGTCTGCTGGGTACCGAAAGCACCTTTTATCTTCAGGGATGGCTGCCCGCCAGTGCCGAGGAGGAACTGGCCGGGATCCTGGGCGGTTTCACCTGCGCATGGGAAACACAGGAGCCTGCTCCCGAGGAGTATGAGCAGGTACCTGTCCAACTCAAAAACAACAGGCTGACCGCTCCCTATAATGTCATTACCGAAATGTACAGCCTCCCGGCGTACAACGGTCTGGATCCCAACCCCTTCGTGATGCCCTTCTTCGCCCTGTTCTTCGGTATTATGTTTGCCGATATGGCGTACGGCCTGATCATGTTTCTGGCAGGCCTGCTGGGCCAAAAGCTGCTCAAGCCCAAGGGCACTATGAAAAATATGCTGGGTCTGTTGCTGCAGTGCGGTATCAGCACCTTTGTCATCGGATTCCTGACCGGCGGTTTCTTTGGTGACGCCGTCAGCGTAGTGGGCAACATCTTCGGCAGGGAGTGGAACCTGGTTCCCTATCTGGGCACCATCCGCATCGGCGACAGCATTGCCATTGACCTGCCCCTGAACCTGCTTGAGGGCAACAACCCCCTGTACGTTCTGATCCTGGCCATGATTTTGGGTGTGATCCATCTGGCCCTCGGCGTGGGTATCGCCACCTACCTGAACATCAGGGACAAGAACTGGCTGGCCGCGGTGTCCGACCTTTCCTGGTGGTGCATCTTCGCCGGCATCGCCGTAATGATCCTTGCGAAGAACAACGTCCTGCTGTACGTGGGCATCGCCATTATGGTGATCTCGGCCTTCCTGCAGGGCAAGGGCTTCGGCCGTATCACCGGTATCTTTGGCGCCGTTTACAACGGCCTGACCGGCTACCTCGGTGATATTCTTTCCTACTCCCGTCTGATGGCACTGATGCTGGCCGGCTCGGTCATCGCAAGTGTGTTCAATCAACTTGGTGCTTTGGGCGGTATCCTGCTCTTCATTCCCGTAGCAATCATCGGCCATTTGCTGAACTTCGCTCTGAACCTGATTGGCTGCTTCGTGCATACTATGCGCCTGCAGTTTTTGGAATTCTTCGGCAAATGGTACCGCGAGGGCGGCCGCCCCTTCAAGCCCCTCAATTACAACACAAAATATGTAGATATTAAGGAGGATTAACTATGAATTTCTTTGCTGATTTCGGTGGTCTTGCCATCGGTTTCTTGGGCGCCGGTCTGGCTGCCTGTCTGTGTGGTGCCGGTTCTGCCCGCGGCTGCGGCATCGCCGGTGAAGCCGGCAACGCGCTTCTTTGCGAAGATCCCTCTGCTTTCGGTAAGGTTATGATCCTTCAGGTCATCCCCGGCACTCAAGGCTTGTACGGTCTGGTGGTTTGGTTCTTTGCCCTGCTGCAGATGGGTGTGTTCTCCGGCACCGCCGCCGACCTGACCATCGCAGAAGGTCTGCGCGTGGCCGCTGCCTGTCTGCCTATCGCCATCGGTGGCGGCATCTCCGCTCCCGCCCAGGGTCGCGTGGCCGCTACCGCTATCAATCTGATGGCCAAGCGTCCCAACGACTGGGCCAAGGGAATCATCCTGTGCATCACCGTTGAGTTCTACGCCATTCTGTCCCTGCTGGCATCCTTCCTGGTGCTGCTGAACCTGAATCTGGGCGCTTGATCTGACCCGGAAACGACCGGAAAGGTTGGTAAACGCATATGAACGGAATTGATAAACTGACCGCGCGCCTCAGCGACGATGCCCAGGTCGAAATTGACGCCATCCTCTCTGCCGCCGAGGCCGAAGCCGAAGCCGTAACCGCCGAATACGTCAGACGTGCCGAAAAGGCCTCCGCTGACATCATCTCCAAGGGTGCTTCCGCTGCCCGACAGCGGGAGGAGAGGCTTGTATCCATGGCCGGTATGGAGGGTCGCAAGGCACGTTTGGCCGCCAAACAGGAATTGGTTGGCAAAGCCTTCGATCTGGCTCTTGAACAACTTTGCGCGCTGCCCGAACAGGAATACGTAGCCACGCTGACCAAACTGGCATTGCCTGCCGTTGTAACAGGACACGAGCAGATGATCTTCTCCCAGAAAGACCGCAACCGTGTCGGCAAAGCTGTTGTCACCGCCGTGAACGAAGCCATCAACGGCAGCTTGACTCTCTCCGAGCAGACCCGCCCCATGCGCGGTGGCTTTATCCTCAGCGACGGCGCCATCGAGACCAACTGCTCCTTCGAGACTTTGATCCGTCTTCAGCGCAGCGAGATCGCCGGAGAAGTAGCCCAAATGCTGTTTGAATAATGGGGAAGGAGTGTAGCCCCATGAAACAAACCAAGGACATTGATTATATTTTTCTGTCCACCCGCGTAAAAGCTATGGAACGCAATCTGTTGACCCAAGATCGGATCAATCAAATGCTGGAAGCTCAAACCAATGAGGACGCCGCCAAGGTTATGGCTGATTGCGGATACCCTGAAATGGCTGAAATCACTCAGAGCGAATTGAACCGTGTGCTCAGCGAGCAGCAGCAGACCATGATACACGATCTGAGCAGCTGTGCTCCTAACAAATACGTCGTGGATGTATTCAAGCTGCGTTACGATTACCACAACGCCAAAGTGCTGGTCAAGACCGCCGCACTGGGTACCGACCCCGCTCCTCTGCTAATGGGCGGTGGTCGCTACGACACCCGGCGGCTACAAGAAAGTTTCAGCCGCGAGGAGATGCTGGCTTACAGCGATCTTTTCCGCTATGGAATTTCCCGTGCCCGCGAACTACTGGGCTCCACCGGCGATCCCCAGCAGGCAGACTTTATTCTGGACCGCGCTTATTTTGACGAATTGACCGCTTTGGCCCGTTCTTCCGGCAGCAAGTTTTTAGAGAACTATGCCGCTCTGGCTGTCGATGCGGCCAATCTTCGTTCTTGCGTGCGTGCCTCCCGTTTGGACCGCGGCACGGACTTTTTGAACCAGATTCTCGTCTCCGGCGGAACCGTCAGCGTCCGCAACCTGTCCACTGCCCGCGGCGAAGAACTGAGCAATCTGTTTCGCAACAGCCGCCTGAGCGACGCCGCTGCGGAGGGCGCAGCCAAATCCGCCCCGAGCTCCGGCTCGTTGACCGAGTTTGAACGCCTTTGCGACGACGCCGTGATGGGCTATTTCCGCGATGCCCGCCGCGTCTCCTTTGGCGTGGAGCCCATTATGGGTTACCTGTATGCCCGTGAATCGGAGACCACCACCATCCGCATTATTATGAGCGGGCGCATGGCCGGACTGGACACCGAGACCATCCGGGAAAGGTTGCGTGAGTGCTATGTATAAAATCGCTGTAATAGGTGACTCAGACAGTGTTTTGGGTTTCAAGGCACTTGGTCTGGACGTATATCCCGTGGAGAGCGTAGACCAGGCAAAACGCACCATTCACCGGCTTGCCAAGGAAAACTATGCCGTTATCTATCTGACCGAGCAGCTGGCCGTCCACATGGATGAAGTGCTGAATCGATACAAAGATGAGCTGACCCCTGCCATCATACTCATCCCCGGCAAGGAAGGCAGCCTGGGCATTGGCATGGCCAACGTGAAAAAATCCGTGGAACGCGCAGTCGGCGCGGACATTTCGTAAGATCGAATTTGCTTACTCCGACGAGAAAGAAGGTATAAACTTGAGCGGAAAGATTGTTAAGGTTTCCGGCCCCCTGGTGGTCGCTACCGGTCTTGCCGACGCCAACATGGCCGACGTGGTGCGTGTGGGCGAGGATCGTCTGATCGGCGAAGTTTTAACCATGACCGGCGACTCCGCCTCCATTCAGGTCTACGAGGAGACCTCCGGGCTCGGCCCGGGTGCCGCCGTTGTCACCACCGGCTCCCCCCTGTCCGTGGAGCTTGGCCCCGGCATTATTGAGAATATTTACGATGGTATCCAGCGTCCGCTGGAGGAGATCATGAAAAAGGTTCAGGGCAACAACCTGCCCCGCGGTGTAGAAGTTCCCGCACTGGACCGCGAAAAGAAGTGGGAATTCACCGCCACCGCCAACGTAGGCGACAAAGTCACCGGCGGCGACGTGATCGGCACCGTACAGGAGACCAGCGTGGTGCTCCACAAGATCATGATTCCCCCTAAGATGAGCGGCACCATCGAGTCCATCACCTCCGGCTCCTTCACCGTGGAGGAAACCGTAGCCGTTCTGGTGGACGAGAAGGGCGAAAAGCACAACCTGACCATGATGCAGAAGTGGCCTGTCCGTGTGGGTCGTCCCTACAAGCATAAGTACCCCCCTAAGACCCCTTTGCTGTCCGGTCAGCGTATCGTAGACGCTCTGTTCCCCATTGCCAAGGGCGGTACCGCCGCCATTCCCGGCCCCTTTGGCTCGGGCAAAACCGTCATGCAGCATCAGCTGGCCAAATGGTCCGATGTAGACATCGTGGTCTACATCGGCTGCGGCGAACGCGGCAACGAGATGACCGACGTTCTTCGTGAATTCCCCGAACTGGTGGACCCCCGCACTGGCGAGTCTTTGATGAAGCGCACCGTGCTGATCGCCAACACTTCCGATATGCCCGTGGCTGCCCGTGAGGCTTCCATTTACACCGGCATCACCATCGCCGAGTACTTCCGTGACATGGGCTACGACGTGGCCGTTATCGCCGACTCCACCTCCCGCTGGGCAGAGGCTCTGCGTGAGATGTCCGGCCGTCTGGAAGAGATGCCCGGCGAAGAGGGCTACCCCGCATATCTGTCCTCCCGACTGGCCCAGTTCTACGAGCGCGCCGGCATGGTGGAGTGCCTGACCTCTCAGGGTGACCGCAAGGGCTCTCTGACCGCAGTGGGTGCCGTTTCCCCTCCGGGCGGCGACCTGTCCGAGCCCGTTTCCCAGGCCACCATGCGTATCGTCAAGGTGTTCTGGGCTCTGGATGCCTCTCTGGCTTACAAGCGTCACTTCCCCGCCATCAACTGGCTGAACTCCTACTCTCTGTACCTTGACTCCCTGAAGAACTGGTACGACGAGAATCTTGGCGTTCAGTTCATGCAGTACCGCGACAAGTCCATGGCCATCCTGCAGGAGGAGGCCGAGCTGAACGAAATCGTGCAGCTGGTCGGTAAGGACTCCCTGTCCCCCGCAGACCAGATGACTCTGGAAACCGCCAAAATGATCCGCGAGGACTTCCTGCAGCAAAACGGCTTTATGGAAGTGGACTGGTACTCCAGCTATGACCGTCAAGACAAGATGCTGGGTATGATCCTTGAGTATGACAAGCTCTGCCGCGCCGCCATCGAGAAGGGCGCTCCCACCGCCGAGCTGTTCGAGATCCCCTTCCGCGAGCGCATCGGACGCGCCAAGAGCGTGCCCGACGAAGAATATCCCGAAGTGTTTCGGGCCATGGCCAGAGAAATGGCTGAGCAGATCGACGCAATCGCCGCCAAAGGAGGTGCCGACGCATGATCAAGGAATACCGTACCATCCAGGAGATCAACGGCCCTTTGATGGTTGTAAAACAAGTCTCCGGCGTCACCTATGACGAGCTGGCCGAAATTGAGCTGCCCGACGGCACCGTGCGCCGCTGCAAGGTGCTGGAAGTTAACGGTGACACCGCTGTGGTGCAGTTGTTTGAGGCCTCTGCCGGTATTAACCTGGCTGACTCAAAAGTCCGTTTTCTGGGTCACCCCCTGCAACTTGGCGTGTCCGGCGATATGCTCGGCCGCGTGTTCAACGGTATGGGTCAGCCCATCGACGGCGGCCCCGACATTCTGGCCGATGAGCACCGCGACATTAACGGTCTTCCTATGAACCCCGCTGCCCGCAACTATCCCAACGAGTTCATCCAGACCGGTGTTTCTTCCATCGACGGTCTGAACACTCTGGTCCGCGGTCAGAAACTGCCCATCTTCTCCGGTTCCGGCCTGCCACACAACGTGCTGGCCGCCCAGATTGCCCGTCAGGCCAAGGTATTAGGTGATGAAGAAGCCAACTTCGCTGTTGTATTCGCCGCCATTGGCATCACCTTTGAGGAATCCAACTTCTTCGTGGAGGAGTTCACACGCACCGGTGCCATCGATCGTACCGTGCTGTTTACAAATCTGGCCAATGACCCCGCCGTGGAACGTATCGCTACCCCTCGTATGGCCCTGACCGCCGCCGAGTACCTGGCCTTTGAGAAGGATATGCACGTGCTGGTCATTCTGACCGACATCACCAACTACGCCGAGGCTCTGCGCGAGGTCTCTGCCGCCAAGAAGGAAGTCCCCGGCCGCCGCGGTTATCCCGGTTATCTGTACACCGACTTGGCTACCATGTACGAGCGTGCCGGCCGTCAGCTGGGCAAGAAAGGCTCCATCACCATGGTCCCCATTCTGACCATGCCCGAAGACGACAAGACCCACCCCATCCCCGGCCTGACCGGCTATATCACCGAAGGTCAAATCATCCTCTCCCGTCAGCTATTCCGTGCCGGTGTCAATCCCCCTGTGGACGTGCTGCCCTCCCTGTCACGTCTGAAGGACAAGGGCATCGGGCCCGGCAAGACTCGCGAGGACCACGCCAACACCATGAACCAGCTCTTTGCTGCCTACGCCACCGGCAAGGAAAATAAGGAGCTGATGTCCATTTTGGGCGAAGCCGCTCTGTCTCCCACCGATTTGCTGTACGCCAAGTTTGCCGACGAATTCGAGCGCCGCTATGTTTCTCAGGGAGCCGATGAAAACCGTTCCATCGAGGAGACTCTGACTCTGGGCTGGGAACTGCTTTCCATCCTCCCCAAGGCCGAGCTGAAGCGTATCAAGCCCGAGTTCATTGAGAAATACCTTCCCAAAAAGGAGGGTTAAGCAATGCCCGCCATTAACGTCAACCCCACCCGGCAGGAATTGACCCGACTGAAGGCACGTTTGAAGACCTCCATCCGCGGCCACAAGCTGCTCAAGGACAAGCGTGACGAGCTGATGAAGCAGTTTATGGACGTGGTGCGTGAAAACCGCGCTCTACGCGCCAGAGTGGAAGAGTCTCTGATGAAGGCGCACGCCTCCTTCACCGTTGCCTCCGCCGTCATGTCCTCCGAGGCCATGCAGCAGGCCCTGCTGTATCCCAAGCAGAGCGTGGAGCTGGATATGACCTTCAAAAACATCATGTCGGTCAATGTGCCCGAGTACCATTTCAAAACCCGTAATGACGACCCCGGCGAGATCTACCCCTACGGCTTTGCCGCCACCTCCGGCGAGCTGGACACCGCTGTGGACGCCCTGTCCCAGGTGTTTCAGGATATGCTGAAACTGGCCCAGATCGAAAAGGCCTCCCAGCTGCTGGCCGAGGAGATCGAAAAGACCCGCCGCCGCGTCAACGCGCTGGAATACGTGAAGATCCCCCAGATGCAGGAGGCCATCAAGTATATCTCCATGAAGCTGGAGGAAAATGAGCGTGCCAACACCATTCGTCTGATGAAGGTGAAGGATATGATCCTGAAGGATGCTATGACAGAAAAGCAGTTCAAAACGCAGCAGACTGTAGAAAATTACAACTAATCTTTCTTCAACCCCAAAGGGAGGCGCTATGCGCCGCCCTTTGCATTTGCTGCCACTCTGTGATAATATATTGTTAAGTAATTTTAAAATGAAAACTTGAGGTGACAGTATGACTATTTTTGAAACGGTCGGTAAGGAACATACCGACGCCGCGGCTGCCATTGCCGTAACAAAAGCCAAAGAGCTGGACTGCCCCATCGTTCTCTCCTCTAACACCGGTTTCAGTGCTGAGGCGGTTCTTCTGCAGGCAAAGGAGCAGGGCTATACTGGAAAAATCGTTGTGGTGCGCAATGCCACCACCGCCGCCCGAAACGGCGTAAACCATATGGCCCCCGAAATGAAGCAATCCCTTCTGGAACGCGGCTGCGCCGTCGTGGGTGCCGCCAACGCCCTCAGCACCGGCGAACGGGGACTGAGCACCAAATTCCAGGGAATCTACCCTCTGGAAATCATGGCCCACACCCTGCGCATGTTCGGTCAGGGCACCAAGGTCTGCGTGGAGTGTGCCATTATGGCGTTGGACGCCGACGAGCTGCCTTTCCGCGCTCCGGTGGTAGCTCTGGGCGGCACCGGCGCCGGACTGGACACCGCCATGGTCCTGACCCCATCCTACTCCTCCTCCATTCTGGACACCAAGATCCACGAGATGCTCTGCAAACCCGCTATGTCCCTTTGATCCTGTCGAAAAACAAAATCTTCCCCAACAAACGAAATGCCGCAGACGCCATAGACGCCTGCGGCATTTCTTTCTTTTACTCTAAAATCCTTCCGTCGGTGGAAATGGTCACCACTCGCCACGGTATAAACTTTCCACTATTCTGCAGCGCCCGCTTTACTGCGTTTTCAATACCGCCGCAGCAAGGCACCTCCATGCGAACAATGGTCACACTTTTGATCTCATTTCCTGCAATGATGGCCGTCAGCTTTTCAGCGTAATCCCCTTCGTCAAGTTTTGGGCAGCCGATTAATGTAATATGATTGCGGATAAACTCGTTGTGGAAGTTTCCGTACGCAAACGCGGTGCAATCAGCAGCAACCAGAAGATTTGCACTGTTGAAATAAGGTGCATATACCGGTACCAGTTTAATCTGCACCGGCCACTGGGAAAGCTGGCTCGCCACTGGCGCAGAAACTGCGGCTGCAGGTTCTCTTTGAATGGTTTTGGACAGCGTACCGGGGCAACCGCAAGGAAGAGGCTGCTCTTCTTTTTTCTGCTTTGCAGCCAGGACTGCAGCCTCATCATAGGCAGGAGCCTCCCGTTCCTCAAAGGAAATTGCGTCCATAGGGCAGGCAGGCAAACAGTCGCCCAATCCGTCACAGTAGTCCTCCCGGGTCAACTTTGCTTTGCCATTGACCATTTCAATGGCACCCTCATGGCAGGCGGCGGCGCAAGCGCCGCAGCCGTTGCATTTTTCTTCATCTATTTTAATGATTTTTCTAATCACGTTATCGTTCCTCCCATATCTGCCCCTTTCAAGGGGCCTTGCAGCACGAAAATACCACAAGCCTGATACTTTTTCAATGGGAAGTACTGTAAAGTGCGATTTTTCTACATGTTTTCCACCAGCGCACGAACGCAGTTGGCATGTGCTGTACTCTCATCGGCCAGATCCAGATACAACACCTGCAGGCAAGCATCCCGACACTCCTCCGCCGCCGTGCGGTAAGCACAAGCTGCAGTCTGTTCCCCTAAAAACAGTTCCCGTAAAGTTCCAAACCACGAGCGTGGCATCTGCCCACCCTCTTGCCGTACCGGCCAGTATCTCACCCCCGACAGAAGGAAAAGCGCCGCCGACAGTCTTTTGGCCCTCCGCCGACAGTTCTCGCCCATTCCCGCTAAACTCCGCGCCCCTTGGCAGCTGCGCCGGGCCAACATTCGATATATCTGCCAGCGCCGCAGTTCCTCGTCGATCATTTCCTGTAAGCGCCCTTCCTCTTCCCGGCCGGCGCTGCCCAAACAAGGAACGTCCTCCCGCTCCGGGAAGTCGCCCCCTCTATGTTGGGCATCTCCCTCCATCCCTCTCGGCACCACAATGGGGCAGGACTCTCCCTCCTCCGGCATAACCCGCTCCCACACCCTTAAAAACACGTCTCTGTCGCATATATTACATTGGAATTTTTCCTGCTGCGGTTTTTGACCCTGCATGATATTTCCTCCTAATTGCGATGGTTTCGGTCTATACTATGAAAGAAAAGTAAAATGCGTGCGGCACTTGTCAGTAAAAGGAATTTGTGGTATGATTTTATTCTGTATGAGTATGTAAATTTTTCGCCGGTCTATCCGGCGTTTCAAGGAGACAGCCACTATGCTTGAAATTAAAAATCTGTCCTACCGGGTAGAAACCGAAGGCTCCACCCTGGACATCCTGAAGGACATCTCCCTGACCATCGACGACAACAAGTTCGTGGTCATCACCGGCCCCAACGGCGGCGGAAAAACCACTTTGGCTAAGGCTATCATGGGTTTGGTTCCTGCCACCAGCGGCACCATTCACTGGAACGGCACCGACGTGACCGACCTTTCCATTACCGAACGCGCCCACTTGGGCATCAGCTACGGCTTCCAACAGCCCCCCCGCTTTAAGGGACTGCGAGTGCGCGATCTGTTGGCACTGGCTTCCGGAAATGACAGCCTGACCCGGGAGGAGTGCTGTCAGTATCTGACCCGCGTGGGTCTGTGTGCCGGCGACTATATTGACCGCGAGGTGGACACCTCGCTGTCCGGCGGTGAAGTCAAACGCATTGAAATCGCCACCATTCTGGCCCGCAAATCCGGACTGATGATTTTTGATGTGCCCGAGGCCGGCATTGACCTGTGGTCCTTCGCCAAGCTGACCGACACCTTCCGTATGATCCATTCCCGCCGCGCCGCCACTCTGTTGATCATCTCCCACCAGGAGCGCATTATCAACCTGGCTGACGAAATCATTATGGTGGCCGACGGCAAGGTCACCCAGCACGGCACCAAGGACGAGATCTTCCCTCAGATTTTGGCCAATACCACTGCCGGCTGCAGCTTTTTGACCGGGGAGGTGCAGTAAATGAGCGCATTTGACAACAACATCGACCTGAACCTTTTGCGTCAGATCGCCGATTTGGAGACCGTCCCTCAAGGCGCCTACAACATCCGCAAAAATGGTGCTCTGGACAGCCGCAGCTCCACCTCCAATATCGAGATCACCAGCAAAGAGGACAAGCAGGGCATCAACATCTATATCAAGGCCGGCACCAAGAATGAGTCGGTCCATATCCCCGTCATTATCACCGAGATGGGTGTGAAGGAACTGGTCTACAACGACTTTTTCATCGGTGCCGATTGCGACGTGACCATCGTCGCCGGCTGCGGTATCCACAACTCCAGCTGTGAAACCAGCCAGCACGACGGCGTGCATACCTTCTACGTAGGCCCCCGCTCCAAAGTGCGCTATGTGGAAAAGCACTACGGCAGCGGCGACGGCGAGGGCAGCCGCGTAATGAACCCCCAGACAGTGGCCTATTTGGAAGAAGGCGCCTCTCTGAACATGGAAACCACCCAGCTGCGCGGCGTGGACTCCACCAAACGCTATACCAAAATCGTGGTGGGCAAGGACGCCGAAATCGTGGTCACCGAAAAACTGCTGACCCACGGCGACCAGCTTGCCGAGTCCGAGATGGACGTGATCCTTTCCGGCGACGGTGCCAACGGTCGCATCATCTCCCGCTCTGTGGCACAGGACAACTCCGTGCAGGTGTTCTACCCGCGTATGGTGGGCGAGTGTGAATGCTTTGGCCATGTGCAGTGCGATGCCATTATTATGGACAAGGCAAAGATCAAGGCCATTCCCGCCATTACCGCCAATCATACCGACGCACAGTTGATCCACGAAGCCGCCATCGGCCGAATCGCCGGCGAGCAGATTCTGAAGTTGATGACGTTGGGCCTGACCGAACAGGAAGCAGAGGAGAAAATTTTGGATGGATTCCTGCGTTGAAGTGAATAAACAGGCTTTTTTTCAAAAGCTGATTGACCATATGAACACCCCCGGCCAGTTCTCCGCCGACGTGAACGTGCGTATCGAAAAAATTGATGTAGGTTATGCCGAGGGTATACTGGACGTCAAGCCCGGCAACTTGAATATGCTGGGTATCGTCCATGGCGGCTGTCTGGCCACTTTGGCCGACACCACCGCGGGTATGGGAGTCATCGCCTCCGGGCACGAAGCCGTCACCGTTACCTACTGTCTGAATTTTCTGCGTCCCGCTACCGGCAAGCAGATCCGCTGCATTGCCAATGCGGAAAAGATGGGTAAAACCCTTTGCGTTATGCGTGTAGAACTATTCAATGACGACAGTAAACCGGTAGCTGCCGGCAGCTTCACTTTCTGTCTGACAGCACCTTTAGATATGGAACACCCCTTTGGATGGAGTTAACTAAATGAAAAACAATCAATCCCTATTGACCGGCAAGGTGGGTCCCGCCCTGCTGCGCTTTGCGTTGCCCTTTCTCGGTGCATCCCTGCTGCAGCAACTGTACGGCACCGTCGATATGATCGTGGTAGGCCGTCTGGCCGCCAACCCCGCCTCCTGCCTTTCGGCGGTCTCCACCAGCAGTCAGCTGGCCTACGCCGTCACCTCTTTGATCATGGGTCTTTCCACCGGCAGCACCGTTTTAATCGGACAATACGTGGGTGCCCAGCGCAGGGATGACATCAGCCGTATTATCGGCACCATGTTCCCTCTGTTTGGTATTTTCGCTGTAGCCATTTCGGTTGTCATGGCTGCTTTGACCTCCCCGTTGATCTCTCTGCTGCAGGTGCCCGCAGAAGCGGTTACTGAAGCAGAAAACTATCTGCTGATTTGTGCCGTCGGTATGATCTTCGTGACCGGTTATAATATGGTCAGCGGTATCCTTCGCGGTTTGGGCGACTCCAAAACGCCTATGATCCTTGTGGTCGTGGCCTGTATTGCCAATATTATTGGTGACATCATTCTGGTCGGTCCCTTGCAGATGGGCGCTGCCGGCGCCGCTATTGCCACCGTTGGTGCTCAAGCGGTCAGTTTTTTCTTCTCTTTGATCATTCTGTGCCGGCGCAAGGACTTTCCGTTTGATTTCAAGCTTTCCAGCATGAAACTCCACCGTGCGCACAACAAGCAGCTAATGAAGTTGGGTATGCCCATTGCCTTTCAGGATTTTTCCATCGGCATCTCTTTTTTGATTATTGTTGCATTTATTAACCGTCTTGGACTGAACGAATCGGCCAGTGTAGGTGTTGTAGGTCGAATCTCCTGTATCGCTATGCTGGTGTCTACCGCATTTATGTCGGCCATTGCTGCCATGACCGCCCAAAACATCGGCGCCGGAAAACCCAAGCGCGCAAAATCTGCCATGCTGTATGGCATGACCATTTCCTTTGTCATCAGTGCCGTCCTTGTCGTTCTGGTCCAGATTTTCCCCGCTCCTGTTCTGGCCTTCTTCACGGACGATATGGCAGTCATCGAAACAGGCATCCCCTATATGCGTTCCAATATCCTCGACGCAGTGATGGTCGCCTTCGTGTTCTGTATGAACGGATTTTTCAGCGGCTGCGGTCATACCAGCTTCTCCATGGTCAACAACCTGATCAGCACATACGGCGTGCGCGTGCTGGGCACTTTGCTGATTTCCCTGCTCCCCGGCACCTCTATGTTCTTGCTCGGTATACCCGCTCCCGCCGCCTCCTTTGTGCAGATTATCATTCAGCTGTTCTATCTGCGATTTGGTTCATGGCATAAAAATACCGTGCTCTCCCAACAGGAGACCACGGCCTGATACAAAAGCTACGGACGCACCTGTTCAGGTGCGTCCGTTTTTTCTTGTTTTAATCCATTTGAAAATACCTGCTGCAGCTATGCACACTCCCAAAGAAGCAGCTAAGGAAATCCCATACAGGATCCATCTGTCCAGTCCCGCCTGTCCCGTCAAACACATCAGGGCATAGAGAAGGAATGGATGTGCCAGATAAACGGCATAGCTGCACCGCCCCCACAGGGCAAAGAAGGTCTTTTTTTCCGGCGTCAGAATCAGCATTGCCCACCCTACTGCGGCAGAAACCACATAAAGGATCAAGCGGAATAAAATATCGTAACCGCCGTTTGCGTAACTATAAGTTCCATACAGCCATAGCGCGTCTACGTGTGTTGACAGGAAGAAAAAGCCTCCCAACAGTACTGCCAGCACTATCCCCGCCGCAATTTTGACCGGGCGACGCGCTTCTGTCTTGTTCCATCCTTTGGCATAATACCCCACCACAAAGTAGGGATAAAACACCACAATGCGGGATAACGTGGCATAGTACCCCACTGTGTTGTCAAATCCCACCACACAGGACACCGCCACCGTCCCGACAATTACCAGCCATCGTAGCCGAACCGGGCAGGCATCCAGAAACGGCACCGTTACACGCCACACAACCAAAGCCGCCAAATACCACAGAACCCAATAAGGAGTGGTCAGCTGTACTTCCCGAAACAGCAGCAAACCGAAAAACAGCTGTAGCGCAGCATACGGCACGATAAGCTGCCGGAATATCTTTTTAGGAGAGAATCTGGATAAATACCCCGAACAGAATACAAACAGAGGCATATGGAACAGGTAAATCACCTTATAAATCTGCAGGGATTTGCCGTCCGGAACCAGCTGCTCCAGCATATGACCCAGTACCACTAAAAAAATCAAAAAGCCCTTCAGATTATCCCAGTAAAACACCCGCTGTCGGGGCGCCGTCACATCGTTCACAGCCGTCACCTCCCATGCACACACATTTTGTTTTATTTTACCGACTTCCGCGACGGAAATCAACAAAAAGTACTCTTTATATCTCAAAAGCCCGGAACTGTTCATACAGAACAGCTCCGGGCTTCTTGAATCTTTACGTTTAGGCCAGCAAAAGCTCACGAATCGCGCTCTTCAGATCTTCCTCCATATACATGGATTCCATCGTAGCCAAAACGCTCTCTTTGGGCTTCTTGCTGCACAGCAGTTTATACAGCCGTTCTTTGGTCAGGAACGCGGTTTGGGCGCGGTTGATGATCTCATACCCGGCCGCGGCCAGATCATTTTCGCAAAGCTGCGCGTCACCCCGCAAAGAAACAACCAGCTCCTTGCTCACGTCGCAGTCTTTCACGGTCACACTCAGCACGTGGCGAACTGCGTCATACTCAGTTTCCGCATCCTTCGCCAAGCCGCCTTCGGTGACCCGATCCAGCGCATCGGCCCCAACGCCGAACAGACGGACAGTATAGTCACGCTTTTGGGGGATCAGGTCCGTCTCGCCCTGCGCAGGGCAAATAACAAAGCCCTTGTACTGATCCCACAGCACCTTCATTTCGGTATGTACGGCGGCGCCTTCTTCGTAGCCCATGGAGACTCCGTCATCCTCGTACAAAGTAAAGCTGCCGGGCGCACCCATAAAGGCGCAAATTTCCATATGCTTGGGATTATCAGTGCGGCAGGACAGCTCATCCAAACCCTGCATCGGTACCACGCCGCCGGCCTTTGCCAGTACAGGAATGGTGTCCAGCGGACGGTGGAGAATCAAGGTCTTGTCTCCCTGATAACGCATACCGGTGAAGAAGTCAAACCAAATGCCCTCCGGCAGCCAGGTTTTCACACTGCCCATACGGGTGACGGCGGAAGATCGGCTGGTGATGGGATTCACGATTAGCTCGCTGCCAAAGAAATACTCATTTTTGTAATTGTATGCCTCTTCCTTCCCGGGCCAGCCATAGTACATTGGCTGCACCAGCGGCTGATTTTCACGGAAGCAACGCTCGTTCATGGTATAAGTATAGGGCACCAACTGGTGGCGCAAGGACAGGAAACGACGCATGGTCCGCTCCGCGTCGGCGCAGAACTTCCAGGGTTCCTTGCCTGTGAACACCTCGTTAGAGCTGTGCAGACGCATAATGGGAGAAAATACACCAAACTGCACCCAGCGGGTGGTCAGTTCATCTTCCCTGTAACCGTTGCGGTGACCGCCAATGTCATGGCTCCACCAGCCATAACCTACATTGGATGCGGTAGCGGTAAAATACGGTTGATAGTCCAGCGATTCCCAGGTAATAAAGGTACTGCCGGAGAATCCAATGGGATAGCGATGGCTGCCCAAACCGGCAAAGCGGCTGAAGTCCATAGCACGGTTGCCGCTGCGTCCGTTGTCCAGATAGTGATAGTGATTGAGCATCCACAGGGGATCGTAACCGGGCACACGGGTGTTGGATCCCTGCTGCCAATCCATCCACCAGAAATCCACGCCTATTTCCTCGTTGGGATGATGCAGATACTTGAAATAGGCGTCCATAAATTTCCGATCGGTCACATCAAAGGGAATGGGGATTTCCTGCTGCGCGTCCACTCCCAACTCCTCAGCCATAGCCGGGTATGCTTCCTCGTGCGCCCGCACGCCATCAGCAGGATGCACATTCAGGGACACGTGCATGCCCCTTTCGTGCAGTTCTTTCATCATGCCTGCGGGATCGGGGAACAATTCTTTGTTCCATGTGTATCCCGTCCAACCCTTGCCGTACTTCGGGTCAATATCCACATAGTGCCAGCCCATATCCTGAATAGCCACAGAAATGGGGAGCTTTTCTTCCGCGAAGCGATCCATCAGCTCCATATACTCTTCCTGAGTATAGCTGTAATAGCGGCTCCACCAGTTACCAAGCGCCCAACGGGGCAGCATCGGGGTCTTTCCGGACAGGCGGAAAAACAAATCCAGCGTCCCGCGGTAATCACGCCCGCAGCACATAAAGTACACATCGGTGTGATCCGCCGGGGCAGGTTTTACCCATCCGTCCGGCATAAACAACAGTGACTTGGAATCATCAATCACAGTAAAACCGTTTTTGGACAACAAACCATCACAAAGCTCAATAGGCTTATCTGGCTCACCCCAAACCTTGGTCTCGTCTGCCGAATCACGGTAGTAGTAATCACCTACGGCGTTGTCCAGTGTGGAGGCAGTGCCTTTCAGATTGCCCATGCGGGCAAATTCCATATCTCCATAAAACCAAATTCCAGTTTTGCGCAGGTAGGGATTGGAACGCATCTGCACGGTCAGTCCGTTCTGGGAAAACGGTTTTTTATCATAGGTGACAATCAGATACTTGGTGACGATCTCCAGCTTGTCCGGCTCATCCTTGACGGTGAACTCCGGCACCGGAAATTGACGATTAAGCACAATTTGGGTCTGCTCATCCACAAATTCCCCGTTGGGGCTGTACTCCATGCGAATCAGCTGCTCGGTCAGTACAGTAAAGCGATATGTGCTTCCGGAGACAATGCTGCCCGGATTAGCCACGCCGCTTGCGGTTCCGTATTGTTTGCTCACTGAGATCCCTCCGTATCAAATCGGCAAAAGAAACCATTCTTTTCCAAATGTATATTCGTAATTATAATATATATTTCGGCAATTAGCAATAGATGCCCTGTTGTAACACGAATTGATGATTTTATATTTTTGATTCTCAGCCGAACCGTATGCACCGCGTGTCTGTACTTGTTTTTTTCCGGTCTATCATATATAATAAATAGGTTAAAAATAGTAAAAGAGGTTTTCTCTATGAAATTAGGTATCGTGGGTCTGCCCAACGTAGGCAAGAGTACTCTGTTCAACGCCATCACCAACGCCGGTGCCGAAAGCGCCAACTATCCCTTCTGCACCATCGACCCCAATGTGGGCGTGGTAGCCGTACCCGATTACCGACTGGACAAGCTGACCGAGATGTACAATCCTAAGAAGACCACCCCCGCCGTAGTGGAATTCGTGGACATCGCCGGTCTGGTCAAGGGTGCCAGCAAAGGCGAAGGCTTGGGCAACAAGTTTTTGGCCAACATCCGTGAGTGTGCTGCTATTGTCCACGTGGTGCGCTGCTTTGATGACGAGAACGTCATCCACGTAGAAGGTTCCACCGACCCTCTGCGCGACATCGGCATTATTGATATCGAGCTGATTATGGCCGACGTAGAAATGGTGGAACGCCGTATTGACAAGGCTCAAAAGGCCGCAAAGGCCGATAAAAAATTCCTGCGGGAGGTGGAGGTGTTCTCCTCCCTGAAGGACTGGCTCAACGACGGCAACTCCGCCCGCTCCTTTGAGTGTGACGAAGAGGAGAAGGAGATCCTGGCCACCAGTGAGCTTCTGTCCCTGAAACCCGTCATTTATGCCGCCAATCTGGACGAGGACGGCTTTGCCGACTACAAAAATGTCCCCTACTACAATCAGGTGGCTGAGCTGGCTGCTAAAGAGGGTGCTCAGGTTATTCCTGTATGTGCCAAACTGGAGTCTGAAATTGCTGAACTGGACGGCGAGGAAAAGACCATGTTCCTGGAGGAGCTGGGTATTTCCGAGTCCGGTCTTGATCGTCTGATCAAGGCCAGCTACGCTCTGCTTGGTTTGATTTCCTTCCTGACCAGCGGTGAGGATGAATGCCGCGCATGGACCATCGTCAATGGCACCAAGGCTCCTCAGGCCGCCGGCAAGATCCACTCCGACTTCGAGCGCGGCTTTATTCGCGCCGAGGTGGTGGCGTACAACGATCTGATGGCCTGTGGCTCTATGGTAGCCGCCAAGGAAAAGGGTTTGGTGCGCTCCGAAGGCAAGGAATACGTTATGAAGGACGGCGACATCGTGCTGTTCCGCTTTAATGTCTGATATGCATATCTTTCTGACCGGAGAAGTTCAGTGCGGCAAATCCACCGTCATTGACAGGGTGCTCGCTCAGCTGAACTGCGCCATCGGCGGCTTTCGTTCGGGTTTTGACGAACACCGCGACCAGACTGACCGCTGGCTTTATATGTGGGACACTGCTTTTCCCCCTGCCCGGGACGAAGCCCACCACGTGGTGCGCTTCACTTCTGACCGACCGGAGGTTCTGCTCTACCGATTCAACGAGATCGGCAGCAGCGCTTTACGCCGCGCCCGCGAAACAGGCGCCCAGCTCATCGTTATGGATGAGTGCGGTCGATTCGAAGGCAAGGCCGAGGATTTTAAGCGTGAAATCTTTTCCGCTCTGGACGGCGATATTCCGGTACTCGGTGTAGTCCGGCAGGGCTATCACGGCTGGTTGGATGACATCCGCAACCATCCCAAAGTTACCGTCCTGACCGTCACCGAAGCAAACCGGGATGATCTTCCCGCACAAATTTTAACTCTTTTACATCGAAATGAGGGATTTCCCATGGAACTGCAAACCGCATTAGAGCAGCTCAAGCAGTTGCAGATCAAGCAATATGCCTATCATTGCGCCCAGTCTTCCCTTTATCTGGATGCCGTTACTGTGGCACCCCGGGACACCTCCGACGGCCGCGGCGTGGCTCTGGGTATTTTGGCCGGTGAAAGCCACAAGCTGTTCTCCGATCCCTCCGTGGGCGAGCTGCTGGACTTCCTCACCGAGCACGCCAACGAACTGGATCACTCCCAGCGCCGTCAGGTAGAAGAACTGCGCCGCAGCTGGCGTCAGCTCTCCCGCATCCCCGCCGAGGAGTATATGGAGTATGCCATGCTGACCAATCAGGCCAGTGACGTGTGGCACCGCGCCAAAGAAGAGAGCAATTTTGAGCTGTTCCGTCCCGTACTGGAAAAGCTGGTAGCGTTCAACCGCAAGTTTGCCGGTTACTACGACAGCACCAAGGCTCCCTACGATGCCTTGCTCAATGAGTACGAGCGTGGTGTGGACATGACTTATCTGGACGAATTTTTCTCCGCCATCCGCAGCCGTCTGGTTCCCCTGCTGCGCGCGATCGGCGAGAAAGAACAGATTGACGACTCCTTCCTGTACCGCCACTATCCTCTGGACGCTCAACGCAAATTCTCCGATTACCTGATGGAAGTGCTGGGTCTGGACCGCGCCCACTGCACCATCGGCGAGACCGAGCATCCTTTCACACTGGAGTTCAACAATAAGGACGTGCGCATCACCACCAAGTACCACGCTGACAATGTGGCCGACTCTATGTATTCGGTCATCCACGAAGGCGGCCACGCCAAGTACGAACTGCAGATCGATGACGATCTTCAGTACACCTGTCTGGCCGGTGGCGTGTCTATGGGCGTGCACGAAAGCCAGTCCCGCTTCTATGAAAACATCATCGGCCGCTCCCTCCCCTTTGTGCAGGCCATTTTCCCCCGCATGCAGGAATTCTTCCCGGAGCAGCTGGCCGATGTGACTGCCGAGCAGTTCTACCGCGCTGTCAACAAAGCGCAGCCTTCCCTGATTCGCACCGAGGCAGATGAGCTGACCTACAGCTTCCACGTCATGGTGCGCTACGAGATCGAAAAACAGCTCATCGCCGGTACTTTGGAAGTGAAGGACGTCCCCACTGAGTGGAACCGTCTTTACAAGGAATACTTGGGTGTGGACGTGCCCGACGACAAGCGCGGCTGTCTGCAGGATTCCCACTGGTCCGGTGGCTCCTTCGGCTACTTCCCCTCCTACGCTTTGGGAAGCGCCTATGCCGCTCAAATGCTGCGTTGCATGGAGAAGGATATTGACGTGTGGGGCAGCGTGGCACAAGGCGATCTCACCGGCGTTTCCAACTGGCTGAAGGACAAGGTTCACCGTTTCGGTTGCCTGCTGGAGCCCGCTCAGGTGGTGGAAAACGCCGTCGGCAAATTTGACCCCACCTTCTACGTAGACTATCTGGCAGAAAAATACTCCGCACTGTACGAGCTTTAATCTTATTTCTATGAACAAGAACGCTCTCTGCGATATATCACAGAGAGCGTTCTGTTTTGTTATTGTTTCATTTCCATTCCGCACACGGTAAGCACACCGCCATCCACCCGGAAGCGCACCTCCATACCTGCAAAGGACAGACCATACACCCTCTCAGGGTCATTTTGGTAGGCCGGGCGGGGATCCTGCGCCAACACTCCCCGCAGCGCTGACAGGACTTCACCTGATGCCGCACGGGAAAATTCCTCCGGAATCTCCACCTGTAGCTTTTCTTCCGGCTTCTGGGCTGCAAACCCTCCCTCTGCATCCGGATGGCAGTCGGCATAGGGCAAATAAGGCTTAATGTCGTAAATTGGGGTCCCGTCCATCAGGTCAGCCCCCCGTACGTAAATCACCGGTCCACATTCTTTATCCAGCTCAATACGTTCCAGCTTCACGCAGGATAGACCAACAGGGTTGGGACGGTACGGAGAGCGGGTGGCGAACACTCCCAGACGGCGATTGCCTCCCAAACGGGGTGGACGCACCGTAGGGGACCAGGTGTCCCTTCCGGTTTCGGAAAATTCCCAAATCAGCCAGATGTGGGAAAACTCCTCCAGCCCCCGCAGGGCGTCTGCATTCCGATACTCCGGCTCAAAGACCACGCGGGACACCAGATCTTCCACCAGTCCGCTTTGCCGGGGTATACCGAACTTCTCCGGAAATGCACTTTGAATACGGGCGATCACCTTCATAGCTCTTCCTCCCTTGTTTTGTTCATTATATCACATATATATGAGGAAATGGCAATAATTTGACATCCCATTTTTTGTATGTTACGCTACCTTTGTTTGCAGCGCCTGCCGCACTGCATCGATTTTTTCGAGGTGACTGTCTATGAGCTCCGTCAAAGGAAATATGACCCTCGGCAATCCGCTGAAGGCCATTTTATATTTTTCCATTCCCATCATTATCGGCTCCCTATTCCAGCAGCTTTACAACGTGGTAGATACGGCCGTCATCGGCTACGTGCTGGGGGATAATTCTCTGGCCGCCCTCAGTTCCACCACCTCCATTTATACCCTGATCATCAATTTTGCCAGCGGCCTGACCAGTGGCTTTTCGGTCATTATTTCCCAACTGTTTGGCGCCGGCAACCAGTCTCGGATGCGCCGGGCGGTATCTTTGACCTATACCTTAACTTTAATAATCTCCATTGTGCTGACCGTGGCCTGTATGATCGGGATCAACCCTCTTTTGAAACTGCTGAATACCCCAACCGAAATTTTTGCTGAGGCGTCGGAATATCTTCGTATTATCCTGCTGTTTCTGGTCGTCACCACACTCTATAACGCTTTGGCCAGCATTCTGCGCTCGGTGGGCAACAGTAAGGTTCCTCTGATCGCCTTGATCATCGCCACCATCATCAATATCATTTTGGATATTTTGTTTGTGAAGTATTTTTCCATGGGTGTGGCCGGCGCCGCTTATGCCACCGTTATCGCCCAGGCATTCTCCTGCATATACTGTTTTGTCTATATTCACCACAAGAGCAGTCATCTTCGTTTTGCTTCCTCTGAATTGACCCTTGATCTCCCCATGATCCGCGATCTTCTGAACGCCGGCTTTTCTATGGCTCTGATGCTGGTAGTGGTCGCGGTGGGCTCGGTCATTTTGCAGGGCGGAGTCAACTCCTTCGGCCCACAGATCATCACCGCTCACAACACCGCCCGGAAAATCGATACCCTACTGTCTATCCCCATCGGCTCCATCAGCGCCGCTTCGGCCACCTTCGCCGGGCAAAACTACGGTGCAGGCAGGATGGATCGGGTAAAAGCCGGCATGGGCATTACGGCGGGAATATCTGCCGTGTGGTGTGTCATCTCCACCACCTGCGCGTTCGCCTTCGGCGGTACTCTGGTGACACTGCTGACCGGTACCTCCGATGCGCTGATTGTGGAAACCGCCGTGCTTTATATGCGTATTAACGTCCCCTTTACTCTTGCATTGGGTGTCCTGCTCAGTATACGCAGTTGCCTGCAGGGCATTGGCAGAACACTGGTACCCATCTTGGCCAGCGTGTTCGAATTTGCCGCCAAAGTCATTGGCGTGCAGTTTGTTATTCCCGCGCTGGGTTACGTAGGCATCTGTATTCTGGAACCCGTAATCTGGGTGGTCGGTGCGATTCTGGTCGCCATCAATTTCTTTTGGGTATGCCGAAAGGAAGAACATATGATGTCCCCTTCATAAATCCAGCCTCTGCTGTCTTTGCCGGCTGCAGAGGCTTTTTGTTACCAAAAATTGCAATTTTATGACAAAATAGCTAAATCTATGATTATTTTTCTTTATAATGCGTTCTAAAATATCACTTGAAAAATCACATAAAAAGTTATATAATACGATAGCCTGTTAAAAAAATAACAATTATCTTGTAAGGAGGCTTCTCTATGTCATTTGTAAAGCTGGAAAAGCAGGGCCACGTAGGGGTCATGACCATCAGTCGCCCCGAAGCACTGAACGCACTGAACTCACAGGTACTGACCGACCTGTCATCAGCCATTGATGCAGCTGAACAGGATGCCGAAATCTATGTGGTGATCTTGACCGGAGAAGGCCGCTCTTTCGTTGCAGGCGCCGACATCGGCGAAATGG
>JAZOBG010000194.1:0-5636 GCA_045595865.1 Oscillospiraceae bacterium
GGTGAACACCACGAATACGTGGCCATAACCCTCAAACGAAGCAGGGGGCCGCACAGATGCTTTAGCAGTATACCACGACTGATCCGGAATGTCAAAGGATTTTATGATTTTTTCAGAAATTTTTTGGGCAATTCCGCCCCATCAGAACAGGCTGACGGCAAAGGACAGGGCGGTGACGATCAGGGCCACCGAGGCGGCATAATCCAGCACCATGCCGGGCATTCTGCGGCGGCGATGGTTGCTGCGGGGGTGGGGCGTAAAGGCGGACTCCTCTTCCACCTCGGGCTCGGCCTTTCCCTGGGCCAGCGCCAGCTTGCGGCGATACTCGGTCAGGTCGACCAGATTGCCCTCGTGACGGATGAAGTTGGAAGTAGTAAAGTAAACAGTCTGCATATTGGTGACCTCCTTGTTCGATTTCGAACCGAGTATAGCAAAGACAAAGTTCCATAAACCGGACTATTGCAGAACTTTGTCGAAAGATTGAAACTTTTGTTCGATGTGATAGTACAACGTTTGTTCGATAATGTCAAGGGGTTTGGGCGAAAAATTAGAAAATTTGTTCTATTTTTAATTAGTTGAGATACAACTCCATATCTTCCAAGGTTAATCCCTCCTGAAGGGCCAGACTGACGCCGTAGCCGATGACCTTGGACAGGTCGGCCACGCTCTGGTCGATGTCCCGTGGGGTGACCATCAGGCCGCCGCCGTGTCCCCGCAGCGCTTCCGGCTCCAGCTCCCCCCTGCCGGCCTCGGCCAGCACGTCGGCGCAGAGGGTGGCCACGTCCACCACGGTGGGCACCCCAAGGGCGATGACGGGAACTCCCAGGGTCTCCTGGTTCAATGCGGCCCGGTGGTTGCCCACGCCGGAGCCTGGGGAAATGCCGGTATCGGCCAACTGAACGGTGGTACAGACCCGGCTCAGGGACCGGGAGGCCAGAGCGTCGATGGCGATGATACAGGACGGGCGGATGCGCTCCGCCACGGAGCGTACCAATTCGCTGCTCTCCACCCCGGTGTTGGCCAGAACGCCGGCGGCCAGTGCCGCCACAGGGCGAAAATGGCCGAAATGCTCGGGCATCTGCTCCACCAGATGGCGGGTGACCAGCGTATGCCCCACGGCGGAAGGCCCGACGTTGTCCGGCGTGATGGCCCGGTTGCCCAGCCCCACCACCAGCACGCTGCCGGCATTTTCGGGAAGCAGCTCCTTCAGCTCGGCGGCCAAAGCCCGCACCGCACGGGGAAAGGCGTCCTCCTCCCGCCGCTTCAGGCCGGGCAGTTCCAATGTAATATAGGTGCCCACGGGCTTGCCCAGAGCCCGCTGTCCCTCGGCCGAGGTGATCCGCACTGTGGTGACCGGGTACCCCTCCCGGTTGGTTTGGTGGGACTCCACCCCGCGCAGCCGGTCGGCCGTTTGCGCCCCCTCCTGCCAGATCTCCCGGGCTTCCAGCGCCAGATCGGTTCGCCGTTGAAGCATAAGAAGTACCTCCCGTTACAAGATGTTGTGTGCCGTAAAACGGCCGTCCTCTATTTTTTGCGATGGGGTGTTTTCTATCCAAAAAAATATAATTTTTTTGAAAATAAAGGTTGCTTTTTTCGAAATCTAATGTTAAAATACATATCTGCACGGGTGCAATCACTCGAAATTTTACCGATCGGAGGAGGTGTTTGGTTTGCCGAATATCAAGTCTGCCAAGAAGCGTGTTCTGGTGAACGAGACCAAGGCTGCACTGAACAAGGCCAAGAAGTCCGAGCTGAAGACTGAGCTCAAGAAGTTTGACGCCGCGGTGGCGGAAGGCAACCGCAGCGAGGCCGATGTCGCATACAAGGTGGCTGTTAAGGCTGTGGACAAGGCTGTCGGTTACGGTCTGCTGCACAAGAACAACGCAGCCCGCAAGAAGAGCGCCATGACCATCAAGCTCAACAAGCTGGCCTAATTGAACCAAACAAGAATTGATCGCCGTACAGTGTACGGCGATTTTTCTTTTCACTGTAAATTTTCTTTTCTGCGGCAAAATATTGTGCTATGCTTTAAAAAAACGCCGGACAGGATGTGACGCAGATGAAACGAATATGGAGATCCGCTCCGGTCCGGTTTGTCCGGGAGATCGTGGATCTGTATTTTTCAGCCCGCGTGTCCCGCTCGGCCGCCGAGCTGGCCTATTTTCTGATTTTGACCTTCTTTCCCATCCTCATCTGCCTGAATGCCTTTGTGGGCGCGCTGGAGCTGGATATTTCGGTTGTTCTGGTTGAAGTAGAGCGGTTTCTTCCCGGCGACGTAGCCGCCATTCTGGCCGACTATGTGGGCTATGTCACGGCAAATCAAAGCCCGGGTATGCTGCTGGCCGGTTTGTTTGTCATGCTGGTGTCAGCTTCCGCCGCTGTACGGTCTTTGATGAAAATTATGGACGACATTTACGGGCAGACCAATTACCCCGGCTTGTGGAGCATCGTGGTCAGCGTGGGATTTTCCCTTCTGCTGCTGATCACCATGTATCTGTCCATCGTGGTGCTACTGACCGGAAACTGGTTTCTCCACCTGTTGGAGGATTTTCTGCCCATCAGCGCCGCCATTTGGGACTGGCAGTGGCTGCGCTTTGTCATCCTCTTTGCGCTGGTACTGGCATTTATTCTTCTGCTTTACCGGGTCACCGCTCCCATCGGCAAACCCCGCCCACCGGTGTTGACCGGTGCAGTTTTGGCCTCTGTGGCTCTGGCGGGAGCCTCGATCCTCTTTTCCTGGTTTATCGGTATGTCCTCCCGTTATTCTCTGGTGTACGGATCGCTGGCATCGGTCATCATCCTGTTGGTCTGGCTGTACCTGTGCGGCAATATCCTCATTCTCGGAAATGTATTCAACTGTGTGTGGTACCGCCGCAAGAAACAAAAGTACGATGCACAAACATGAAAAAGTCCTCCTGAGCGCTGACTCAGGAGGACTTACTGTTTGTTCAGGGAAGGTAGGACAGGGGGTTGACACGAGTGCCGTTGATGCGGATCTCGAAGTGGCAGTGGGTTCCGGTGGAACGACCGGTGGAGCCGGCACGGGCAATGGTCTGGCCCTGATAGACCTTGTCGCCGGCCGAGACCAGCAGACTGGAGTTGTGGGCGTAGTAAGACTGCACGCCGTTTCCGTGGTCGATGATGACCAGATAACCGTAGGTGCCCTTGTAGCCCGACCAGATGACGGTGCCGCCGTCGGAGGCCTTGATGGAACTGCCGTAGGAGACGGCGATGTCGATGCCGCCGTGATAGCTGTAGGTACCGAAAATCGTGCGGTAGCCGAAATACGAGGTAATGCGGCCGGAGCAGGGCCACTTGAAGGTTCCGGTGGGCATGGTGCGGGGACGGACCTTGGTTCCCACGGCCACCACCTCGGTGGTAGGCTCTACCAAAGTGGTGGAGGAAACGACCTGACGGCCTTCTTCATAGCCGTTGATATAGGTAACGTTTGCGGTGACCAGAGCCTCGCCGTCGGTGCCGGCGGTCAGGACCTTACGCTCACCCTGATACATGGTGTCGTCTTCCACCTCTTCCACGGGGCGGACGATCACATCGTTGTATGTGATGGTATCCACGGTGCGGATGGACAGATAAGGAATGGTCTTCTTGACGGTCAGCACGTCGCCGATCATCAGTCGGTCCAGACTGGCCTGAGGATTCAGGGCCATCAGCTCATCCAGCGACATATCATTGGCGTGGGCGATTCCGGAGTACGTGTCACCCTTGACCACTTCATAAGTGGTTTCACCCGTAGTATTGGCGCTGAGGATCTCCTCCATGGAGGCCAGATCCTGCATAACATCGGAGGAAATGTACTGGTAAGAGATACCAACATCCTCCACATAACTGACGGAAGTGGTGTTTTCGGTGGTGTACGGGGCAGCCAGATGCTCCAGCATATTCTCCAGTTCGGTTCTGCTGGCGGCGGCGCCGATGAATTCACCGTCCACAGTCAGGACGTAGGACTTCATCACCTCGCCGATCTGGTTGAACAGATAGGTCTCAAAGGCGGAAGAGGGGGTAATGTCCGACTCTTGTGACAGGGCGAAGGAATATTCCACCTCGTGGTCCAGCTCGAACTCATGGCCCAGAATGGCGGCTGCGCGGTCTTCCACATGACCGACGGCCCGTTCAAACACGGCAGGTTCGCTCACAATGCCCAGATCGTTGCCATCCACGGTGACTACATAACTGGGGCTGTAGACCGTACCCACCACCAGCGCGGCGGCGGCCACACCGGCGATAGCCAGGAACGGCAGCGGACTCAGGAATTTACGGCCGGTCAGGGCACTGTCCAGCTTATGATACAGCATGCTGATGCCATAGCCCAACGTCCGCACAGCAGAAAAAGCCTTGCGGGATCTCTTCCGCAGGGCGATAGCAGGAACTTCGGATCGAAGTGTATCTGTAATTGCGCAGCCGACGTCAGGTCGGGGATGCCGCAGGATCTCATCCATAGGTGGTTTTCACTCCCATATGGTTTCTATGAAACATGGCGCAAAGCCAATGGTTACAAAATGCAGTAAAAAGATTACAAAAGGTTACAAACGTAACTATACACACTTTACAACTTAAAGTCAAGGAGATTTTGCCGCGGCGGGTCAGGATTGTGAAAAGTGCCTAAAACAAAGGAATTCCGGCCTCAGAAAGGCATTCTGAGACCGGAACAAAAAGGTTACAAATTGTTGCAAAATCAAAACCGGACAGCTATATGTAGTGGTTTCCGCCCTGCGCTTCGGCTGTCAAAAAAACAGACAAAACGGGGGAAATTCAGGCTATGCCGGCGAAGGCTCATCAAAAGACAAGCAGAGTGATTAAGCCAGTGCAGCAGTCGGGCCGTTTGGAAAACATTCCGGGGGAATGTTTTTAGGCCCCGACTTCGACGGCTATGCCGGCGAAGGCTCATCAAAAGACAAGCAGAGTGATTAAGCCAGTGCAGCAGTGATGATAGCCATCACATAGACCTCGTCAGCCACGCAGCCGCGGGACAGGTCGTTGATGGGGGCGTTCAGACCCAGCAGGATGGGGCCGTAGGCCTCGAAACCACCCAGACGGGCAGCGATCTTGTAGCCAATGTTGCCGGCGTCGCAGTCGGGGAAGATGAAGGTGTTGGCCTGACCGGCGACGGGAGAGCCCTTGCACTTCTGGGCAGCGACCACGGGGGAAACGGCGGCGTCGAACTGCATCTCGCCGTCAATGGCCTCGTTGGGCATCTGCTCCTGAGCCTTCTTGCAGGCGTTCTGGACCAGAGTGACCTGATCGGCCTTGGCGGAGCCCTTGGTGGAGAAGCTCAGGAAAGCGGCCTTGGGGTCAATGCCGAAGGTGCGGGCGCAGCCGATGGTCTCGCGGCAGATCTCGGCCAGTTCGTCTTCGTTGGGAGCGATGTTGATGGCGCAGTCGCCCATAGCCAGCATCTCTTCCACGCCGTCCTTCTCGCGGCGCATAATGAAGCAGGAGGAGGCGATGGAGTTGCCGGGCTTGGTCTTGATCAGCTGCAGGGCGGGACGGACGGTGTCGGCGGTGGAGTAGGTGGCGCCGCCCAGCAGAGCGTCGGCCTTGCCCAAAGTCGGAGGCCAAGCGGTCTTAGGAAGACAAGCAAGTTGTTCAACTCCTTGGCTCACAGAACGAAATGGCCA
>JAZOBG010000195.1:0-6577 GCA_045595865.1 Oscillospiraceae bacterium
GCCTTGGCGGCTTCGTAGCGTCGGCGCACTTCGGCATTGGCGATGGCTTTATGGGCGGCGGCCTGAGATTCCAGTTCGGCCTGCTCCTGCTGCAGTTCGCGGATGGCGGCCAAAGCGGACGACTCCTGCTGATGGGCGGGGTCCAGCCGCGCCAGCAGGACAGATAGGGAGTTTTGCTCCTCCTGCAGTTTGGGAATCAGACCGTTTTTCTGGTTGGAATAGCGGCGGTTTTTCCAGTCACGCAGCCGCTGCTCGGTCTCAGAATAGGACACATCCTCCTGACCGGAGGAGACAATGGCGCTGATGCGGCGTTCCAACTCGGCCGAGCCGGTGACGGCCACGGCATTCTGGCCCACAAAGGCCGAGCGTTCAAAAACATCGCGGCCTACGCCGGTCAGCAGTTCACCCACACTGTCGGAAGTCAGACCGGGCACCAGTTCCTCGGTGCCGGTATAGACCGCCTGAAACTGGCTCAGGGGGGAGGCACCCTTGCTGGTGCGGCGCAGGGTAATGTCGCGGCCGTTCCAATTCAGCTGAACGGAGCCCTCCATAGTGCCGCCGTCCCAGGGTTGGTAGAGATTCTTTTCGGCGATGACGCCTTTTTTGTCCCTTGCCTTGGTGTCAATGCCGTAGAGCATGGAGCGCAAAAAGGCGCACCATGTGGATTTGCCCGACTCGTTGGGGGCTTCGATGATATTCAGGCCATCCTTCAGTTCCAGTGTCTGCTTTTGCAGCTTGCCGAAGGTGGCGGTCATAGTCTTGATTTTCATAGGGCCACGTCCTCCCGGTTTTCCAGGGCCGCAAGGCCGAAACGGGTGGCTTTCTGGAGCAGGGCGGTCTGTTCCTCATCGGCACCGCTCAGGCGTGCCTGCATACAGCGCAGGAACAGGCCGGTCAGATTTTCCTCCCCGGCGCGGCTCCACAGGTCACGGCTGACCCGGGTCTTGTCACGGAAAGAAAGGCTGTAAAAGAACCCGGAGCAGCGATCCTGCAGAGCGGCGGTGTCTACCCCATCGGGTCCCGATTCGCCCTTCAGAACAAAACGCACCGGATCGGCAGGAGCGGCATGGGAGAGCACCTGCGCGGCGACCGTTTCGACGGTGTCTTCCGCGGTAACATTCAATTCATGGATGTGGTACTGACGCTGACACAGGGGGACAAAATTCAGCTCGGCCCGTCCGTGCTCCACTTCACCGCAGAGTACGCCTTTGGGGCCCAGTTCATCAAAGCCGCGACCCTCCGGACAGCCGGAATAGGCCCAGGGCACTTTACCGGCATACTGCACGCCGGAGCCGGTATGAATATGGCCCAGAGCCAGATAGTCCAGGTTGGAGGTGGCAATATCTTCGGTGGCAACGGGGCAGTAACGGCTGCCCTGCCGGGCGTCCACATCGGCGTGGAGTACCATCAGGTGCAGCTTGCCGTCGTCAGGAACGGTAAAGTCCTGCAACAGGCTGTCGCCCCGTCCGTCGGCAGTAAAAGCGGCACCGTACACCACGGCGTTGTGTTCGGGCAGTTCCACAGCTTCGATCTCTCCCGAACGGAAAATATGTACATTGTCCGGCCAGGGGTTGGCCGCATAGGGGGAGCGGTGGGTGTAGTAATCGTGATTGCCCGGGGCAATAAAGACCGGAACCTGCATCTGACCCAGTGCACGGGACAGAGCCTCGACGGTCTCCTGATAGACCCGGTCGCCGTCCAGCAGATCACCGGGGAGCAGAACCACCTCGGCGCGGGTGGAGTGGACCAACTCGACCAGACGGTCCAGGATCTGCCGCTGTTCGGCGCGGCGCTCCATGGCTTGCTCCGGGGTCAGGGCATCAAAGGGCGAATCCAGATGGAAGTCGGCGGCATGAATAATACGCAAAGAAATTTCCCTCCTTCGGGCAAACACCGTTTCTTGGGTTACTCCCGGTCATCCACGCGGACGACATTGATGCAGCGCTTGGTGTTGGTGTCGATGGTAAACAAAACGGCGTCCATTTTGCAGGGGCCGTCGGCGCTTTCGAAACGGGTGGGGGGAGCGCCCAGGAAACGGTTCAGTGCCTGATCGGGGCGCACACCCAGCACGGACAGCGCGGGGCCGGTAAAGCCTAGGTCGGTGACAAAACCCAGACCCTTGGGCAGTACCTGACAATCGGCGGTGGGCACATGGGTGTGGGTGCCCCAAAGAGCCTGTGCCTTTCCGTCCAGATGGAAGGCCATGCAGCCCTTTTCGCTGGTGGCCTCGGCGTGGAAGTCCACCACCACCACGTCGGCATCCATGTCCTTCAGCAGCGTGTCTGCCACGGAAAAGGGACTGTCGGCATTGAAGTCCAGTTCACATCGGCCGATCAGGTTCATGACGGCAATGCGCAGACCGCGGGGGCCGTCGTAAATGCCAAATCCCCGGCCCGGAGCTTTGGTGGTGTAATTGGCCGGACGCAGAATATAGGGGTTTTCCTCCAGCGCGCGGACGATCTGCATCCGGTTCCAGGTGTGGTTGCCCAGAGTAATGACATCGGCTCCGGCGTTGAAAATATTCTCGGCCTGCGCAGGGGTCAGCCCTACACCGGAGGCGTTCTCGCCGTTGACTACGGTAAAGTGAACGTCGTATTTCTTTTTCAGGGTACGAAGGCGGCGGTTGAGGAAGTTTAGTCCGGGTTCTCCTACCACGTCGCCGACAGCGAGCAAACGCAGTTCCATGGGGCAACTCTCCTTTGTGGAACAAAAAATCTTAATAAAATATTATACCCATTTTTATGGGGAATAGCAAGGTCGGAGCGAGGGGAATCGCTCCGACCTGAAACGGTTTTCTTTACTTGCCGGGAATGGCCAGAACCTGACCGGGATAAATCAAATCGGGGTTGCCGATGATGTCGGTGTTGGCCGCATGGAACTCGGCCCATCTGGTGCCGCTGCCCAGCAGTTTTCGGGCAATGGTCCACAGGCAATCGCCGGGCTGAACTACATATGCGGTGTCGGTCGGTTCCTCGGCGCCGCCGCGGAGGACGGTGATGCGGTCGGTGCCGTACACATCAGCATAATTGGGGTGCCCGTTCGAGGTCAAACCGATGGTGGGCAAGCCGGTGGTCTCATCCATGGGGAAGGATTGGATGTAGGTGGCCAGAACCATGTAGTCCTCCATTACGTAGTCCAGTACATTGGCGGCACCGGCATACATGGCGGCACCGTCACCCAAATCACGCAGGGTGTAGTTGTAGCCGGCCAGATTGTAGGTGGCATTCAAATCCAAAGGAACATATCCACCCGTGTCCCGATCGTAGATCACAACGTCACGGACACGGTATTCTCCGGTGGGTCCGCCGATCCAAACTCCCTGCTCATCGGTCTGCACCGTGCAGGGGATGGAGGAGTCCACGGTGTATTTCAGGCCACTGGGGTGGAGCAGGCCGCCTTCTTCGGCCGCGCCCGCCTGCCGTGCGCCCCATTCCAGACCATCCAGAAGTTGTTGGCCGGTGACCGTGATCAGACAGGCTACATTGCCGAAGGTGTGAATTTCCTTGCAGGTTTTATAGGTGATTTCCCCGGTGATGGCCTTATTGCGGATACCGCCGCCGTTCATGAGGGCTACGTCCACATCCATACCCATATCACGGAACAGGGCGTAAAGAGCATCGGCGGCAAAGTCACCGGTGTTGGTGCTCCGGGAACGCACCAGACGGTTGCCGTCAGCGTCGTAGTTATCCAGAGTGACCTGGGCATAGCCGATGACTTCGCCCAGTTGGGTGTCGATTTCGGCCACCCAGGTGTCTTCGATGGCCTTGACCTCGGGATCCGGAATTAGATGGGCCAGGTCTTCGGCAGTCAGCAATTCGGTGGTGATGGTGCCATCGGCTGAAAGGGTCATCTTGCCAACGGCGTTCAGATACTCGCCGGTCTGCGTCAGAACGACGGTGTTTCCGTCCTTGTCGGACACTTCCCTGTATTCCACAGTGGAGTGGGAGTGACCGTCGATAAAGGCATCCAATCCGGTGGTGTTGGCAATGACATCTTCCGAGTTCCAGGGGTCAGAGGAAGGGTCGTCTCCCAAATGACCCAGTGCGATGATGCAGTCGGCCTCGGCAGATGCTGTGTCAATGGCATTCTGCACGGCGGCGTACAGCTCAGTGCCGTCGGAACCGCCGGCAATGCCGTAAATGTATTCGCCCTGTTCATTCTGGAAGTAAGCCGGGGTGGTGGAGGTTAGGGTTTCCGGCGTGGTTATGCCAATGATGGCGATTTTGATTCCATTCACCTCAAACAACTGATAGGGTTTCAGTATCGGGTCTGCGGCAACTCCATTTTTTATGCGGTGGAAGTTACAGGAAAGATAGGTGAAATCGGCCTGCTCAATCGCGTTGAAACAGCCCTCCATCCTGTAATCAAACTCATGGTTGCCCAGAGTGGCGGCATCGTAGCCGGCGGTATTCATCAGACCGATGATGGTCATGCCTTTGTCCATGGAACCGTAAGCGGTACCTTGGATGTGATCACCGGCATCCACCAGAAGGGAATTGGGGATGGAATCCTTCAGGGCGGCTATGGTGGAATAGGTAATGTCCTCGGTAATGTAGGTGTGGACGTCGTTGGTGTACAGGACGGTAACAGTTCCTTTTGGAGCTTCCGACATGCTCGTGGAGGTCTCTCCGGCAGCAACGGCCGCAGAGACAAGGGAGAAGGCCAGCAGCAGAGACAGGAAAAGGGTTGCAGTTTTTTTCAGAGTCATTTTAGTTCCGCCCTTCATGAGTTGGATGCCATTTGTTTCTTATCATCAATTTATACGAATAGCGACGCGAAATCAAGGTGAAATAAATATTTTCGGAGAGGAGAAAAAGAGCAGACCCTCTGTGCACAGAGGGCCTGTTAAAAATCAATTTCCAATTTTCAGAACCAACTTGGCCTTTTCGATCAGGCGCAGGATGCGGTATCTGTAAGTCATTTTTTTCTTCAGTGCGGCGATTTTGCCGGCATTGCCCTCTGGGTCCTTGGACAGAGCGATCACCTTTTCGCGGATCTCGGGGAACTGGGTCAGGTAGATCAGGTTGGTCCAGGAGTTCTTGCCGCTGGCATCCTTGAAGGAGCTGGCGTGGGGACCCCAGTGGCGGTCGTACTGTTCCTGCAGGGAACTGTACATCATCTTGTCCAGTTCTTCCTCGGTGTAAATACCCTGATCGATGGCCATCTGCACGATATCGGTCTTGGGCAGGAAGTTCAGTCCGTGGATGTTCAGTTTGAAGGGAGGCTCCAGCTGCAGGCACAGGTCAAAGGTCTCCTTCAGTTGTTCGATGCTTTCAAAGGGGTGGCAGATCATCAGATCGTAGAAGATTACGGGGACCTTGCATTTCTGGATCACGCGGCTGGCCTCAATGATCTGCTCCTGAGTCTCATAGCGGTGGAACACGTCCCGGCGCACGGTGGGAGAACCGCTCTGGATGCCCATAGTATTCTGGTGCAGACCGGCATCCACCAGAAGGGAGATCATCTTCTCGCTGGACATCAGGGGGTGACCCCAGATGCGGAAGGGAATGCCGATCTCGGCCTTATAGCGGCGGGCAAACTCTTCCATCCAACCCTCGCGGGTGCAGAAGACCTCGTCCCAGAAATGGACAACACGCAGATGAGGCATCTTTGCCTTGGCTTCCAGCAGTTCGGCAATTACGCTGTCCACGCTGCGGAAACGGACATAGGCACCCTTCTTTCCGTCGTAGACCCGGCGCATGTTGGTTGCATTGCAGTAGGTGCACTGGAAGGGACAGCCGCGGGAGGCAGACAGTTCGTAGGAGAAAGCCTTCAGCTGAGGGTCGCCCTCCACGATCTTATTGTCGGTGATGAAGTACATATTAGGGCCACCGATGATGGGGTAGCCGTATTCGTCGATGTCGGCCTGGATCTCGCCTACATCGTTCTGCACGACGGCACCGTTTTCGTCCAGATAGGCGGCACCGTGGATGCCGTGCCAGTCCTCACCTGCTTCCAGAGCCTGAGCCAGCATGATGATGGACTTTTCTCCCTCACCGCGCAGAACGATGTCGCAACTGCGCAGGGAACGCTCGGGGTTCAGAGTGGCACAGACGCCGCCCCAGACCAGCGGAGTGTTGGGGAATTTGCCGCGGATCATGGTGCTGACGGCATCGGTGGTTTCGGTGTACAGGGAACTCATGACGCTCATGCCGATGAACAGTGGGTCGATCTTGGCGATCAACTCCTGCAGCAAGGTCATTTCCTGTTCGGTGGCGCTTTCGGGGATCTCGCTGTTGAACCGCTTGAAAAAGACCACATGGGGCTCATAGCCGCTCTGCGTCAGAGCGTTGGCCAGATAGCGTACACCAAGTGCTTTTTCGTTGTGAAAGCCGATCAGAACGATTTTCTTGTTGCCCATGTCCTTATCTCCTGTTCTATGCTTACTTGGTGGCCCAGTTGCCGGTGGCGGCGGCAGTCAGGTAGGCGTTGATGAAGCCGTCCAGATCGCCGTCCATGACATTATTGATGTTGCTGGTTTCAAAGGCGGTGCGGGTGTCCTTGACCATCTGGTAGGGCATGAAGACGTAGGAGCGGATCTGGCTGCCCCATTCGATCTTCAGCTGGACACCCTTCA
>JAZOBG010000196.1:0-4448 GCA_045595865.1 Oscillospiraceae bacterium
GTGCGGGAGGTCATCATGCGGTAAGGCTCGTTGGTGCCCTTGGTCACCAGATCGTCGATCAGCACGCCGATGTAGGCCTGATCACGGGTCAGCACCAGAGGCTCCTTGCCCAGCAGTTTCAATGCGGCGTTGACGCCCGCCATAAAGCCCTGCGCGGCGGCTTCCTCGTACCCCGAGGAACCGTTGAACTGGCCGGCGCCGTACAGACCGGGCACCTTTTTGCACTCCAGCGTGGGCAGCAGCTCGGTGGGGTCCACGCAGTCGTACTCGATGGCGTAGGGAGGACGGGTCATTTCGGCATTCTCCAGGCCGGGCAGAGTGTGGAGCATCTGCAGCTGCACGTCCTCGGGCAGGCTGGAGGAGAATCCCTGAATATACAATTCCTCGGTGTTCAGACCCATAGGCTCGATGAACAGCTGGTGGCGGGGCTTGTCGGCAAAGCGCACCACCTTGTCCTCAATGGAGGGGCAGTACCGGGGGCCGACCCCCTCAATGACACCGGAGAACAAGGGCGAGCGGTGCAGGTTGGCACGGATGATGTCATGGGTCGCCTCGTTGGTATAGGTCATCCAGCACACGGCGCTGTTTTCGGGATCGTGGGTGGTGGAAAAGGAGAAGGGCACCACGTCGGGGTCGCCCGCCTGCATTTCCAGCTTGGAAAAGTCCACGCTGCGGCGGTTGACACGGGGGGGCGTTCCGGTTTTGAAGCGGCGCATGGACAGGCCTAACTTTTCCAGACTGTCGGTCAGCTCCAGCGCGGCAGCCAGACCGTCGGGCCCCGACTGCTTGGTGACCTCGCCCACGATGGTGCGGCCGCCCAGATGGGTGCCGGTACAGAGGATGGCTGCCTTGACCGAATAAATGGCCCCGGTGTCGGTTTTGACGCCGGACACAGCGCCGTTCTCGGTCAGAATTTCCACCACTTCGGCCTGCTTCATGGACAGGTTGTCCTGCAGCTCCACCGTGTGCTTCATGACCTCCTGATAGCGGCGGGGGTCGGCCTGGGCGCGCAGCGACCAGACGGCGGGACCCTTTCCACGGTTGAGCATGCGGTACTGAATGCAGGCGTGGTCGGCGGCCTTGCCCATCTCTCCGCCCAGAGCATCCAGTTCACGGACGATGTGGCCTTTACCCGTACCGCCGATGGCCGGGTTGCAGGGCATATTGCCCACGGCGTCCAGATTGACGGTAAAACAGACGGTCTTCAGGCCCATGCGGGCAGGCGCCAGCGCGGCCTCAATGCCCGCGTGTCCGGCTCCGATGACGGCAATATCAAATTGTCCGGCAATGTAATTTAACATAGCGCTATTCCTCAAGAAACAAAATATGGGAGGCACAGAATGAATCGCCAAGAGCAAATTGCGAACCGATTTTCGGCCGGAAAAAGGCGCGGGTTCGCGTATTTCAAGAAACCGCAACGCATTTACGGCCCAAATTGGCCGCAAGATGCCGCAGGTGCATTTATTCCGTGGTTCCCAAAACAAGCAAAGGCAGATGTGGGCGGTTGAACAGACGGAAGGCCCGCACAGGCACGGTATTGCTGCCCAGACCGCGGGACACAAAACAGAACCCGTCACCCATGGGGTACAAGCCGCTGTCATACTCGGGGAAAAATTCCCGATTCGTGTCGAGAAGGCCAATGTCCACCACGGGTATGCGAACAATTCCGCCGTGGCCGTGGCCGCAAAGTACCAGATCATATCCCCAGTCGGCATACTCTTCCACAGTATTCCTATGCGCCAAAAGGACGGTATAATCCGCCTCGATCTCACTGCGCAGTTGGACACCGGTCTTTTGGTCGGCAGGGCCGTTGGGGTCATCAATACCGGCAATGGCAACGGTTGTGCCATCCCGTTCCAGAATCTCATATTCGTTGCTGAGCACCCTGACCCCGCGCCGGGCCAGTTCCTCTTTCAGTTCACCGGCTTTCCGTATCGCCCATTCGTGGTTTCCGGTCACATAATAGGTGGGTGCGATTTTCACCAGATCTTCCGCCAGCAACAGCATCAAATCCATCTGGCTTTCCTGATCGATCAGGTCACCGGTAATGGCGATCAGATCAGGCTCCAGCTCCCTGACCTTGCGCAGAATGGTCTCATGCTCCATACCGAATTCATGTCCGTGCAGATCGGATAGCTGCACGATCCGCAGTCCGTCAAAGGCTTCCGGAACCCCGGAAGAGGTGACCGTTACGGTTTCGGTCTGCAGCTTGTTCTGCTGGTCAAAGAAGAACATCAGAAAAACAATGGAAAGAATCAAAAGGATCAGCAGCACGCGGCCGATGCGAAATCCGGTTTTTGAATAAAACAGTTTATCAGTAATCATCGTTGATATAGTACGGCTTCATCAGGGAAGGCTGCTCGGTGGAGTCTTTTACCCGGCTTTGATATGCCTGCTGAGAACGGGGACGCTCTCCGCGGCGGGAACCGGAGTTCTTTTTCCCTTTCCCGGTCGAGGCAGCTCTTGCCTTGGTGTTGCCGGCCTGATTGGCGTTCTCCTTTCCTGCAGATTTTGCGGAAACAATCTGTTTGTCGGTGTTCTTTTTTGTTGGCTGAGCCGCTTTTTCCGACTGCTTGCTCTGCGCCTGATTTCCTTTGGCCTGCTGACCACTTCGGGCCTTCCTGGTCTCTTTCTTCTCAGGCTTCTTTTTCTCACGGGGTGGCTCGGCAGCGTACATACGGGGCTTGGGCGCCAGCAGGCGAGCGGTGGCGTCCATGATGCGATCACCTTCAAAGGGGTTGGGGCGCACAAATGTGCCGCTGGCCTGTACGGGCGCGGCAGGCAGGGTGTCCTCCAGCTTCTGCTGTCGCACACCGCGCTTGGGCGTTTCCCTGACCACAGGTTTTGCCGGCTCCTTGAGCTGCACTTGGGCCGCCTTGGGCTGCAGGTTCTGCTTGGGTGTCTCAGCCTGCTTGGGCTGAACCTTCTGCTTGGTGGGAGCCGGTTTGGCGGCTTCCTTCCCCTTAGGCTGATCTTTCTTCTTAGGCTGCTCCTTGGTTTTCACCGGCTCCGGTTTGGGCGCTTCGACAGGCTTTGCAGCCTTGGCAGCCTGGGCCTGACGGCGCTCGGCAGCACGGGCGCGGGCGTTCTCCTTGCCCTCTTTCTTGGCCTGAACCATGGGGTCCACGCCGGTGGCGGCCTCCACCATGGGGAAGGGATGCCCCTCGATCACGGGCAGCTTGCGGCCCAGCAGTTTTTCGATCTGCTTGAGGTAATTCTTCTCGTCAGCGCGGCAAAAAGAGATTGCGGTGCCATCCCGACCGGCACGGCCTGTGCGGCCGATGCGGTGGATATAGGTTTCCGGCACCTCGGGCAGGTCGTAGTTGACCACCCACTTCAGTTCGTCAATATCAATGCCGCGGGCAGCAATGTCGGTGGCCACCAGCGCGGTCAGCTTGCCTGCCTTGAAGTCTGCCAGGGCGGTCTGGCGGGCCGTCTGGCTCTTGTTGCCGTGGATGGCCGCGGCATGGATCCCCCGCTTTTCCATATCCTGCGCAATGCGGTTGGCCCCGTGCTTGGTGCGGGAAAATACCAGCACGCTGTCCATTTTCTTTTCCTGAATCAGGTGGGCCAGCAGCTTGGTCTTGTTGCCCTTGTCCACAAAGTACAAACTCTGGGCGATGACCTCCACGGGGGAGGACACCGGATCCACCTCTACCCGGGCATAGTCGTGGAGCAATTCATTGACCAGCTCCATAACCTCAGGGGGCATGGTAGCCGAGAAAAACAGGGTCTGCTTTTTCACCGGCAGCAGCTTGAGCACCCGGCGCACATCGTGGATAAAGCCCATGTCCAGCATACGGTCGGCCTCATCCAGCACAAAAATCTCCACATCCAGCAGGTCGATAAGACCCTGTCCGTGGAGGTCCAGCAGGCGGCCGGGGGTGGCCACCAGAATGTCCAATCCCTTTTTTATTTTTGCCACCTGCGGTTGCTGACCCACACCGCCGAAAATGACCGCCGAGCGCAGAGGCAGGTTTTTGCCGTAGGCTTCAAAACACTCTTCAATTTGCAGCGCCAGCTCCCGGGTGGGGGTCAGGATCAGGGCGCGAATTTTGTGTTCCCCCTTTTTGTAGGTGTTGGTCAATCGCTGCAGAATGGGGGTGGCAAAGGCGCAGGTCTTGCCCGTGCCGGTCTGGGCGCAGCCCAGTACGTCCTGTCCCTTCAGGGCAGGAGGAATGGCACCACGCTGAATGGGGGTGGGCCTTTCGTAGCCCTGCTCTTTCAGCGCAGAGAGAATTTGGGCCATCAGCCCGAGGTCCTTGAATGTCATGGTTTCAATCCTTTTTTCAAATTGCAGAGGAGTTCAACTGCCTCAACACGGCTGCAACCGTCTCCTCCAGACTCTGACCGGCACAGTCCACCGTCACATCGGCCCACTGCTCATACAGAGGGGTGCGGTAGTCGTACAGGTCCTTCAATGTCTGCCCGGGCTCCATGGCAATGCC
>JAZOBG010000197.1:0-2946 GCA_045595865.1 Oscillospiraceae bacterium
TTTTGGTTGTTATTCTTCGGCCGTTTCGGTGGCTTCTACTGTGAAATGAATCTGGGTCGCGCCGGTGTGGGTCTCGCTGCCGCTGATGACGAAGTCGGAGGCCAAGCGGTCTTAGGAAGACAAGCAAGTTGTTCAACTCCTTGGCTCACAGAACGACATGGCTACGATCCGACTTTTTTGGTTGTTATTCTTCGGCCGTTTCGGTGGCTTCTACTGTGAAATGAATCTGGGTCGCGCCGGTGTGGGTCTCGCTGCCGCTGATGACGGCCACGGTCAGGATATAATTGCCGGTATCCTCGGGGAGCAGGCCGTTGATGGCATCCATGCCCTCGGACAGCAGGCAGGACTCTGCGTAGTCCTCGGAGGGGTCGTCGGTGACGGTGACCTGGATCTGGTCGAGAGAAAGAGCCTCATCCGAGCAGATGATGGAGATGATTTCGCCGGCACCTGGCTGGCCTTCGATGCGGAATGTGACCGAAGTCTTGCCGGATTCGGCGCTGTCACACACGCCGGAGAAGGAACGGACGGAACCGGTCAGAATAAAATCGGTTTCGCCGTCGACGCTGCCGCCCATTTGTCCCATTTGACCGCGGTTGCCGCCCTGCCCGCGTCCGCCGCCCATCTGGGAGGGATCGAAATCTCCGGGGGTTTGATTGGGGTCAAAGCCTTCGGGGGGCGTCATGTTTTCCATACCCTCGGGCGGGGTCATATTTTCGAAGCCTTCGGGGAGCGTCGTGTCCTCGGGCATCTGCCCGCCTCCGGGCCACTGGCCCATTTGAGAGGGGTCAAAACCCTCGGGTATCTGCATCTGACTGGGGTCGAAGTCCTCGGGACGCTGACCGACGCCCATGCCGCCAAAGCCGCCCATCATGCCAAAGCTGTTGCCGCTGTAGCACTGCAGGGTGCCGTTGACGTACACATGGTACACTGTGTCCAGCTTCAGATCGGGAACCGTCAGAGTGATGGCTTGACAGCTCTGGGGGGTAGTGGTGCTCCAAAGTACGGTGCCGCTTTTGTCCCTGACTTCCACTACGCTGTTGGCCGCCAGAGTTGAGGCAAAGGCCAGTTCCATATAGGGCTGGGCAGAGCCACTGCTGTCGGCGGCGTCGTTGCGGGTGCCGAAGGCGTACAGGGTGCCGCCGTTGATGGTAATGGCGCTGTCGGCGTCGATGCCGCCGTCGGGGGTGCGGGGATTGCTCATGGTACAGACGGTACCGCCGTTGATGGTCAGATAACCGTTGGAGTCGATACCGTCGCCTTCGGCGCCGCGGCCTGCAGTAATGGACAGGCTGCCGCTGTTGATGGTAGTGACTGACACGTAGTCCTCGTTGGTGTTGATGCCGTCATCCTGACTTTCGATGTTGATGGTGCCGCCGTGGATGGTCAGGTGCATTTCACTGTTCAGACCCTCGTTGTCGGCAATGATATTCAGTACACCGGAGTCGTCCCCATTGTCGCCGTAAATGTTCATGCTCATTTTGGAGTAAAAGGCACCGTCGTACTTATGCAGCTTTTTGGTAGTGCCCTCCTTATAAATGCGGGCCACATGGGAGCCGTTGACGTTGTTTTCGCTGCCTGCGGCAATAATGACGTTGGCGCCTGCGGCGGCGGTGTCGGCCACGGGGGAACCCTGATATTCCCAGTCGACCTCGCCCTCGTCAAAGGCCACCCACTCGGTGTTGCATTCAAACACGCGGTAAAACAGAATGGCGGGCGCCACCGTGCAGGTGATGTCCACGTTGTCCAGAATCAGGGTGACTACCGCCTCGGGGTCGCGCTTGGCGTCCTCGCCCAGGTCCACGAAGATCTGGCCCTTGCTCAGTTTGCCGGTCAGTCGGTAGGTACCCGGCTTGGTGATGGTGACCACGGTATGGGCAGCAGCTTCTTCGGCCGAGTGTTTTTCGTGGTCTTCGCCCTCGCCGTAAGTCTCGTCGGTGCCGTCCTTGTAATAGATGATCTCGTTGCCGAAGTGAACACCGTTATCTACGGTGCCCGTGCTGCTGACTTGAGGGTTTTTGTCGGACAGAGAAATCAGCACTTCGGTTCCTTCGTTGTGTTCGACGATGGGGATTTCTTTCGGTGTATCCTCCTGCCCGGAGCAGGCGGCGCAGCCGAGCATCAGCGCCCCGGCAAGCAAAAGAGAAATCAGTTTTTGATTCATGTAAGTCACTTCCTGTTGGAAAAATAAAGTGTACTTCAATTCAGTATATCATATTACGCCAAGAAACTGAAATAAATCTGAAGAATTTGTAAATTGTTTTTGGATGTGGTATACTTTCTGCAGGAAGAAACTGCCCTGAAGGAGATGTCGCTATGCACAATGAGCTGACCAAACAGGATCTGGAACTGATGCAGCAGGAGCTGGATCACCGCCGCATCGAGCTGCGGCCCAAGCTGCTGGAGGAGGTCAAGGTGGCCCGCGGCTTTGGCGATCTCAGCGAGAATTTCGAGTACAAGGCCGCCAAGCAGGAGAAGAACGCCAACGAGCGGCGCATCCGCTTTCTGGAAAATATGATCAAAACGGCTGTCGTTGTGGACGATGCCTCGGAAGAGGGGGTGGTCGGCCTGTACGATAAGGTGACGGTATTTCTGGAGGACGAGGGGGAGACTGAGGTCTGGCAGGTGGTCACCACCATGCGGCAGGACGCTCTTCATGGCCGCATGAGCAAGGAATCCCCCATGGGCAAAGCTCTGCTGGGGCGAAAGGTGGGGGAGCGGTTTTATATTGAAGTGAACCCCAATTGTGGTTATTATGCCCGGGTGGAGGCTATTGAGAAGGGCGAGGACGACGGCTCAGCGCCGCTGAATCAGTTTTAGCAAAGGATGAAAAAAGTGCTTCGGAATTTTCCGAAGCACTTTTTGCGTACGTATTTAGAATTAGCCGCGCTTAGCGTCGAACTCCTCAACGATCTTGTCGAAGTGATGCTCGAACTTGTTCAGCTGAAC
>JAZOBG010000198.1:0-6704 GCA_045595865.1 Oscillospiraceae bacterium
GCCACCATCAGCAAGGAAGATGTCCGCAAGATCGCCGAGACCAAGATGCCCGACCTGAACGCCGCCAGCATCGAGGCCGCTATGAGCATGATCGCCGGTACCGCCCGCTCCATGGGCGTTGTCGTCGAGGAATAATTGGGAAAGGAGGAGAACCAATATGTTTAGAGGTAAGAAGTATGTCGACGCTTCCAAGCAGATCGACAAGGCTAATCTGTATGACACCGCTGAGGCTCTGGATCTGGTCGTTAAGACCGCTACCGCCAAGTTTGACGAGACCGTCGAGCTGCACGTGAAGCTGGGCGTTGACTCCCGTCACGCTGATCAGCAGGTCCGTGGCGCCATCGTGCTGCCCCACGGCACCGGCAAGACCCAGCGCGTTCTGGTGTTCGCAAAGGCCGCCAAGGCTGAAGAGGCTAAGGCCGCCGGCGCCGACTATGTCGGCGAGATGGATCTGGTTGAGAAGATCCAGAAGGAAAACTGGTTCGAATTCGACGTGGTCGTTGCCACTCCCGATATGATGGGCGTGGTTGGCCGTCTGGGTAAGGTCCTGGGCCCCAAGGGTCTGATGCCCTCCCCCAAGGCCGGCACCGTGACCCCCAACGTCACTCAGGCCATCAACGACATCAAGGCCGGTAAGGTCGAGTACCGTCTGGACAAGACCAACATCATCCACTGCCCCATCGGCAAGGTTTCCTTCGGTGCTGAGAAGCTGACCGAGAACTTCAACGCTCTGATCGGCGCTATCATCAAGGCTAAGCCCGCCGCTGCCAAGGGTCAGTATATCCGTTCCTGCACCGTGGCTTCCACCATGGGCCCCGGCGTTAAGATCAACAACGCCAAGCTGATGTAATTTTTCGCTGCGCGAAAAATTCAAAAAAATGTATCAAAACCGGACAGGTTATGCTTGACATAGCCTGTCCGGGATGATATAATACCATTCGTGTTCAGAGACAGCAGGCATTTGTAAGTCCTGCCGAGAATGCAGTATAAAAGATTTCTTTGTGCTGTTTTGTGTCTTTGGATACGAAAACAGCATTTTTCATTTTCTGGAGGTGAAACACAATGCCTAACGCAAAAGTTCTCAGTGAGAAGCAGGCTATCGTTGCTGAACTGACCGAGAAGCTGCAGGGCGCTTCCGCTGGTGTTCTGGTCGACTACAAGGGCATCACCGTGTCTGAGGATACCGAGCTGCGTGCCGAGTGCCGTAAGGCCGGCGTGGAGTACGCTGTTATCAAGAACACTCTGCTGCGCTTTGCCGTCAACAACTGCGGCCTGGAAGAGATGGATCCCGCTCTGAACGGCACCACTTCTCTGGCTCTGTCCAACGGCGATCCCATCGCTCCCATGAGCGTCATCAACAAGTTCGCCAAGAAGTTCAACGGTACCAAGTTCACCATCAAGGCCGGCTTCATGGAAGGCAAGGTCCTGCCCCTGGCTGACGTTCTGGCTCTGGCCGAGCTGCCCGGTAAGGAAGCTCTGCAGGCTCAGGCTCTGGGCACCCTGCTGGCTCCCATCACCAGCCTGGCTATCGTCGTGAAGGCTATTGCCGATCAGAAGGGCGGTTTCGTGGAAGCTGAAGCTCCCGCTGAGGCCTAATCCCTAAGCAAACCCCAACAAACAAAAAACAACAAATCACACACATATTTTAGGAGGTAACATATCATGGCTTCTGAGAAGATCACTGCCCTCATCGAAGAGGTTAAGAACCTGACTGTTCTGGAACTGTCCGAGCTGGTCCACGCTCTGGAGGAAGAGTTCGGCGTTTCCGCCGCTGCTATGGCTGCTCCCGCTGCCGGCGCTGCTGCTGCTGTTGTTGAAGAGAAGACCGAGTTCGACGTCGTCCTGACTGAGATCGGCGCTGAGAAGATCAAGGTCATCAAGGCTGTCCGCGAGATCACCGGTCTGGGCCTGGCTGAGGCCAAGGCTGCTGTCGAGGCTGCTCCCAAGACCCTGAAGGAAGGCGTTTCCAAGGACGAGGCCGAAGAGCTGAAGAAGAAGCTCGAGGAAGTCGGCGCCAAGGTCGAGCTGAAGTAATTTCAACTCCAAAAAATGCTGAAAAAACACGAGGTCAAATGACCTCGTGTTTTTTGCTTTTAATCAAATTTTTAGCGTCTGATCTTCCACGCAAACTTGAGTCAGCACACCATCTGCAATCCGATATGCTTCACCCCAAATGGTTTCGGTGTTGTTCTCACAGATAATATAGCTGCCGTCCACAAGCGCATAGAATTCACGGCCCATGCTGTCAGAATAGGAAATATCCTCAAATACCCGTTGCCCGTCCAGCACGGCATCCTTAATCATCTGGTAGTGCGGCAGCACATTGATCTTGGTCAATCCAAGACCGGGAATAAATCGCTGGTATGCAGGGTCAACGCTCTCCCCTTCCAGTTCGGGCTGGGCGTAGACCACATCGGCACTGTTCATGGTTCCGGCGCTGATGCCGATGACCAGACCGTCAAACTGCGCCATCTTCTCACGCAGGCCGATGCGCCGGAAGAAATCATTCTGGGTGGGCACATGACCACCGCCCAGAAAAACCACGTCGTAGGACTTCAGAACCTCAATAGAAAAGTCCTCAGTGCGATCATCCCAGATGTCACATTCTCCCACCGACAGGCCGCTGATCCCCATGGCTTCCACCATGTGGGCACGCATACCGTCCGCCATGGCAGCTTCCGCCGGAGCTGCAGAAATCAGAAGACAGTGGGCGTTTTCCACCCAGCGTTCCTTCAGATTTTCCACCAGCTTGTTCTTTGTATCAAATCCCTCCACGATCCGGCTGCGGTCCAGCGGGCCGGTGGGGCTGCTTGTCAGAAATACGATCATGCCTTATTGCTCCTTTATCCTGATTTCTTTTATATTACCATACTTTTCAGGTGGTCACAATCCAAAAATCACTAACCACGCTCCCCCACCCTGCATACCTTGAAAGTGAAGAAACTTTTCAATGGAGGTCTGATTTATGCAGGCAGACGATAAAATCCGTTTTTTTCTCGGTGCAAATTCCCCGTTGGGTTTTTACTCCCTTTATGATCAGCTGATCGACCCAAAGCAGGCAAAGGCCATCTATATTCTGAAGGGCGGCCCGGGCTGCGGAAAATCCACCCTGATGCGACGCATCGGCGCGCGGGCCGAAGAGATGGGCGAACAGGTCGAGTACATCCAATGCTCCGGCGACCCCGACTCTCTGGACGGGGTCGTTCTGCACAATGCCAAAACTGCAATCGTGGACGGCACGGCGCCCCATATCATCGAACCGCATTACCCTGGCGTAGTTGAGAGTTATGTAAACTTAGGAGACTGCTACAACAAGGACGGCCTTTCTGCCGTCAAATCGGAAATCATGGACTGCATGACGGGTTACAAGGGCTGCTATAAGCAGGCTTACCGCTGCCTGAACGCCGCAGCGGAAATCACTGAGGATATGCGTTCTGTCCTGATCACACGGGGATTGGAGGAAAAAGCCGCCAAACGCGCCGGCGGAATTCTCAGCCGTGAGGCAAAGCATGGGGGCAACGGAACCGGTCAGATCATCCAGCGCTTTCTGGGCGCGGTGACTCATCAGGGACGGTTGACCTGCTACGCCACCGCAGAAACATTATGTAAACGAATTTATCTCCTTGAGGACAGCTGCGGTCTTGCCCATCTGCTGCTGATCCATCTGCTGGCCGGCCTGACCCATTCCGGATACGATGTGATCGCCTGCCCCTCCCCCATGGCCCCTGACCGGCTGGAGCATTTGATCATCCCCGAACTGTCCCTCGCCTTTCTGAGCACCCCGCCCGACCGCACTTACCACAAGCGTCCTTACCGCAGGATCCGCATGGACACCATGGCCGACCCCGAATTGCTCCGTCGCAACAAAGCCCGGATGCGTTTTTCCCACAAGATCGTGGCCGCGCTGACCGACGAGGCCGTGGAGTCTCTGGCTCAGGCCAAAGCCATGCACGATGATCTGGAGGCGCTGTACAATCCCCATGTGGACTTTGACCGGGTCTACCATATTGCCGACGAACTATCCAAAGCCATTTTGATCCATTGATAGAAAAAGCCTTCACGGAATCCAACTTCATTCCGTGAAGGCTTGCTTGATTTTGTTTGTATGTCTCGCCCGTTATCCGTGCAGGGTGCGGTAAGCCGAAGGCTTGATGCCCACCAGACGGGTAAAGATACGGCTGAAGTATTTGCTGTCGGCGTAACCCACCGCTTCGCTGATGGAGGCGATGCTCATGTCGCCCTGCCGCAGCATGTTCTTGGCCATTTCAATGCGGTAGCCGGTCAGGTAATCGGAGAAGTTCTGTCCGGTCTCCTTCTTGAACACGATGCTCAGATAGGAGGCATTCAGATGGACATGCTTGGAGATCTCCTCCAGCGTCAGGGTCTTCATATAGTTGCGTGCAATGTATTCCTTTGCCGCGCGCACCGGACGGCTGCTGCGGCGTTCCTGAATACAGCGCTCGATCTGCTGTCCGGTCCAGTCCAGCAGTACGTTCATGGTCTCCGCCAGCGTGGTGGCGTCGCCCAACCGGTGCAGAATGTTCAGATGCTCGGCCTCGGTGACCGCGCCGTATCCGTTCTGAACGCAGGCATCCATCACCGCGCCAATAGCCACATGGCAGACATCAATCACCACACCGGGGTCGGTATAGGGAGAAATGGGCGCAAACGCACTGCGCACCGAGTAAGAAAACGTCTCTATATCCAGAATGGCCGCGCTTCCGCGCATATCGCCCACCAGAGTGGGAGTCAGCACATCCTCGCTCCGGATGGCGTCAAATTTCAGTCTTCCGTACCAGTACATCTGATTGCGGCCCCGCAAAATGCCGCAGCGCGCGGCACGTTCGGCGGTATCCAATGTGTGACGCAGCTGGCGTGCATCCCGCTCGGGAAGACCGATGCCGATGCAGAAAGACACATGGCCGCATCCCCGCTTTTGCAGATGCTCCCGCAGGATATCCAGTAGCTCGGGCAGGCGGTCCTCCGCTCCGCTTTCGGACGAGTAGTTCATGGTCAGGGTCAGACGCTGATTGGCCTGAACAAACGGAATGACTTCGTGACACACCGGGTCCAGCCGGGCACGCAGATTCTCAGCAAGCGCGGGCAGGAATACGCCCTCCTCTTCGGCAGGCAGTCCGTCCACCATCAGGATGACCGACTGGAACAAACCTTCCCGGAAGCGGAAATGATACTTCCGGTTCAGCGCCTCCAGCGACAGGTCCTTGGGCGGGACCAGCCCGGTAAAGGCCTCCATGAAGGAGTTGCGCAGCAGCTGGCGGGTCCTGAAAAACTGCTCGTTGACCTCCTGCGTCTCCCGGGCCAGCTTGCGGTGCCACATTTTCTCCAGCACACGCTCCAGCTCTCTGGCATCGAGCGGCTTGGTTAGATATTCTTCAATGCCCATACGCATGGCGCTTTGGGCGTATTCAAACCGGTGGAACCGGCTGACGATGACAAAATCACAGGCGATGCCGTTTTCCTTTGCCCTGCGAATCAGGTCAAGGCCGTCGGTGCCGCCCTCCATGCACACCTCGGTGAACACCACGTCGGGACGCAGGCGCATGATGGCTTCCAACGCTTCCACACCGTTGCTGCAGATGCCGATCACTCGGGTATCCAGCTTGTCCCAGTCCACAAGATGCATAAACCAGTCCACTGCAGTTTGTTCCTTTTCCACAACCAACGCAGTCAGCACATCAAGCCCCTCCTTCCGCAGAGTATTCATCCATTTATGGATATTATACTATTTTCATTCGTTTTTGCAAGGGGTTACAGGGCATATCAGTCACTTTTTACATTTTTCGCCCAAAGATTTTCCCCCTTTTTCGCAGAAAGAAACAAAAAAATATCACCCCTTATCCAAAAGCGTTCTCCTTGTCTCAAAAGGCAAAAAATGATATGCTTTTGTTACACTTGGGCCAATTATGCTTTGGAGTTGCCAAAAACCGGGGCAACCCGGTGAAACCCAAGCAAAAAATCATGTCCGGCCAACAGCCGGAGAAAGGAAGATTATCATGGCAGATTACAAGAATATGTTTAACCTGGAAGGCAAGCGCGCAGTTGTTATCGGCGGCGGCGGCGGCATCGGCGGCGCTATCGCTGAGGGCTACGCTGCTGTCGGCGTGAAGGTCGCTATCGTTGGCCGCAGCATGGCCAAGCTGGAGAAGAAGGCCGCTCAGATCAAAGAAGACACCGGCGCTGAGGTTCTGTGCTTCGCCGGCGACATGGGCTCCGAGGCTGATGTTGCCAAGCTGTTCGAGGATGTCAAGGCTGCTATGGGCGGCGCTGACATTCTGGTCAACTCTCAGGGCGTCAACAAGAAGTTCTCCGCTCTGGAGCATCCCGTGGAAGAGTGGGACGAGATGTTCGGCGCTAACGTGCGTTCCATCATGCTGACCTGCAAGTACTTCGGCAACTACATGAAGGAGCAGAAGTGGGGCCGCATCATCAACGTCAGCTCCATCGGCGCTGTCCGCTCCAAGATGAGCGACATCTCCGTCTGCTACGGCTCCACCAAGGGCGCTGTCAACGCTTACTCCCTGAACCTGGCTGCCGGCTGGGCCCAGTACGGCATCACCGTCAACTGCATCGCTCCCAACATGACTGAGACCGAGATGATGAAGCCCATCTTCGAGGCCAATCCCGAGCTGCTGACCGGCACCATCGCCCGCGTCCCCTGCGGCCGTGTGGGCAAGGTCGAGGAC
>JAZOBG010000199.1:0-2619 GCA_045595865.1 Oscillospiraceae bacterium
TAAATCAAATTATTGAAACTAAAATCATAGCTTCAAAGAAATTAATGAAAACCCTTCTCCAAGCTGTTGCTTGTTGAAGGATGTCTATCCTTCTGGTGCTTCGTGTTTCTTTTACGTTGTTTAATTTACAAGGTGCACACCGCAGTCGCGGCTGGACTTTTAGTTTACCATGCGGCAAACCCTTTGTCAAGAACTTTTTTCGAAGCTTTTCAACTTCTTCCGTTCTTGATTTTGTCCCGCGCCGTTTGACGCGAACTTGATTATATTAACACAACCGAATTCGTTTGTCAAGCACTTTTTTCAACTTTTTTTGAAATCCCTTTCAAAAGCCATGAAAAAACCGCCCTTCTCAACAGGCGCTCGATTAATATACCAAACTGAAACTCAAATGTCAACACCCTTTTTCATCTTTTTTCGATTTTCTTTTTTCCTTCTCCTTTCTCTTACTTATATCTGCAAAAACCACTGTTGCGGTCCATTCGAAACTATGCTATCCTTATATACAATTATAATGTAACTTCACGGAGGGATCGCCATGCCCATCAAAATTCCGGACTCTCTGCCTGCCCGCGCTGTTCTGGAAAGTGAAAACATCTTTGTCATGACCGAACACCGGGCTATGCATCAGGATATCCGCCCTTTGAACCTCCTGATTCTGAATTTGATGCCCACCAAGATCGTCACCGAGACCCAGCTGCTGCGCAAGCTGTCCAACACCCCCCTTCAGATCGAAGTGGATCTGCTGCAGACCGCAAGCTATGTGGGACATTATACCGATGTGTCCCATCTGGACTCCTTCTACACCACCTTCGATCAGATCAAGGACAAAAAGTACGACGGCATGATCATCACCGGCGCACCGGTGGAAAACATGGAGTTTGACCAGGTGGACTATTGGTACGAACTTTGCAAGATCATGGAGTGGACCAAGACCCACGTCCATTCCACCCTGCACATCTGTTGGGGCGCTCAGGCCGGTCTGTATTATCATTACGGTATCCCTAAGCGTTCACTGGACGCAAAGCTGTTCGGTGTCTTTGAACACAAGGTCCTGAAACCCAGCTCCCCCTGGTTCCGCGGTTTCGACGATGTGTTCTTTGCTCCCAACTCCCGCTACACCGAAGTCTGGGAGGACGACATCCGTGCCATCCCCGATCTGGAGATGATGGCCAGCGGTGACATTTCCGGCGTGTTTGCCGTCAAGAGCACCGACTCCCGCCGGTTTTTCGTGCTGGGCCACCCTGAGTACGACCCCGACACGCTGGCCAAAGAGTATTTCCGCGACGTGGACAAAGGGCTGGACATTGCCGTTCCGGTCAACTACTTCCCCGATGACGACCCGTCCAACGCTCCACTGGTTCGCTGGCGCAGCGCCGGCCAGCTGCTGTACACCAACTGGCTGAACTACTATGTTTACCAGACCACCCCGTACGATTTGCGAAATATTTGACGACTTGGGAGAGCGCAAATGCGCTCTCCCTTTATATTAAAATGTATGTAGTGTGTATTTTTTGTAAAATTTACCCCGGAACGATTGAAGAACCGCAGCAAAAAGGGTATGATAGTGCAGAACAGGAGGTTACAGTATGAAGATCACCTTTGAAATGGTTAAAAATAATCCCGATGTCCGCACCTACATCATCCAGGCCGACGCATCCCTGACTGCTCTCGGTTTTACCGAGCACAGCTTTGCCCACGTGACCAAGTGCGCGGAGGTGGCCAGCGACCTGCTTTCCCAGCTGGGTTATGATCCCCGCGAAGTGGAACTGGCTAAAATCGCCGGCTTCATGCACGACATCGGCAATCTGGTCAACCGGCACAACCACGCCGTCAGCGGCGCAGCCATGGCCTTTACCATTTTAAACAAAATGAATATGGACGCTGCCGATATTGCCGTGGTCAGCACCGCCATCGGTCACCACGACGACTCCACCGCCTTCCCGGTCAACGCCGTGGCCGCCGCACTGATCCTGGCCGACAAGACCGACGTGCGCCGCAGCCGTGTGCGCAACCGCGACACCATTCGGTTCGACATTCACGACCGCGTGAATTACGCCGTCGAGAAGACCGACCTGAATCTGGACAAGGAGACAAAAACCATTACCCTGTCCCTGTCCATCAACACCGAGGTCTGTGCCGTCATGGATTACTTCGAGATTTTCCTCGACCGTATGCTCCTGTGCCGCAAGGCCGCCGAGTTCTTTGGGCTGACCTTCCGTCTGCAGGTCAATGAGCAGATCCTTTTGTAAGGAAAGTCCCCCTTGACAAGCACAAAAACTGTGATAAACTATTTCCGGTAAATGTGATGACGAAGCCAAGAACGATGCGAAGCCATTAGCGAGAGGGGACGGTGAAAGCCCTCGGCAGTCCGGTCGTTTGAGCCACTTCCGAACTGTGCGTGACGAGCGCAACGCTTCATCCCCGTTATCGGATGCCAATGAGATGTCTGCTTGCAGGCAAATCAGGGTGGTACCGCGTAGCTTACTGCTTCGCCCCTGAAACAACAGGGGCGAAGCATTTTTTGTCCCTACATTAAATTAGGAGGTATATCCCCATGGAACCCAAAAAGTTTGGCCTGAACGAACTGCGCGAGATGTTCCTCGCCTTTTTCGAGTCCAA
>JAZOBG010000200.1:0-15039 GCA_045595865.1 Oscillospiraceae bacterium
GGGGCCGGAAACCTGGAATGACACGCCCTGGAACAAACTGACCTACCTGCAGCAGCTGGCGCTGAGCGAATCCGCCTTTCTGCAGGCCGGCTCCCAATTGCGCCCTCCAGCCCCCTCCAACCCCATCGACATGCCGGAATCGCCTCCACAGAATGTGCCTCCGGCGCAAGGAGCCGAAGATCTGGCCGAACCCCCTTTGCCGGAAACCACCACGGCACCGGAGGATATCCTGCCCCGCACCCTTGTGCCCACCGAGAGCGAGGGAGCGCTGACCTCGCAGGGCGTTTTCCTATATAACCGAACCAGCAAAGCGTTGGACCTGGCCGCACTGGCCCGTGCCGAAATCACGGTAGATCTGGAGAAAACCGGTCCGCAGATCCTGATTATACATACCCACGGCAGCGAGGCCTACACCATGGACGGAACCGACATCTACCAGGAAAGCGATGCCTCCCGTACCACCGACGAAGCCTACAACGTGATCCGCATTGGCGACGAGATGCAGGCGGTCTTTGAGGAAATGGGTCTGTCGGTGGTCCATGACCGCACCTTGTATGACTACCCGCAATACAGCGGAGCCTACTCCCGGTCCGGCGAAGGGATCGAGGCCTGGCTGAAGGAATACCCGTCCATTCAAATCGTGCTGGATGTCCACCGGGACGCCCTGATCGGCGAGGACGGCACGGTATACAAGGCGGTCACCGAAATCGACGGAGAGAAAACCGCTCAGGTCATGATGATCGTGGGCACCGACGATTTGGGGCAGAACCATCCCAACTGGCAGAAAAATCTGGCGCTGGCAATTCGCATCCAGCAGAATCTGGATGCCCAATGGCCCACGGCAGCCCGCCCCATCACGCTGCGCTCCTCCCGGTTCAATCAACAATTGACCCAGGGATCTCTGCTGATAGAGGTGGGTTCTCACGGAAACACCCTGCAGGAGGCGCTGCGGGGCGCAAGGCTGTTCGCACAAGCCGCAGGAGAAGTTCTGCTGGAGCTGATGTAGCACGCAAAAAGACCGTGTCGGTTTCGACACGGTCTTTCGCCATTACACAAACACACATTGAACCAGGATCATATACAGAATGGTTCCGCTGAAGATGGACAGCAGATTATTTTTCTTCCACACGTGCAGCACCACGGTCACCGCACCGGCGATCAACTGGGGCGCCCAGCCCACGAAGAAGGAAACGATGGCTGCCCACCATGCGGACATGGTGGCGGTCAGGTCGGGCGAAACCGACAGGGCCGGATTGCGCAGACAGTAGATGATCAGCATGGCGATAACGGCGGGGGGCAGCACACGGCCCAGATACAGAACCAGCTTGGGCGGCTCCTCTCCACGGTCAAAGAGCAGGAAGGGCAGAAAGCGGGTCAAAAAGGTCACAACCGCCATTACCGCGATAGAGGCAATAGCCTGTGCAGGGGTCAGCATTTGAGATCCGCCTCCTTTGCTTCCGCAGGTTTGGTTTCAGCCGTCTTGTGTTCCAGCCGGACACGCATGACCAGCAGCACCACCACAATGATGCCCAGCGCAGGCAGCAGCATCATATCGGCGCCTACCAGGAACAGACAGAGCAGGGTAGCGCCTGCGCCCAGAATGGCGGGAATATGACTGCGGTAACTGCGCCACTGGTCCACCGCGATGACCAGGAACAGGGCGGTCATGGCAAACTCCACGCCGGTGGTGTCAAAACCGATCAAAGCTCCGGCCACCGAGCCAATGACAGACCCCAGGATCCAGTAACAGTGATCCAGAATGGCCACGGCGAAGTAGAAATCCTTGGGCACGATCCCCGGCGGAGGATTGGCTCCCGCCAGAAGGGCGTAAGTCTCGTCGGTCAGGGAGAAAATCATGTACCATTTCCGCTTGCCCATGCCGCGGAATTTTTCCAGCATGGACAGGCCGTACACCAGATGACGGAAATTGATCAGGAAGGTCAGCAAGGCCACCTGAGTCAGGACTGCACCGGTGGCGAGCATCTCCACCCCCAGATATTGACCCGAGCCGGCATAGATGGACAGGGACATAAAAAATGCCCAGATAACGTTGTATCCCACCGCTTCCAGCATCAGGCCGAAGGCAATGCCAATGGCCAGATAACCCATCAGCACCGGGACGGTAATGGGAAATGCGGCGGCGAAGGTTTTGCGGTTCAAAAAAAATCACACCTTTGTGAGGGAATTACAAGTTATCATTGTACCACGATTTCTCCAAAAAGCAACACTTTATCACTTTACTTCGATGAATATTTAAGAAAATATTTACAATCCGTTCATTGATTTTTTTTTTTGGACGGCTATAATGACATTGATTTCTGAAACATGACTGAAGGGTTGTATTGTGAAAAAACTTCTCTTTCTTTTTAATCCAACAGCAGGCAAGGGTTCTGTAAAGGGTCATCTGCCCGGTATTCTGGACGCCTTCACCAAGGAAGGCTGGCTGACCACCGCCTATCCCACCCAGTGCCGTGGGGACGCCGCCCGGGTAGCCGCCGAGCTGGGCGGTCAGTATGAGCGTGTGATCTGCTGCGGCGGTGACGGTACGCTGAACGAGACCATCTCCGGCCTGCTGACACTGGAAAATCCCCCGGTTCTGGGTTACCTCCCCGCCGGAAGCACCAACGATTTTTCCCGCAATCTGAATCTGCCCAAGGTGCTGGAGAAGGCCGCCCACGTGGCGGTCACCGGGCCGGTGCGCAAGAGTGACGTGGGCCAATTCAACGAGCGGATCTTTATTTACGTGGCCGCCTTCGGCGCCTTTACCGACGTGTCCTACGACACGCCGCAGGAATTCAAGAATATGTTTGGCCATCTGGCTTATCTGATGGAGGGCGTGACGCGGCTCGGCTCCATCAAGAGCTATCCCATGACCCTGACCCATGACGGCGGCACAGTGGAGGGTGATTTCTTCTACGGCATGGTCAGCAACACCGTTTCGGTGGGCGGCTTCAAAAATCCGCTGGCCACCGGTGTCAGTCTGGACGACGGCCTGTTTGAGGTACTCCTGATCCGCCGTCCCAAATCTGTGGCCGAGCTGCAGAGCTTCGTGACCACCCTGCAGCAGAAAAAGCCGGTGGACGGCGGCGCCATTGTCTCCTTTACCACCAGCAAGCTGCAGATCACCTGTCAGGAGCCCCTGCCATGGACGCTGGACGGTGAATACGGCGGTGCACCGCTGACCATCGATATTTTCAACCGGTATCAGGCCCTCGATCTGGTCTGGGGCAAATGAAACTAAAGTATGGCGCGGCCCGTTTGGGCCGCGCCATTTCGTTTTTCATTATGGGTTTGGCACAAATTCAAACTCTACGTGCCAGTTGTCCAGTGACAATCCGCTGTCATCCAGTGTTTCCCCTTGATGTGTGATGGTATAGGTCAGCTGCCAGTCCAGAATGTCCCGGGTCAAGCTTCCCTGGCTCAACTGAGTGAATTCCTCAAGAATTTTCTGAGACCGGTATGCCTGACCGGGCCCGCAGTCGGCCCATGCATAGGCCATGGCTGTCAGTAGAATGGCCCGTTTCCCCTCTGCATCCACCGTTCCAGTGCGATACCAGCTGGACAGCTCCCGCTCAAAAGAAACTTTGGTCAGCACACCATCAGTCTCCTCAAAATCAAGCACCAGATCTTCGCTTTCATCCAGATCGATCACCACCGTACCGGACCCGTATCCCGTCTTGACTCCAAAGGTTCCGTCCACCTGCAATTCGTCTCCGTCATATCCTTTAAACCGGGCCAGAACATTGTAATTCTTCACGAACTGCTCCACCGTCAGCTGGCTGCCGCGGCAGGGCGGGCGAAAACCGGGCAGCATGGCAATCAGGACCGAGATCAGGATCGAAACTGCATAGGCTCCCACGAAAACCACCGGACGCCAGCCGGGACACTCCCGTTCTCTGACCACCAGAACCGAGTTGGTGTTCCACTCCCATTCCAGTTCGTCGTCATCCCCGTCACGCACCGCTTTGTAGGACTTCCAAAGGCGATAGATGTTGTAAATGGGGATCAGGGCTCCCATGCCCTTTACAAAAACGATCCACGCACGGTCGATGGCCTCGCCGTAGGTCAGCTTGCGCCCGTCCTCGTGCTCCACCCGGATTCCCATGATCCATTTGCCCGGCGTGGTACCCCACCGGGACAGCAACAGGGCCTCGATGGGCAGCCAGATGCCCCATTCCAAGTAATTCAACAGCCATTCCGCAAAGGAACCGATGTTGCTCACGTTTACCCGGAACACCAACGCCAGAACAGCCCACAGGATCATGGACCCGAAGGATACGTCCAACATACGGGCAAAATAGCGCCGCCAGGGGCAGCGCACCGGCTGAACGCGGTCGCTTTGGGGCACTGTGGGCCGGATGGATACCGAGTTGCTGGGCGCACGCAGGGCGCGGTCGTAATTATCCAGATACCGCTGGGCATCCAGCGTGGAAAAGACCGCCCGGTCGTCTTTCATCTCCTGACAGACCTGCTCGGTGGCATTCAACTCTTTGCGCTGCATTCCGATGGTCTGCAGCCGACGCTCCAATGCCTGCTCCAGATCGGTGTTGCCGTCGATCAGGGAGCGAATGGCTTCAATGGAGAAATCCAGACGGCGCAGCAGCTTAATTTTCATCAGCAGCCGCAGGTCGGCCTCGCTGTAATCCCGGTAGCCGTTTTCTTTTCGCTCGGGGTTCAGCAATCCTTCCTTTTCGTAAAAGCGGATGTTGGTCCGTTCCAGTCCGGTCTTGCGTTCCAGTTCCCGTATGGTCATAAGGTATCACCTCTTCCTCTTATATGATAAAGTGTGAAGCAGGTACACAGTCAAGAAAAATTTCCTGAAAATGCAAAAATTCGGGCCGGGAATTTCCCGGCCCAAATTGTTCTTTACGCTGCGTTCAGTTCCTGACGGGCTTCCCGCTCGCTGTCGGCGGAAAACAGGAAGCGCCCGGAGTGGTCGTACACTTCCACGTGACCTCTTACAAAACGAATTTCAAACTCCATGACAAAACCTCCTATACGAATATCAGTTTGCTGTTTCTGATATCAGTATAGGAGGTTTGTTGTACGTTAAAACGGACTTTTACCTTTCGGTATCTTGGGCAGCTTCGCCCTTGCAAACACGCTGAAATTCCTCTGCCGACATGGTTTCATGCTCCAGCAGGTACTCGGCCACCTTGACCAGCGTATCCTGCTTTTCCGACAGAATGGCGCGGCAGCGCTCATAGGCGCCGTCGATGATGGCGCGGATCTCGGCGTCGATCTGGCCGGCCACTTCCTCGGAATAGGTGCGGGCCTGGGCCATGGAGCGGCCGATAAAGACCTCGTTGGAATTGTTGTCAAACACCACAGTGCCCAGCTTGTCGCTCATGCCGTACTTGGTAACCATGGCGCGGGCGATGGCGGTGGCACGCTCCAGATCGTTGGAGGCACCGGTGGAAATATCGCCCAGCATCAGCTCCTCAGCCACACGGCCGCCCAAACAGACAGCCACCTGCTCGGTCAGTTCCTTTTTGGACTGATAGCTCTTATCCTCCTGAGGCAGAGCGATGGTCATGCCGCCGGCACCGCCGCGGGGAATAATGGTGATCTGATGGACCGGGTCGGCAGTCTCCAGCTCGTTTATAACGATGGCGTGACCTGCCTCGTGATAAGCGGTCAGCTTGCGGGCATGCTCGGTGACCACGCGGCTCTTCTTTTCGGGGCCGGCAATGACCTTGAGCACCGCTTCGTGCAGGTCGCTGTTGGTGATGAAGCGCTCCTTGCGGCGGGCGGCCAACAGGGCGGCTTCGTTCATCAGGTTTTCCAGATCGGCTCCGGTAAAGCCCACGGTGGCTTTTGCCACCTCGGCCAGCGAGACGTCCTCGGCCAGCGGCTTGTTGCGGGCATGGATGCGCAGAACCGCCTCGCGGCCCTTAATGTCGGGATGACCCACGTACACCTGACGATCAAAACGGCCGGGACGCAGCAGGGCGGGGTCCAGAATATCCACACGGTTGGTGGCAGCCAGAACGATGACCCCCTCATTGGAGGAGAAACCGTCCATTTCCACCAGCAGCTGGTTCAGGGTCTGCTCACGCTCGTCGTGACCGCCGCCCAGACCGGCGCCGCGCTGACGGCCCACAGCATCGATCTCATCAATGAACACGATGGCGGGGGATTCCTTCTTGGCCTGATCAAACAGGTCGCGGACGCGGGAGGCACCCACACCCACATACAGCTCCACAAAGTCAGAGCCGGAAATAGACAGGAAATGCACGCCGGCCTCACCGGCCACGGCACGGGCCAGCAGGGTCTTACCGGTACCGGGAGGGCCCACCAGCAGAACGCCCTTGGGAATACGGGCGCCCAGCTCAATAAACCGCTGGGGGTCTTTCAGAAACTCCACGATCTCTTCCAGTTCGGCCTTTTCCTCATCGGCACCCGCCACATCGTCAAAGGACACCTTCTTGCCGGTTTCCGACAGGGTGCGAGTGCGGGCTTTGCCGAAGCGGGCTGGGTTGTTTCCGCCGCCGCCACCGCCGCCCTGACGCATAGCCAGAAAGTACCAGAGCAGACCAAACACCAGCACAATGACCACATAGGGAACAAAGGAAAACCACCACGGGGCCACCCAGCCCTGAGGATAGTCGTAGTCCTCAATGATGCCGGCTTTCCACTGCTTGTCAATGGTGTCCTTCATGTCGCTGTAGAACACGTCAAAGCTGGCAATCGGGTATACCGCGGATTTATTCTTCCCGTTCTCGTCCAGCTCCCGCAGGATCAGCGTAACTTCGTCTTCTTCCGCTTCAAAGTAGATCACCTGCTCCTGCTCAAACAGGGTACGCAGATCGGCGTAGGTAGCGTCAGCGCCGTTTTCCACTTTGTTCAGAACCGAAACGGTGGAAAGCAAAACCACAAAAATCAAAATATAAAAAATTGCATCGCGCAGGCTGAATTTCTTCAAATATCAACACTTCTTTCCGGGGTAATCGGGTTATCAGCCTCCGTAGACCGACGGTTTCAGTATACCAACATAGGGCAGGTTTCTATACTTTTCCGCGTAATCCAGACCGTAACCCACCACAAAAGCATCGGGAATAGTGAAGCCGCAGTAATCGGCCTCGATGTTCTTCACGCGGCGCTCGGGCTTATCCAGCAGGGTGCACAGGCGCACCGAAGCGGGCTTGCGCGTCACCAGAAGCTCCAGCAGGCTGGACAGGGTGTTGCCGCTGTCCAGAATATCTTCCACCACGATGACATCTCTGCCTTCAATGTTTTCCGACAGGTCCTTGATGATCTTCACCTGACCGGAAGATGAGGTACCCTTGCCGTAGGAAGAAACCGACATGAAGTCGATCACGCAAGGCAGATTAATGGCACGGCTCAGGTCGGCCATAAAGATATAGGAACCGCGCAGCACGGTGATCAGAACGGGCTCCTTGTCCTTATAATCTTCGGTGATCTGCGCACCCAGTTCCTTGACGCGCTGCATCAGTTCTTCCTCGGCAAAGAGAATTTTTTCAATATCCTGCTCACAATAACCCATGTTTTTTCACTCTTTCTTTAATGTGATGGACAGCGCGGGCTGGCCCGGCTGCGCTAAACGGGACTCGTCCGGCCCAAAGGATGCCAGCGCCAGCACACCGTCCTCATCGGCCAGTACGGGCAGCAGTTCCCGGGATATGCGGGGAATCTTTCCGTCAATTAACAGTTTTTTTATGGTTTTCGTTCCTCTTCCCGGCAGCTTAATGCTGTCTCCGATCCGGCGGGGCCGCAGAACCGGGTGGCCGTTTATTTTATCACAGGCCAGGAAAAAAGAATCGGGATTTTTGAGGTTGATTTCGGGACACACCGTCCGGTTGCAGATCACCGTCCAACCGGTATTGCCGTAAACGGTTCGTCCTTCCTCTGTCAAGGGAACGGGAGGCGGAGGTTCCGTCTCATCCGCTGCAAATTCGATGACCAGATCATCGTACTCTCTCCGGGCAACCAGCCCATCGGGCAGGAAAATCTGTGCCGACGGATCCCTGCTGCGGCACAGGGCAATGACACTCTCCAGATGGGCGGCGGAATAGTTTTCCTGTCCGATCTGCGCCAGAAGCCGTCGCACCGCCCGGGGCGCCAAAGCCCACGGCAGATCGGAGATAACCGCAACCGGGATGGTGACCCGGCCCCCTTCCTTCCGGGCCGAGGCCCAGATGACATTGGTCTGGGAAATCAGATACCACTCGTCGTCCCGCAGGCGCTCCAGCATCCGGACCGAGTTTTCCACAAAGCGGGGGTTCATGGCGGTCAGCTCGGGGATGATCCGGTGTCGCACCCGGTTTCTGCTGTAGGTATCCTCCACATTGGTGGAATCCTGCACATAACACACACCGTGTCCGCAGCAGTATTCCTCAATGGCGGCGCGGGTCGTCGTCAAAAGGGGGCGCACAATATTATCCCGCCGCGGCAGCATCCCGGTCAGTCCGGTCAGACCGCTGCCCCGGATCAGGTGGAGCAACATGGTCTCCACATTGTCGTCGGCATTGTGGGCCACGGCGATCAAATCGGCATCCAGATGCCGCGCAGCGTCCTGCAAGAAGGCGTATCGCATCTCCCGGGCGGTTTCTTCCACACCCTGACCCGATTGGGCTGCTTGTGCTGCCACGTCTCCGCCGCCGCAGATCAGCGGGATATCCCACTCCCGGCATTGTTCGCGGACAAACTGCTCGTCCCGGTCGGACTCGTCGCCGCGCAGCCGGTGGTTGTAATGAACCGCCTGCAATCGGATGGAAAACTCACTCTTCACGCTGTTGAGCCAGTGGAGCAGGCACATGGAGTCGGCTCCGCCCGACACGGCACATAATACCGCACTGCCCTCCGGGATCAGGTTCCACTCCTGACAAAAAGCCGATGCATGAAAGCTCATTTAGTATTCCTCATACCGTCGCTCAATGGTGCGGAAAGTGGTAAATTCGGGCAGCCACTGCAGATCCACCGAGCCGGTCTCACCGTGACGGTTCTTTGCGATAATGCAGTTGGCAATGTTCTTGTTTTCGGTGTTTTCGTCGTAGTAATCTTCGCGGTGGATAAACATAACGATATCGGCATCCTGCTCGATGGCGCCCGATTCACGCAGGTCAGACAGACGCGGCAGGCGCACCTTGCCCTCCTTTTCGTTGGAACGGGACAGCTGGGACAGGCAGAGCACCGGTACACGCAGTTCCTTTGCCATGATCTTCATGGCACGGGAGATGTCGGACACCGCCTGCTGGCGGTTTTCGCCGGCATATTGCTTTCCGCCGGCCGACGACATCAGCTGCAGATAGTCCACCACCACCAGACCGAGGTTTTCCACACGGCGGCAGGCAGCGTTCATATCGGCCACTGTCAACGACGGGTTGTCGTCCAGCAGGATGTTGGTTCGGGCCAGCGCGTTGGCGGCAGCGCCGATGCGCTTCCAGTCGTCCATATCCAGGCCCTGTCCGGTCAGCAGTTTCTTGCTGTCCACAAAGCACTCGCTGGAAATCAGACGGGTCGCCAACTGTTCCTTGGACATTTCCAGCGAGAAGATGACCACCGCCTTGCCGGAGGTCTTACTGGCGTGGAGCGCCATATTCAGCGCCATGGAGGTCTTACCCATACCGGGACGGGCGGCCAAAATGATCAGGTCAGACGGGTTCAGGCCGGTCAGGCGGCGGTCCAGATCGGACAGCCCGGTGGACAGGCCGGGGATCTCGCTGCCCGAAGCAGCCAGCTCACCCAGACGATCGTACACGTTCTGAATGGCCATGGAAATATGCTCCAGGCCACGGGTGGCACGCCCCTGACGGATGGCATAGATCCTCTGCTCGGCAGCTTCCAGCACCTGCGCACCGGTCCCCTCACCGGTCTGGACCATTCCGGTCACCTCACCGGCAGCCTCGGCCACCCGGCGCAGCAGCGCCTTGTCCTTCACGATGGAGATATATTCCTTCACGTTTGTGGCGGTGGGAGTGATCTCCATCAGCTGCATGACGTACCGGTCGGTGATATTTTCCTTGAAGGTTCCGTTCTGCCTCATCTGGTCCAGAACGGTGACCAGATCGATGGAGGCCGAAAGCTCCACCATGCGGTAGATGGTTTCGTAAATCTCCCGGTTCTGCCGCAGGTAGAAATCCTCCGGCTTCAGAGCAGTGACCACCTCGGGGATGCAGCTTTCATCAATAAACATGGAACCCAGCACGGCCTGCTCGGCTTCGGTACTGTGGGGCATCTGTTTGCTCAGCAATTCATCCATTGGGGCCACCTCCTTCATTCACAGTTTTGAAAAACGCTTACTCTTCGGCAACAACCACTTTAACGACGGCATTGACGTCATGGCCCAGCTTGGCCTTCAACTCATAGCCACCGAAGCTCTTGATGGGTTCGTCCATGACCAGCTTGGCCTTGTTGATCTCAATACCGCTCTGGGCCTTCAGGGCATCGGACACTTCCTTGGTGGTCACGGCACCGAACAGGCGGCCTCCGTTGCCGCCCTTGGCGACGATGCGGACGGTGATCTCCTTCAGCTGGTCGGCAATGGCCTGAGCCTGAGCTTTTTCTTCAGCCAGCTTGGCGGCCTTGGCCTTCTCCTGCAGCTTCATCGTATTCACATTGTCAGCGGTGGCTTCCACGGCCAGCTTTTTGGGGAACAGGAAGTTGCGGGCATAGCCGTCGGAAACGTTGACCATCTGGCCTTTCTTGCCCTGACCCTTCACGTCCTGCTGCAAAATAACTTTCATGATTTGGTTCCTCCTTACGGGTTCTTACTCTTTTTCGAGATATTGATTGATGGATCCGGTCAGCTGCTGCACAGCGTCGGTCATGGACACTCCGGGCACCTGAGCGCCCGCGGTGGCTGCGTTTCCGCCGCCGCCCAATGCCTCCAGCACTACCTGGACGTTAACCTCTCCCGCACTGCGGGCCGAGATTATGATCCTGTCCTCGTCCGGGAACAACACAAAGGAGGTGTCGATACCGGAAATGTTCAGCAGCTCATCGGCTGCCTGCGCGGCCGTGACACGACCCACGGTGTGGTCCACCTGCGCAATGGCAATGTTGCTGCGGTACAGCTTTGCGTTTTGGATAATATCGTAACGGGCGATGGTACCCTCCAGATCGTTCTGGAAATGTTCCTGCACATTGGCAGGGTCAGCTCCTGCGCGGCGCAGGAATGCGGCAGCTTCAAAGGTTCGGCCGCCGGTACGCATGGTAAAATGTTTGGTGTCCAGTACGATGCCGGCCAAAAGGGCTTCCGACTCCACGCGCAGCAGATCGGCAGGCTCCAGAATGTACTGAAGCAATTCGGCTGTCAGTTCGGATGCCGAAGATGCGTAGGGTTCGTGGAAATTCAGTGCGGCATCGGCAATATATGTGGCCGCGCGGCGGTGGTGGTCGATGACCGCCACCTTATTGCAGGACTCCAGCAGTTCGAGGGAAACCACCTGCTCGGGTCGGTTGGTATCCACCACGACCAGCAGAGACTTGCTGTCTGCCAGAAGCAGGGCATCCTGCGCGTAGAGAAATTTTCCTGCGTACTCCGGCAGTTCGGCCAGCCGGTCTGCCATGGCGGCGGCCGGAGCCGGGCTCAGCTCACGAATAATATAGGCCGGAACACTGCGCTTGCGGGCAATGGCAAAGACACCGGCTGCTGCGCCGATGCAGTCCAAATCACCGCTCTTGTGGCCCATGATGAATACCTTGGACGCATCGGCCACCAGTTCACCCAGTGCGTTGGCCATGACGCGGCTTTTGACCTTGGTGCGTTTTTCCAACTCCTTGGTACGGCCTCCGTAAAACTCAAAATTGAAACGATTCTTAATGACCGCCTGATCGCCGCCGCGGGACAGGGCCATTTCCACCGACAGGGAAGCGTACTGGAACAGCTCCTGAAAATTGTCGGCATCCACACCCACGCCGATGGACAGGGTAGCCGGGATCCCGCTGGGGTTCTGGAGATTGTGAACGGCATCCAGAATGGGGAATTTCTCTTCTCTCAGTTTGGGCAGATGGCAGGCTTCAAAAATCAGCAGATAACGGTCACGGTCCAACTGTGCAAACAGACCGTTGGTGGCTACTGCCAATTCGCCCAGCTTCTGACTGATTTCGCCCACGATGGTGGCGCGGGTATTTTCCGCCGCGTTTTTCAGCACCTCATCATAGTTGTCCAGCAACAACAGTGCCACCACGGGGCGGCTTTCGTCGTGGAGCTTGCGCAATTTGGAATGTTCGGTCACATCAAACCAGTAGGTAGTGGCCAAAAAGCCGCCGCCCTGATCGCCGGTATGGACCAGATGGCCGAATACGGCGTACCGCCGGTCCCCCAACACCACTTCATCCGGACTTTCATGCTTGCCTTCCAGCAGCCACTTGGAAGAAAATCCGGGTACCGCAGCCGACAGCTTGGTATCAAACAGGTGCTCCCGCTCGCCGGTCAGTCGCAAAAAACGGTCATTGGACCAGATGACCTCGTCACTGTCCGGGCGGAAAATCACCATAGGCAAAGGTGCATTGAGCATGGTATCCTTGGTGGCCGCATCCACGTTGTAGGAAACCGAATCAATATATTTCAGGATCTCCTTGCGACGGCGGGCCGTACTCTGACGGAAGTAGATGTAAATCACACCGGTGATCACCACTTCCACGGCAGCCAGAATATAGTTATGCGTCACGGCGGCAGCCACCGCAAACAGCAGCATAACGATGAAATAAAGGCGCATGCCCGGCTCCAGCAGTCGGGATAACTTCTTTCGGTTCAAATCGTCGCCTCCCCGTTCAGGATGCTTCTTTGTGCGTATAAGTACACCAAGATATAATATTATACCAAACCGAATGGTGAAATACAAGCAAAACAAGGCAGCTTTTGACCTGTTTTACCCGGTCAAAAGCTGCCTTTCAGCGGCAAATGAATTATTCTGCGCGGAATACATGAACGCGGAAACTGGCCGTTACATTCAGCCCGGTCAACCCGTTCATACGCTCGATCCCCGCTTTGGGCGTCTTCCAGCAGTAAGGCGTCATGCGGAACAGATCCTGCAGCGCAGGCGCATCCAGCGCCATAGTAAATTCCACCGGCACGATGCGCTCATAGTCAAACCCGTCGTAGGCCGTTTCCTCTTCGGCGTTTTCATAAGGCTTTTCATAGAGTACCTGCTTCAATTCCCAAAGATGCTTCGGTCCGGGCACCACATACAGGAAAGTACCCCCCGGGCGCAGGACCCGGCGAAAGTCTTCCAGCGCAAGGGGCGCAAAGCAGTTGAGCAGCAGATCCACCGATTGGTTGGCTACCGGAAGGTGGTACACCGAGGCCACGGCAAACTCGGCCTCTTTGGTGCGGCGGGCCGCTTTTTTCAGGGCCGAACGGGACAGATCCACGCCGGCCACGCGCGTTTCCACGCCGCGCTCACGCAGAGCGGCACAGATCCCGGCGGTGTAGTACCCCTCGCCGCAGCCGGAATCCAGCACCGTCCCGGGGATTCTCTCCAATACCAACGCAGCCAGTGTATCCCGCAGGGGCGCATAGTGTTCCCTCTCCAGAAAGCGGGTGCGGGCCGCCACCATATCCTGGTCGTCGCCGGGGTCCTTTGCGTGCTTTTTGTTGGCGGGCAGCAGGTTCACATAACCCTCTTTGGCCACATCATAACAGTGACGCTTAGGGCAAATATAGCTTCGTTCCACCCGCTCCAGTGGCTGGCCGCAGATGGGACAGCACAATAAACTCGTCATAATTCCTTCTCTTTTCTTTGGGGCCACGAAAAGCGGCCGTTTTTCCCGTTCAGTTTATCACGACTGCTTGTTTTCTGTCAACGAAACCACGGTTTGCAGGGGTTTCGCGCTTTTTACCCCTTGCGTTGGAGCAAAAATGTGATATACTTGATTAGTTAAACATCATTATATAATTAAGGAGTCTGCAATGATTACAGTCACCGATCTGAGTTTGAATTACAGCGGCCAGCCGCTGTTCTCCCACGTGGACCTGCAGTTTGTCAAGGGCAACTGCTACGGCATCATCGGCGCCAACGGTGCCGGCAAGTCCACCTTTCTGAAGATCCTGTCCGGCGAGCTGGAGTCCACCTCCGGCGAGGTCCATATCCTGCCCAACACCCGCATGTCCATTCTGAAGCAGGATCAAAACGCCTACGACGCCTATACCGTCATGGACACCGTCATCATGGGCAACCAGCGCCTGTACGACATCGGTCAGGAAAAGAACGCCCTCTACGAAAAAGAGGAGATGACCGAGGAAGACGGCCTACGCGCCTGCGTGCTGGAAGAGGAATACGCCGAGTTGGGCGGCTGGGAAGCCGAGTCGGATGCCAGCCGTATCCTGCAGGGTCTGGGTATCCCGGTCTCCATGCACTACGACAGCATGGAAACCATGGACGGCCGTCTGAAGGTCAAGGTACTGCTGGCCCAGGCTCTGTTCGGCAACCCCGACATTCTGATGATGGACGAGCCTACCAACAACCTGGACATCAACGCCATCAACTGGCTGGAGGACTTCCTGCTGGACTTTGAGGGCACCGTCATCGTGGTCAGCCACGTCCGCCACTTCCTGAACACCATCTGCACCCACATCGTGGACATCGACTACAACAAGATCAAGATGTACGTGGGCAACTACGACTTCTGGTACGACGCTTCTCAGCTGATGCAGAACCTGATGAAGAACCAGAACAAGAAGAACGCCGAAAAGATCAAGGAACTGCAGGACTTTATCTCCCGCTTCTCGGCCAACAAGTCCAAGAGCAAGCAGGCCACCGCCCGCCGCAAGCTGCTGGAGAAAATCAGTCTGGAGGAGATCCCCGCTTCCTCCCGCCGCTACCCCTGGGTGGGCTTCTCTCCCGACCGCGAGGTGGGCAAGGACATCCTGTTCGTCACCGACGTGTCCAAGACGGTGGACAGCGTCAAGCTGCTGGACAAGGTCAGCTTCATCGTGCAGCACGGCGACAAGATCGCCTTTGTGGGTGACAACGAAAACGCCCACACCGCTCTGTTCAAGATCCTGACCGGCGAGTGGGAACCCGACGAGGGCGAGGTCAAGTGGGGCCAGACGGCGACCTACTCCTACTTCCC
>JAZOBG010000201.1:0-2489 GCA_045595865.1 Oscillospiraceae bacterium
GAAGCCTTCAAAGAACGCTCCCACGTCCACGCTGACGATGTCTCCTTCCACCAGTTTCCGGGGACCCGGAATGCCGTGGATGACTTCGTCGTTCACCGAGATGCAGGCCGAACCGGGAAACCCGGAGTAGCCCAGGAACGAGGGCTTTGCACCCTGCGACTCGATAAACTTGCGCACCGCGTGGTCTATTTCAAGGGTTGTGACGCCGGGCTTCACCAGTTTGCCCGCATAAGCACGGGCCGCCGCGGTAATCCGTCCGGCGCGGCGCATACATTCAATCTCACGAGGAGATTTCAGGGAGATCATTTCCATACTATCAAATCCCCAATATTTCGAAGACCAACTTGGTGGTTGCTTCGATGGTCGGCTGAGCTTCCACGCGCTTCAGGTTACCCTTGGCGGCGTAGTACGCCTCCAGAGGAGCCGTCTTTTCGTGATAGATCCGCAAACGGCGCTTAACCGTTTCTTCCTTATCGTCTTCCCGCTGAACCAGATCGGCACCGCACTTGTCACACTTGCCCTCCTGCTTGGGAGGCGCATTGTGAATATGATAGGTGGCACCGCAGGTGGTACAGGCTCGGCGGCCGCTCATGCGCTCGACAATGATGGAATCGTCGACTTCGAAAGAAAGTACGGCATCCAGCTTGATGCCGTGGGCATCCATGGCCTCGGCCTGGACGATGGTGCGGGGCACCCCGTCCAGAATGTAGCCGTTGGCGCAGTCGTTTTCTTTCAGACGCTGGGTGATGATCTCAATGATGATATCATCGGGCACCAGCCTGCCGGCCACCATGTACTCTGTGACTCTGTGGCCCAGAGGAGTTCCCTCTTTCATGGCGGCACGCAGGATGTTGCCGGTTGAGATAGTAGGAATGTTCACACGCTGGCTGATATAGGCTGCCTGAGTGCCCTTTCCGGCGCCGGGGGCGCCTAAAAGGATCAGCTTCATTCTGTTCACCTCTGATCACTCAAGGAAACCCTTGTAGTGACGCATGAGCATCTGAGCTTCCAGCTGCTTGACAGTTTCCAGAGCAACGCCGACCACGATGATGACGGAAGTGCCGCCGATGGCCAGGTTGGAGACGCCCAGAGCGCCGGTCACGATGATGGGCACGATGGCGACGATGGCCAGATACAGTGCGCCAAACAGGGTGATCTTGCCGAGCACCTTGGTGATGAAGTCGGCAGTGGGCTTGCCGGGACGGAAGCCGGGCACGAAGCCGCCGTTCTTCTTCAGGTTGTTGGCAACCTCAATGGGGTTGAACTGGATGGTGGAATAGAAGTAGCTGAAACCAACGATCAGCAGGAAATACAGCACGCAGTAGAACACGCTGGTGGTGTCGAACAGCTTCATCACACCTGCACCAAAGCCTTCGCCGTCCTTGCTCCAGCCGGCAAACATGCCGATGGTAGCGGGCAGAGAGGCGATGGACTGAGCGAAAATGACGGGCATAACGCCGGACATATTCACCTTCATGGGGATGTGAGTGGACTGGCCGCCGTACATCTTACGGCCGACCACGCGCTTGGCATACTGAACGGGGATGCGGCGCTCTGCATCGGAAACGAAGACGATGAGCACCACAATGGCCAGGATGCCGATCAGGATCAGGGGGATAGCCCACACGGGGATGGCAGCGTAGCCGTAGGGAACAGCCATGCCCAGGCTGGCCTTGCCGCCGTACCACAGAGTCTGCACCATAGAGGGCACACGGGAGATGATACCGGCGAACAGGATGATGGAGATGCCGTTGCCAATACCAAACTCGGTGATCTGCTCGCCCAGCCACATCAGGAAGGCGGAGCCGGCGGTGAAGGAGGCGATGATCACGACGGCGCCCCAGAAGCCATAGCCTTCGGGCACGGTGATCAGGCCGTACTGATTCTTGATCAGGGTGTAGTAGCCGAAAGCCTGAATCAGGGCGATGGCCACGGTAGCATAACGGGTGATGGAGGCGATCTTCTTGCGGCCCTCTTCGCCACCCTCCTTGGCCATACGCTCCAGAGCGGGGATGGCCACGGTCAGCAGCTGGATAATGATCGAGCTGTTGATATAGGGCTGGATGGACAGTGCGAACACGGTGGCCTGTGCAAAGGCGTCACCGCTCATCACGTTGATCAGGCCGAAGATGGTGCCGGATGCGGATGCCAGCTGTCCGGCCAGCAGATCACCGTTGATAAAGGGAACGGGGATCGCAGAGCCCAGACGGAAGATGAGCAGAGCGAAGACGACAAAGAGCATCTTGTTGCGCAGCTCATCAATTTTCCAAGCGTTACGAATGGTCTGAATCACTTAGACCACCTCATACTTTCCACCTGCCGCGACAATCTTTTCCTTAGCGGAGGCAGAGAAAGCAGAGGCACGAACGGTCAGCTTCTTGGTCAGCTCGCCGTTACCCAGGACCTTCACGCCATACTCGCACTTGGAAATGATGCCCTTTTCCAGCAGATCGCAGACATTGACGGTGGCGCCGTCCTCAAACTTGTTC
>JAZOBG010000202.1:0-5397 GCA_045595865.1 Oscillospiraceae bacterium
CTGCGCATGTCCATCTACTTCTTCGAGAAGATCAACGCCGCCGGCATCAAGACCCACTATGTCAGCGCTGATCTGGCCAACACCACCATGGAAGTTCTGCCCGCCACCACCTTTGGCAAGGGTCTGGAAGTCATCTGCCGCAACCGCGCGGTCGGCTCTTTCATCCGTCGCTATGGCGCTCTGATCGAATCCGGCGCCAAGCTACCCTCTTACGTTGAGACCACCTTGAAGGACGACGAGAAGGGTGATCCCCTGATCACCAAGGATGCACTGGTGGCCATCGGCGTCATGAGCGATGAGCAGTATGAGCAGCTGAAGGACATGACCCAGAAGATCACCAAGATCGTGGCTGATGATCTGGCTGAAAAGGGCATGGAACTGTACGACATCAAGTTTGAGTTCGGCTATGCTCCCGACGGCAGCGTCATTCTGATCGACGAAGTTGCCTCGGGCAACATGCGCGTCTACAAGGACGGCGAATACGTTGATCCTATGACCCTGAACAAGCTGTTCTTCGCATAAACAAATATGAACCGCAGCATTGGCATCATCGGTGGTTCTGACGGACCGACCGCTGTTTTTGTCGCCTCCTCTCCGGGAACGTACTGGCTGGTGGGCGGACTCATTCTGATCCTGGCAGCTGGGATTCTTTTCGCGATCCTGCGGCACAAAAAGAAATAACTTGCCCTCCGGCAAACAAAGGAGGCCTCCCCATGGGCGGATTTTTTGGCGCAGTTTCCAAGCGTGACTGCGTACTTGACATTTTCTTTGGCACCGACTACCACTCCCATCTGGGAACCAAGCGCGGCGGCATGGTCATTTGCGATGAAAAGGACGGCTTTCAGCGCTCCATCCACAATATCGGAAACACCCCTTTCCGCACTAAATTCGAAAACGACCTGCATGAATTTCACGGCACCGCCGGCATCGGCTGCATCAGCGATACCGATCCCCAGCCGCTGCTGGTACGCTCCCATCTGGGACTGTACGCCATCAGCACCGTGGGCATCATCCGCAACGCCGAGCAACTGGTGGAAAAGTATTTCTCCGATCACGGACATCAGTTCATGGCAATGAGTTCGGGTAAGGTCAATTCTTCCGAATTGGTTGCCGCTCTGATCAACCAGAAGGATGACATTGTCTCCGGCATTCTGCACGCCCAGAACGAAATCGATGGCTCGGCCACCATTCTGATTCTGGACAAAGACGGCATTATCGCCGCCCGCGACAAGCTAGGCCGCCTGCCCGTTCTGATCGGTCAGAACGAGGAGGGCTGCTGCGTCTCCTTCGAGTCCTTTGCCTACCACAAGCTGGGCTATGAAGACGCCTATGAGCTGGGCCCCCGCGAGATTGTGAGAATCACTGCAGACGGATGGAACACACTGTCCCCCGCCGGTGAGGATATGAAGATCTGCAGTTTCCTGTGGACCTATTACGGCTATCCCAACTCCAATTACGAAGGAGTCAACGTGGAAGTCATGCGTTACCGCAACGGCGAGATCATGGCCCGCAGCGAAATGGAACGCGGGATCCTCCCCGATGTGGATTCGGTTTCCGGTGTGCCTGATTCCGGCGTGCCCCATGCCATCGGCTATGCCAACTGCAGCCGAAAGCCCCTGACCCGCCCCTTCGTGAAATACACTCCCACCTGGCCCCGCTCTTTTACCCCGTCCAACCAGAGCATACGCAATCAGGTGGCAAAAATGAAGCAGATCCCCGTGCCCGAACTGATCAAAGGCAAGAAGCTGCTCTTCGTGGATGACTCCATCGTCCGCGGCACCCAGCTGCAGGAAACGGTCGATTTTCTGTACGAATCGGGCGCCAAGGAAGTCCACATGCGTTCGGCCTGTCCCCCCATCATGTACGGCTGCAAGTATCTGAACTTCTCCTCCAGCCGCTCCGATATGGAGTTGCTGGCCCGCCGCATCATTCAGGAACTGGAGGGCGACGAAGGACAGAAGCACGTCGAAGAATATGCCGACGCTTCCACCCAGCGCGGCCAGTGTATGCTCAAGGCAATCTGCGACAAGTTTGGCTTTGATTCTCTGGGTTATCAGTCGCTGGACGGTCTACTGGAAGCCATCGGCATCGACCGAAACAAGGTCTGCACCTACTGCTGGAACGGAAAAGAATAACCCAAAGCGTGACAACAACTTCTGAAAAGGAGCTACATAACATGGAGCACAAAAATTCTCAGTCGGCCAGCTACGCCGCTGCCGGTGTAGACATCGTGGCCGGCTACCGTGCCGTTGAGTTGATGAAAAAGCACGTTGCCCGCACCCGCAACGAAGGTTGTCTGGACGATGTGGGTGGCTTTGGCGGCTGTTTTGGTCTGCCCATCGCCGGTATGGAGGAGCCCGTTCTGGTCTCCGGCACCGACGGCTGCGGCACCAAGGTCAAGCTGGCCATTTTGATGGATAAGCACGACACCATCGGCATCGATGCCGTGGCTATGTGCGTCAATGACATCATCTGCGTGGGCGCAAAGCCCCTGTTTTTCCTGGATTACATCGCCTGCGGCAAGAACGTGCCCGAGAAAATTGCCGAAATCGTCGGCGGCGTGGCTGAAGGCTGCGTCCAGTCGGGCGCCGCTCTGATCGGCGGCGAGACCGCCGAGCACCCCGGCCTGATGCCCGTGGAGGATTACGATCTGGCCGGCTTTGCCGTGGGCATCGTGGACAAAAAGAAGATCATCGACAACACCCGCATGAACGAGGGCGATGTGGTCATTGCCTTGCCCTCCACCGGTATCCACTCCAACGGCTTCTCTCTATGCCGCAAGGTATTTGATATTGACAGCAACAACCCCGAGCTGTATGTTGCCCGCGAGGAGCTGGGCGGCAAGACCATCGCCGAGGCTCTGCTGGTCCCCACCAAGATCTACGTCAAGCCGGTTCTGGCCCTGCTGGAAAAGGTGGATGTCAAGGGCATCAGCCACATCACCGGCGGCGGTTTCTACGAAAACATTCCTCGCTCCATCCCCGACGGTCTGTGTGCCAAAATCGACAAGAGCGCCGTCAAGGTTCTGCCCATCTTCGATATGATCGCCAAGTGGGGCAATATCCCTGAGCGCGATATGTACAACACCTACAACATGGGCGTCGGCATGAGCATCGTGGTTCCCGCCGCTCAGGTAGAAACCGCTCTGAACACGCTGAAGGACGAGGGCATTGATGCCTACGTTATCGGCTCCATCGTCAAGAATGCAGAGGAAAAGGTGATCCTGGAATGAAACGGATCGCAGTATTAGTCTCCGGCGGCGGCACCAATCTGCAGGCCTTGATTGATGCCCAGCATCGCGGTGAGATCGTGGGCGGTGAGATCACCGCCGTCATCTCCTCTGCCGAGGGCGGTTATGCGCTGGAGCGTGCCGCCAAGGCCGGTATCCCCGGCTACGTTATGGCCCGCAAAAGCTATGACTCCAACCGAGCCATGACGGTGGCACTGGTGGAAAAGCTGAAGGAACTGGACATTGATCTGGTGGTCCTGGCCGGCTTCATGATCATCCTGACCGAAGAGATGGTGCAGGCCTATCCCAACGCCATTGTCAACGTTCACCCCGCTCTGATCCCCTCCTTCTGCGGCGCCGGCTATTACGGCCTACATGTGCATGAGAAGGCACTGGAATACGGCGTCAAGCTGTCGGGCGCTACCGTCCATTTCGTTTCCGAAGAGTGTGACGGCGGCCCCATCATTCTGCAGAAGGCTGTGCCTGTCGAGGAAGGGGATACCCCCGAGACCCTGCAGCGCCGCATCATGGAGCAGGCTGAGTGGAAAATTCTCCCCGAGGCCGTATCCCTGTTCTGTCAGGACAAACTGTCCGTAGATGGCAGAATCGTACACATTCTGCCCTGACTTTTTGAAAGGAGCGAAACAATGAGCAAGAAATTCCTGTTCAGTTCCGCTGTTCTTTTCATTGGTGGCGCAGTGATGTCAATTTCCGGCATCTTAGACCACTATGATTTGCTTTGGATACTAAGTATAATTCTCATGCTCATGGGCGGTATTCCGCTCCTTTGCGTTTGGTTTAAGGAACTGTTTCAACTCTTACCCAAGGAAACAAATTCCACTAAAAAGTAAAATAATCCGGGCCGCATGACTGACGGAAGTGGATTCAACCACATGGAGTGCGGTTCGCAGTGATGCCGACCGTCTGGGCCATCGGGTTCCCCGGTGATGTTACGTAAATGGAGGAATTGTATATGCAGACATTGAATCTTTCGGAACTGCTCCAAAACAACCCCTATCCCGGCCGCGGCATCGTGCTGGGCAAGACCGCTGACGGCACCAAGGCCGTCATTGCCTACTTCATCATGGGGCGCAGCGAAAACTCCCGTAACCGCATCTTTGAAGTCACCGAGGACGGCATCCGTACCAAGGCTTTTGACGAGTCCAAGATGACCGACCCCTCTCTGATCATCTATCACCCCGTGCGCGTGGTGGGCGACGAGACCGTGGTCACCAACGGCGACCAGACCGACACCGTGCGCGACGGCATTCTGGCCGGCGAGGTTTTCGCCAAGTCCTTGCGCAAGCGTGAGTTTGAGCCCGACCCCCCCAACTACACCCCTCGTATTTCCGGTCTGGTCCACAAGGACGGCAGCTACGCTCTGTCCATCCTTAAGAGCGCCGACGGCGACCCCGAGTCCTGCCAGCGTTACTTCTTCGGCTATGATAACCCTCGCCCCGGCATCGGCCATTTCATTCACACCTATCAGGAGAACCTGAATCCCCTGCCCTCCTTTGAGGGCGAGCCCCGCAAGGTGGCAATTTCTGCCGCTTCCGCTGCCGAATGGGCCGATCAGATCTGGGCCGACCTGAACGTGGACAACAAGGTTTCTCTGTTCGTGCGCTTCATCGACCTTGCCACCGGCGAGACCGAAACCGTCATCAAAAATAAGCATATGGGGGATTGATTGAAATGAAAGAACTGGAACTGAAATACGGCTGTAACCCCAACCAGAAACCCGCCCGCATTTTTATGACCGAGGGTGAGCTGCCGGTCACCGTCCTGTCCGGTAAGCCCGGTTACATCAACTTCATGGACGCCCTGAACTCCTGGCAGTTGGTCAAGGCCCTGAAGAAGGCCACCGGCCTGCCCGCCGCAGCCTCCTTCAAACACGTTTCCCCCGCCGGCGCCGCTCTGGGTACTCCCCTGTCTGAGGTGGAAAAGAAGATCTACTTCGTGGAGGGCAACCTGTCCCCCATCGCCTGTGCTTACGCCAAGGCCCGCGGTGCTGACCGTCTGTGCTCCTACGGCGACTGGGCCGCCCTCAGCGACATCTGCGACGCCGACACCGCCAATCTGCTCAAGCCCGAGGTGTCCGACGGCGTGATCGCTCCCGGTTACACCGAGGAAGCTCTGGAGATCCTGCGCGCCAAGCGCAAGGGCACCTA
>JAZOBG010000203.1:0-4978 GCA_045595865.1 Oscillospiraceae bacterium
ACGCCATGGCTACGCTCCGACTTCACGCAGCCCAGTTCCCCCAGCCCCTTGGCTACCTGCTCCAGGGAGGCGCCAACGCTGTAACCGCTCTGGCGCCCGCCCACCGTGTAGAAAACCGTGGTTCCGTCGGCGCGAATGCCCACCGCCGTGCGGGGTGCCTGCCCGGAGTCCAGTCCGGATTCCACCGCGCCGTCGGTGACCATCTTGTACAGGCCGCCCACGGCGGTCACGGCGGTTTCCCAGCGCTCGTCCGGGGAGGTGATGTCAATGTCCACCGTGTCGCCGGGTTGCAGGCCGGTCAGCTGGCTGACCAGCCATGGGTCACTTTCGCCGTGAATGGAGAGGATCAGCTTGCCTTCGGGAATGGCAACGGAGCCCTCCGAGTGCAGCACCTGTTCCACCGTGCAGGAGATGCGCCCGCCGATGACCGGAACGTCGGTGTAGATCAGAGTGTCCTGAATTTCCTCCGGTGCGGTATCTGCCGCTGCGCTTTCGCTCAAGAGGTCTTCCACCTCTTCGGCACTTTGCTCGGAAGAAATAATGCCGGAGGAAGGTTCGGTATTGCCGGAAGAGGCGCCGGTTCCCTGTGCGGATTCGATCTCCAGATCGACCTCCACCGTCTGTCCCAGTTTTTCGGTGCTGGGGGTAAGGATGACGTCGATACCGGGGGAGGTGTGATTGGTGGTGGGGGCAAAATCGGAGGTATACAGAACGTAGCTGCCTTTGTCGGTGCGCACCTTGTTCAGGCCGCCTGCCACGGTCAGGGTGTGTCCGTTCAGGGTGGCCGTGATGGACAGCTCCGGCTTGCCGATGAAAGCATTGCCCGCGGCATCAAAACCCAGCGCATGGAGATAGGAGGACGAGGAGCGCAGCACTCCGTCGGTGACCACCATGCCCAGCGGTGCGCCGGTGGCTACCACGAAGTAGTCCCCGTTGATGCCGCCGATGACCCGCTTGCCTTCGGCCTCCAGCGCGGCTGCCATGGAAGACAGGGTGCTTTTGGACAGGATCGAGCTGCCGTAGGACACCGCCGGCTGAACCAGCGCGTTGGGGGAGTATTCGAGGTAGCGCTCGGTACGCAGGTCGGAGTAGGTGGCGCTCCACAGATACTGGCGGGTATAGTCCACCCCCTCGGCCAAAGTGGTGGTGCCCAAATGGGTCTTACTGCCCATGGCCCAGGAGGCCGACGCGGCAGGACCGAATGTGAGCAGGAATGATAAAATCAGTGCCGTGGCACGAAAGTACAATTTTCGCATTTATGTAAACCTCCTTGGGAGTGTGAAATTATTTTATCATGGGGCAAAACCCTTGTAAACAGGAAAGACCCGACAAAAAATCTTACGATTTTCTGTCGGGCCGGGAAATCAGACGTTATTCTGTTGCTTGATGCGCTCCAGCGTGTCAGAAAGGGTGGCTTGTTCCTGTGCCTCCAATAGGGTGCCGATGATGGCGTTGGACAGCAGGAAACCCTGTGGGGTCAGCCGCCAGCGGCCGTTGGTCTGCTCGGCGAGGCCGTGTTTTGCAAACTCGTTCAACCGGGTCTCGATGGGGGCGAAGTTCATAAAGTAATTGCGGCGGTATTCCCACTCCTCAATGCCGTGGGCGGTGCGCAGGCGGAGTATCAGGTATTCGCTGCCCCGTTCCTTTTCGGGGATCTCGTCATCCTCGTCCACGAGGGGGCCGCCCTGCAGAACTCCCCTGATGTAGCCGCTCAGGTCGCGCAGGAAGGAATAGCGCCGTCCGCCGAAATCGGAATGGGCGCCGGGGCCGAAGCCCATGTAGGGTTGGGTCATCCAGTACTTCCAGTTGTGGCGGGAGAGCTTGCCCTCTTTGGCGAAGTTGGAAATTTCATACTGCCCGTAACCGGCCTGTTCCAGCCGCGTCACAGTCCAGAGATAGCAGTCGGCCTGCACATCGTCGTTGGGCAGGACCTCACCGCTCTCCACACGCCGAAACAGGGGGGTGCCCTCTTCCACCTTCAGACCATAGGCCGAGATGTGGTCGGGCTGCAGGGCCAGCACCTGCTCCACGGTATCCTGCCAGCTTTCCCGGCTCTGACCGGGCAGGCCGTAAATCAGGTCGAGACTGAGATTGTCAAATCCGGCCTTGCGGGCCCATTCCACCGCCTGTCCGGCCTGTGCGAAGGTGTGGGGGCGGCCCAGATCGGCCAGTTGAGCATCGTCGGCCGACTGCACACCCAGTGAGATGCGGTTGAACCCGGCCCGGCGCAGGCGCTTGAGCATCTTCAGATCCACACTGTCGGGATTGGCTTCCAGTGTGATCTCGGCGTTTTTATCCAAACGGAACTGCTTTTTGATGAGTTTCAACAGTTCTGCCAGGCGCTTGTCGCCGTAATAGCTGGGGGTACCGCCGCCGAAATAGACCGTGTCCACGGTGTGGGACTTGGCGTGGGGTGCCGACTCGGTCAGATGGGCCAGCAAAGCCTTCTGGTATTCGTCCATGCGCTCCTCGCTGCCCGACAGGGAGTAGAAGTCGCAGTACTGGCACTTGCTGCGGCAGAAGGGTATGTGAATGTACAGGCCGAGTGTTTGTTCCATGGAAGAAACGCCCTTTCTTGCATTTGGTTGCCCCTTCCTGTACAATACAGAAAAAGGGAGGTGTGAGTATGACCGAGCGGCGCTTGAATTGGGTCGTGACGAAGGAAGAAAAAGTGGATATTCTGCTGCGGCGGGAGCTGCGCTGTTCCTCGGCGGTCATTCGCACCGCGAAAGGGTATCCCGATGGCATCCTGCTGGACGGCGTTCACGCCACCACGGCGGATAAGGCACGGGCGGGGCAGGTGCTGTCCATTCTGGTGTCCGACCGGGCGGACGGGGATCTGGTTCCGGCACGAGGGGAAGTGGACATCGTCTATGAAGACGGTGACCTTCTGGTGGTCAACAAGGCTGCCGGGGTGGCCGCCCATCCGGGACCGGGTCATCACGACGATACACTGGGTAATTTCCTGACCCATCATTACAAAAATCGGGGGGAGCCCTTCGTGTACCGCCCGGCCCATCGGCTGGACCGGAACACGTCGGGGCTGATGGTGGTCGCACGGCACGCCCATGCGCAGGAGTTGCTGAAAGGGCAGCTCCATACGGGGGATTTCCGGCGCACTTATCTGGCGGTGTGTCAGGGTGTTCCGCCGGAGGAAGAAGGGGTCATCGAAGCACCCATCGGCCGGGCCGACGGCTCGGTGCTGCGGCGTGAGGTGCGCCCCGACGGGGCGAATGCCGTGACACGATACAAAGTTATGTCAACCAACAAGGGGCGCGGTCTGGTTCGTCTGGAACTGGAAACCGGACGCACCCATCAGATCCGGGTACACATGGCGTGGCTGGGTTGTCCCCTTGTGGGGGATTTCCTGTACGGCGTGGAGGACAGGACCCTCATCGGTCGCACGGCGCTCCATTCGTGGCAGTTGAGTCTGACTCAGCCCCTGACCGGGGAGCGCATCGAATTGACCGCTCCGGTGCCGGAGGATATGCTCAATCTTCTGTAAATCCGGCGAGGGGTGCCCATTTGCCGGTACGCCAGCGCAGGGCGCAGAAAATGCCGCGGAAGGTCAGTTCGACCGCCATGGCGATCCACACGCCCTCCAGACCCATGCCCAGACCGAACACCAGAATCAGGGCCAGACCCATGCGGACGACCCACATGCAGATCAGGCTGATCAGCATGGGGTGGCGGGTGTCGTTGGCGCCCCGCAGTGCGCCCGCCATGACGATGGACAGGGCAAAGAAAGGTTCGCAGAAGGCGGCGATGCGCAGGACGCGGGCGGTCAGCTCAATGACTTCCGGATCAGGGGAGAACAGCGCGGCCAGAGGATAGGCACCGAAAAACAGAGCCACGGCGGTGACCACGCAGAACAGAAAACCGAATCCACCCGAGAGGATGCCGTACATATTGGCGTCCTCTTTTGTTTTTGCGCCCACCGACTGGCCCACCAGCGCAGTGGCGGCAAAGGAGATGCCGTAGGCAGGCAGATAGCAAAGTCCCTCCGCTGTGGTGGCGATGTGGTTGGCAGCCAGAGCGGCCGTACCGATGTAGGCCACGATGCGGGTCATGGCGATCTGGCCCAGATTGACGCTGGCGCGCTCGGCAATGTAGGGGCCGCCCAGATGCAGGGCGGCGCCGATGATGGCAAAATCGGGACGCAGACTGTCTCCCGAGCCGCGGAGGAACAGGCGGAAGCGGAAAATGACCACAAGGGTCACAGCCAGACCGGCCAGATCAATGGCAATGGCCGACGCGATGGCGGCACCCGCCACGCCCCAGCCTGCACCCGGCATGGTAAAGGTCAGGCCGAACAGGGGCAGCTCCCGGGTGGGATAAATCAACAGAAAGTTAAAGACGGTGTTCATAACACTGGCGCTGGTGTTGAGCAGCAGGGGGGTACGGGTATCACCGGTGCAGCGCAGAACGGCAGACATGACGAACAAAACAGCATTGCCCGGCATACTAAGTACGTAAAAGCGCAGGTATTGGGTGGCAAGGGGCAGCACATCGGGTTCGGCACCCAGCCACTTTGGAATCAGGCCGCCCAGCAGCACCAGCAGCACCAGCAGACTGAAGCCGGTGACCAGAATGGCCAGAATGGCCTGAATGATGGCGCGGCGGGTTTTTTCCTTGTCTCCGGCACCCACGGCATTGGCTACCTGAACCGAGTAACCAACTCCGATTCCGGACAGAAAACTGTTGACCAGCCAAAGCGGCGGGCCGTTGATGGATACGGCGGCGGTAGCCACCTTGCCCAGCGCACCCACCATGACGGTGTCGATGTAACTGACCATGGTGCCCAGCAGCTGCTCCAGTATGGCCGGCCAGGACAGTCGCCACAGTACCGCGATGCGGCGGCGCTCCAGATATTTCATGATCACGGCGGTTCCTCCTTTCCGGGGTGATCGAGCCGGCTTTATACCCCGGTCAGATCAAAGGGCGGGATGTATTCGGTGGCAGCCGAGTCGTCCTCCTG
>JAZOBG010000204.1:0-2901 GCA_045595865.1 Oscillospiraceae bacterium
GGATCAGTTGTATGAACCGAAATATTAATGGGAGAAACACGCAGATCCACTATACGATCCAATTCTCTGGGCGAAAGGTTCGTCATGGTAATGTAATTGCCCATCAAAAAAGACAGCCGTGCGTCATCATCCTTGAAATACAAGGTATCACGCATACCAGGAGGAAGCTGATCCACAAAACAGAAAATGCATCGGTTGGCGCAGCAACGGGCCTTATCCATAAGATAAGTCTCGAAGTTCAGACCAAGTTCCTCTCCCTCCTGCTTGCGAACCTTCACAGTGCGCTCTTTTCCGTCCGTGCTGCGAAGCACCAAAGAAAGCTTCGGATCATAGGTATAAAATTTGTAGTCCAGCACATCAACAATCGAATGGCCATTGACCTGAACCAACTGTTCGCCAACCTTTATGCCGGCACGACTAGCCGGACTATGTGCATCCACGGAACAAATTACAGTCATAGACACGGGAATCCCTCCCCCTGTTCAAAAGGGTATTTTACTGTATTTTCATTATTATACCCTATTTTCGGGCAAAAAGAAAGAGGGGTATGCATCCCCCTCCTCTTTTTCATGTTTGATTGGTTGAATTAGCCTTCAGCCTTGCCGTACTCACGGCCCTTGTAGGTCATGCAGGACTTGCAGATGCGGTGAGGCACATGCAGAGCGCCGCACTTGGGGCAAGTGGACAGGGTGGGGGCCTCCAGCTTCCACACGGAGCTGCGGCGCTTGTTCCGACGCTGCTTGGATACTTTACTCTTGGGGACTGCCATATTGACACCTCCTTAGGTGAATGCCCATCGGCATATTGTTTACATATGAATCATGTTTCCTGTTCAAAAAACTTAGCCAGTCCAGCCAGGCGGGGATCCACAACCCGCTGGCACCGACACTTTGCCACATTCATGTCGACACCACAACCCGGACAGAGACCTTTGCAGTCTTCCGAACAGAGATGCTTGGAATCCATCGACAGGATGAACACATCCCGCAGCAGTTCGCCTGCGTCCAACTCTTCATTTTCGAGAAGGACGATATCATCGCTGTCTTCCTGTTCCAGCTCGGTAGCCAACAAGGTCTCATAAGAGACAACCTTTTCCTGAGAAAAAGCTTTGGTGCAGCGGTCACAGGTCAGATCCAACACAGTAGACAGGCGACAGTTCATAATCAATGCCCCTGCCATGTTGCGCACTGTCCCTTCCACTTCCACCGGCTTGGTAACCGGCTTTTCTCCGTTCCAGTCCAGATCGGAAAGATCCATGGAAAAAGAGAACGGAAAAGAGGCTCCGGGAGTACGAATGATGTTTTTCAGGTCGAATCGCATGGTACACCTCGCAATAACACATCGGACATTATAGCGAAAATTGCTTGTCTTGTCAAATGTTTTCTTCACTTTTTATAAATTTGTGGTATGATGTAAAAAGTAAACCGAAAAGAGAGGTTTTCTATGAAAGAATTCACAATAGGAAAGAACGATGCCGGGCAGCGTTTGGATCGCTGGCTGTCCAAAGCAGTACCTCTGCTCCCTGCCCCTCTGGCACAAAAATACATTCGGTTAAAACGCGTCAAGCTCAACGGCAAAGGTGCAAAGCAGGATGTACGCCTTCAGGTGGGGGATCTTCTTCAATTATACATCAATGATGAGTTTTTTGACAAGCCCCGGGAGGACAATGCATTTCTTGCCGTGTTCAAGCCTCATTTGAACATTGTCTACGAAGACGAAAACATTATCCTGTGCGACAAACGCCCCGGACTTCTCTGCCATCCCGATCAGAACGAATACGTCAACACGCTGATCACCCATATACAGGCTTACCTGTACCAAAAGAAAGAATGGGATCCAAAGGCCGAAAATTCCTTTACCCCCTCCCTTTGCAATCGCATTGACCGAAATACCGGAGGCATTGTGATTTGCGCAAAAAATGCAGAATCCCTGCGCATTCTGAATCAGAAAATCAAAGATCGTGAGATGGAAAAGAACTACCTCGCCATCATTCACGGACGCATGGATCCCGCCGAGGGAAAACTGGAAAGTTTCCTTGTCAAGGATGAAACGAAAAAGCAGGTCAGCGTATACAACCGCCCCATGCCCGGCGGAAAAACCTCGGTCACTTTGTACCGCACCTTAAAGAGCGGTGGCGGCCTGTCCCTGATCGAATGTGAGCTGATCACCGGACGTACCCATCAGATCCGAGCCCAGTTCTCTTCGGCCGGCCATCCTCTTTTGGGCGATGGCAAGTACGGCCGGCAGAAGGACAACAAAAAATTTGACCGCAAATTTCAGGCGCTGTATTCCTATAAATTGAAATTCTGTTTTTCTACCGATGCGGGCATCCTTTCCTATCTGGACAGAAAAAGCTGGCAGGTGGAGAACGTAGATTTTGTGGAAGAATATTTCCCAGGATTCCGCTTTTAACTTTCCTTTTTTGACCCGGCAGGACCAACGTCCCGCCGGGTCACATTATTTCCAGGAAAAACCCTGAAATTCCCGAAGATTTTTAGGCAAAACAATTGACTTTCTTTCAGTTAAAATATATAGTTAAGTTTGCTTATCCGTGAAACCCCGGGTCTTCGGACTGTCCGTTGTGGAGGGCACATGCCGGGAAATAAATCGAGGAGCTGACAAGGTAAAAAAAGAAGAAATGGGGGAGGATACATGGCCAAAGAGCTGATCCGCCTGAAGGATTGTGTCATGGCGTATGATGACGCCGTTGTACTCGATCACATCAATTTGTGCATTAACGACAAAGAATTCCTCACGCTTCTGGGTCCCAGTGGGTGCGGCAAGACAACCACGCTTCGAATTATCGGTGGTTTCTTGACGCCTACTTCTGGTGACGTCCTTTTTGACGGCGTGAGGATTAATGATGTTCCGCCACATTTGCGGACCGTCAATACAGTGTTC
>JAZOBG010000205.1:0-19800 GCA_045595865.1 Oscillospiraceae bacterium
CTTGGCGTAGTCATCCACAAAGCCTATGATGCCGAACACCAGCGCAAACGCCAGCACCAGCAGACCGCTGACATCGCCGGCGAACCCCACAAGGAGCGCCGCGATCACGGCAACGGCAATACCCGCAATGAACATGATGCCGCCCATGGTGGGAGTGCCCTGTTTGGACATATGCCAGGTGGGACCGTCCGTCTTGATGGACTGCCCCGCCTTGACACGGCGCAGAAAGGGCACCAGAAACTTACCCACGACGGCAGTCACAATAAAGGCGATGACGGCGGGCAGCACATATTGTAATATCATTTGCATACATTCAACCTCCGAGACTTTTTCGCTCGTTTTTCGCAGCAACGTATCACCAATGACGCACATCGGGAACGCTGATTTGAGCTGCATTTCTCTTAAAAAAGCCTTGTATTTCTTCTCTCTCATCCAGATGGTGCTGAACTCCCTGGATTTCCTGATAGGTTTCATGCCCCTTGCCAGCCAGAAGGATCACATCCCCCGGCCTGCCCTGGGACAGGGCGTACCGGATGGCGGCACGGCGGTCGGGCTCCACCACATAGTTGACCGCTCCATCCATTCCTTTCAAAATGTCGCCGATGATCTGCTCGGGTGGTTCCGTACGGGGATTGTCACTGGTGACCACCACAAGGTCGGCCAGATCAGCGGCAATGGCCCCCATAACGGGGCGCTTGGACCGGTCCCGATCCCCTCCGCATCCGAACAGACAGATCACTCGATTGGCCGCCAGAGGCCTCACTGTGGTCAGGATGTTCTCCAGCGCGTCAGGGGTGTGGGCGTAATCAATGAGCACGGTAAACAGCGCGGGTACGGGGACTACTTCGACGCGGCCCTTGACCCCCCGGACGTGAACCAACGCAGCAGCGGTACATTCCAAAGACATCCCCAATCCTACGGTACAGGCCAACACACCCAAAGCGTTGTAGATGGAAAAACCACCGGGGATGGGCAGCCGCACGCGACGAATCGCTCCCACGGTGACCGCTTCAAACTCCACCCGTTCCGGGAACAGGCGAATATTTTTGGCGGTCAGGTCGGCCTCATTTTTGTTTTCTGAGTAGGTAACTTTCGGGCAGGACACACTGTCTGCGAAATAGCGCCCTGCGGCGTCGTCCAGATTGAGCACAGCCAGATCGGTCTGCTCAAACAGTCTGCCCTTAGCGGAACGGTAAGCCTCCATGGTACCGTGATAATCCAGATGGTCGGCTGTCAGATTGGTAAAAATACCCGCCGCAAAGCGCAGACCGTCTACCCGATGGAGCATCAGCGCATGGGAGGATACTTCCATGACCACATGGGTACATCGGGCATCCTTCATCTGCCGCAGCAGTTTGTGCAGATCGTAGGACTCCGGCGTAGTGCGCTGAGCAGGAAAACTTTCCATGCCGATCATGTTGCGATTGGTGCCGATCAACCCCACTTTGGCCCCTGCGCAGCGTTCCAACACTTCTTTCATTAAATAAGTTGTGGTGGTCTTGCCGTTGGTTCCGGTAACGGCGATCAGCTTCAGCTTGCGGGCGGGATGACCAAACCAGTTGGCCGATACGATGGCCAGCGCAGCCCGGGTATTCGGGCAGACCAGCCAGGGGCCCTCCCCTTCGGGCGAAGTCTGGCACAGCACGGCAGCCGCCCCTTTTTCCAACGCTTCGCCAATATAGCGATGGCCATCGGTCTTATACCCGGGCAGAGCCACGAACAGGGCGCCCGGCTCCAAGGTACGGGTATCGCAGGAAACCGACGAGATCAGCAGATCCCGGGGCACAACACATCGGCTCAGCGTTACCCCTTTCAGCAGTTGGTCAAGAATCAATCCGTTCCCTCCATTACAAAGACATGTGGCGTTTTCTGCATCGGTTTTTCCGATCCAGGTCCCTTTTGTCTTTGTACGGAGCCCGGTTTATTCCATCGCCCTAATCAAGGCCTGTATACTCTGCAATACTATTGTCCACGAAACGCACTTCCACCACGGTGCCCAAATCTACCATTGTGCCTGCTTCAATGGACTGTCCGGTGCCTTTGTTGGTGGAAACATAGTATTCCACTGCACCGGTGGCGCGCAGGTACAGCCCCACATTACTCAGTGCGGCCTTAGCATCCTCGGGAGACATACCCTCCACGTTGGGTACCTCCACCTGCTCGGTGGGTACCGGCTCCTCACCCATGTAGAGGACCACCTGACTGCCGCCGGGAATGGTGGCACCTGCCGCGGGAATCTGGCCGGTGATCACGTCGCCCTCACCCACCACGCGGTAGGTCAGGTTATTCTGTTTCAATACGCTTTCAGCGTAATCCAGGTAATGCTGGGTCACCACGGGTACGGTGGTATCGGCACCCGAAAGCTCCTCGGGCGTGTACTGCTTGGCGATACCCATGTAGTCCAGAATGTCGGCGATCAGCTTGCCGGCTTCCGGGGCGGCCATGTTGCCGCCGCTGATGTACACGCCGTCGTCGGTACGGTCGGGGTCGCCGTCGGAGCGTTTGGGGCCGTCGTAGGCCAGCAGAACGACCACTTTCGGGTCGTTGGCCGGGGCAAAGCCCACAAAGGACACGATGTTGCGGCCGGTTTCCAGCGTTTCGGAGGTGCCGGTCTTTCCGCCGATGCGGTATCCTGCCTCATAGGCATTCTTTCCGGTACCGCCGTCCACCACACCCTCCAGAATGGTGCGCACGTGTTCGCTGGTGGCCTCCGAAATGACCTGACGCACCTCGGTGACCTGATGGCGGTAAACGTCCTCCCCCTCGCTGTCCACAATGGATTCCACCACGTAGGGCTCCAGCAGATGGCCGCCGTTGATGACGCTGGCAATGCCGGTGATCAGCTGAATGGGAGTGATATTGAATCGCTGACCAAAGGATGCGGTAGCCAGAGAAGTGGTGCCGTAAAGGCCGGTAAACCACTCACGGGACCAGACCGAAGTTCCATTATCGTTATTGGCCTCGCCGGGAATGTCAATGCCAGTCTTGCCGATCATACCGTAGGCTTCCAGATAATCGTAGAATGTATCGGCTCCCAGTTTCAGACCAATTTGAATAAACGCGGGGTTACAGGAATTTTCCACTGCCTCGGCCAGAGTTTGCACCCCGTGGCCGCCGTTTTTCCATGCGTGACAGTCAATGGTCTCACCCGCAACGGTATAGGATCCATTACACACAAAGGTGGAGTTGGCGGTCACCACGCCCTCTTCCAGGGCGGCGGCCACCACCATGGCCTTGAAGGTGGAACCGGGTTCGTAGGTATCGTTCAGAGCCTTGCTGCGCCACTGATCCCACTGGGCCTGCCCCAGTGCTTCCAGGTACCCGTTCTCTTTTTCGGTCAGTTGAGCCAACGCCTGTTCCTCAGCAGCAGTCAGGGCAGGACCTTCCTCTTTTTCGTATAGCGCCGCCGCTTTCTGCAGCGCTGTCTGATATGCCTCCTCCGCGTCGGTCAGCTTAAGTTCTTCCAGCTGAGCGGCCACCTCGGCATCGGCCACGGCACTGTAATTGTTCAGATCGTAATCGGGCGAGCTTGCCATACCCAGAATGGCACCGGTGTTGGGATCCATGGCGATGGCAAAGCCGCCGTAGCGCACATCGTATTTCTCAATACCTTCTACCAGGGCAGATTCCAGCATGGCCTGAATGCTGGAATCCACCGTCAGGTGCAGGTCGTAGCCGTTGCGGGCCTTGATGTAGTTTTCGTAACGGGTCAGCATCTCGGTGCCCTTGCCGTTTTTGCCGGTCAGCAGATAACCGGCCTCGCCGGACAGTTCGTCGTTGTACTTGGCCTCAATGCCGTAGGCACCCACATTGTCCCGATTGACAAAACCGATGATGTGGGAGGCCAGACTGGACTTGGGATAATACCGCTTGGTGTCGGGCGCCAGATACAGGCCCTTGGTAATGTGGTTTTCATCAATAAATTCCCGCACCTTGTCTGCCAGATCCTTTTCGATCTTGATCTTGACCTCGCGGTACTGCGACTTGGTATAAGACAGATGCTCCAGCACCTTTTCCTCGCTGACATCCAGTATGGCGGACAGGTTGGAGGCAATGAATTCATTAGTTGGCTCAGGATAGTCGGGGTATTCCCCTTTCCCCTCTTTGGCCTTGGCAACCTTTTCGGCGTATGCTTCCTGCAGTTCTATGATATCTCTGGGAGACAGGATGACATTTTCCACCGTGGCCGACATAGCCAGTGGGTTTCCGTTGGCGTCGTAAATGCCGCCGCGGTCGGCCGACACCGTATAATCACGGGTGGCGTTGTTGATGGCAAGTTCTTGATAATAATCGTGCTTGGTGACCTGAATGTCCCACAGTTTCCAGAGCAGCGGAATAAACACCGCTACGCCGAAAACGCTCATCAGCAGAATGGTACGCCAAAGGATCAGGCGGTTGGCACGCCGGTCGTTTTTTCTTTTTTGCTGTTCCTTTTCGGTCATGCCGTCCGCCTCCTTTCGTTGTGTCCGCACTCCCTTATTTAATCTATGAAGGGCGCAAGAAAAAAACTTTTTCTTGCGCCCCACCTCTTTCTATATATCAGGGTCTCATGTCTATGCTTATGCCGTATAGCTGCCCGCTTATGCCAACAGGTCGCTCAGAAAATCTTTCACTTCGTTTATCACACCGGAAGAACTGCTCTCGGTCTGGTCGTAGACCACCACGTTATCCGGCTCAGACAGATCCAGAACCACCATCTGGTCGCTGGAAGGGCGAACCATAGTTCCGCTGGCAAGCAGTTCCTCCTCGATCGCCTGCAGATCGTAAGCCAGCTCGTAATGAGCCAGCAGGTCAGCTTCTTCTGCCTGCAGCTCGGACAACTGATTGCGCAGCTGCACAGACTCATCCGCCAGAACGGTCAGACGCACGCAGCACATCAGCAGCAGCACAGCCATAACAGCGATGGAGAGGAAACCCACCACGGCAAAAGGCGAAATCTTGCCGGCTTCGCGCACCTGAACGCGGGGGCGGGCCAAAGTGCGCTCCTTGGGGCGAACATTGGGACGAGGGCGAAGAACTTCCTGCCGTTCGGGAGCAGGGGCAGCAACTGCGCCGCCTTCCCACACGGGGTCATAGGCTACGTTGCCGTACACTTCATATCGACTTGTTCTTCTCTGAGCGACTGCTGCCATGAGGCTTCACCTTTATCCTTATCCGTTGTAACTTGATTCTTACAGCTTTTCTGCCACGCGCAGCTTGGCACTGCGGGCGCGCGGGTTGATTTCCAATTCCTTTGCATCGGCCACGATGGGCTTGCGGGGAGTTAATTTAATGACCGGCTTTTTGCCGCACACACAAACCGGGAAGTCGGGCGGACAGGTACAGCCTTTTGCAAATTCGGCCATACCGGTTTTGACGATGCGGTCTTCCAGCGAGTGGAAGGAAATAATGGCCAGCCGTCCGCCCACGTTCAGGCGGGGCACTGCGTCGGCTACCATGGTTTCCACCGCGCCCAGTTCGTCGTTGACGGCGATGCGGATGGCCTGGAAGGAACGCTTGGCCGGGTGCTGCTTTTCCCGCAGAGCCGCAGCGGGCATGGCGCCTTTTATAATGTCCACCAATTCCAGTGTGGTTTCGATGGGTTTTTCAGCCCGCTTGCTCACAATGTTTCGTGCAATGGGACCGGAGTATCGCTCTTCCCCGTAAAGCCAGAGGATACGCTTCAATTCCTCCTCGGCCCAGGTGTTGACCACTTTATACGCATCCAGCTCATTGGTCTGGTCCATACGCATGTCCAACGGAGCGTCCTGCATATAGGAAAATCCGCGGGAGGCGTCATCCAACTGCGGAGAGGACACTCCAAGATCAAACAGCATACCGTCTACAGCAGGAATGTTCAGGCCGTCCAGAATGGTAGCCAGATCACCGAAGTTTCCGTGAACCAGAGTAACCTTGTCCATCAGACCTTCCAGTCGGCCCGGTGCGGCGTCCAGCGCTGCCTGATCGCGGTCAATGCAGATCAGTCGGCCGGTGGTCAGCCGTTTGGCGATCTCGCGGGAGTGTCCGGCGCGACCCAGCGTGCCGTCCACGTAGATGCCGTCTGGTTTGATGTTCAGCGCGTCGATACAGGGCTGAAGCATGACGGGCACATGAGAAAATTCAGCACTCATATCAGAACTCCAACGTTTCCATCAGAGCAGCCAGCTTTTCGGGAGTCATCTCTTCCTCCTCGGCCTGCCAGGTTGCGGCATCCCAGATCTCGGCACGGTTGTGAACGCCGATGATGATGACATCCTTGTTCAGTTTGGCGTACTGGCGCAGGAACTGAGGGATCACGATGCGGCCCTGGCTGTCCGGCTCACACTTGGCGGCCTTGGCGAAGATGGGGCGCATGGCGCGGGACTGGGTCATGGGGAGAGAAGCAAACTTCTCGGTAAACACTTTCCAGCTTTCCTCGGGGTAGATGGCCAGGCAGGCATCCAGACCCAAAGTCAGGTAGCAGGTGGATCCAAGCTCCTCACGCAGCTTGGCAGGAATAAACAAACGGCCCTTGGGGTCGATGCTGTGTTCGTATGTTCCGGTGACACTGCCCATGCCGTTCGCCTCCTCCACTTTGATGGTTTTTTGCTCATTTTTGCTCCATTTTGCTCCACTGTTGCTCCCAGTATACATCTACTGAAATGAAAATGCAATGTTTTTTTGCATTTTTTACGTAAAAAAAACGCCCTTTTTCCCATGAAAATCGGCGTTTTTTGCAACTAAAACAGTTGTTCGATTTATTCATTTTTTACACAAAACAAGTTCTTGTGTTCTGCCCGTTTTTATGCCACAAAATATAGTTTTTGCCCCTCTGAATTCTCCCCAAATCCCTATTGACATATATCGAATATTGATATACTATGATTATATCGATATTCGATATGATTTTTCCATTTTTTCGGAGGTGAGACGGTGGCACGCAAAAAACTGGATACCCTGACCGAGCCCATGTACTACGTTCTGCTCTCCCTGACCGAAGAGCGGCACGGATACGGCATTATGCAGTATGCAAATCAACTGACAAACGGCCGGGTAAACGTGGGCGCAGGCACCCTGTACGCTCTGCTCTCCCGCTTTGAAAAAGAAGGCCTGATCCGCGCCACCAAGGAGCAGGAAAACCGCAAATATTACCGGCTGACCAACGAGGGCCGCAAGGTTCTGGAAGAAGAATTTGACCGTCTGCGCCGTCAAGTGGCCGACGGAAACTACGTGCTGCTGCGAAAGGGGGATAAAAAATGAGCAATCACAAGTGGGGATTCTTCCCCTTTGACGCCATGGATTACAAAGCCGCCCAGGCCTATTTGGACAAAAAGGCCGCGCAGGGCTGGGTCATGGAGCATCTGTACTGCAAGTGGTTCGCCCGCTTCGTGCCCGCCGAGGGGCGGTATCACTGCGTGGATCTGGACACGCCCCACGTGTTTGACGACGATCTGGACTGGAACTACGTGGAGTTCTGCGAGGACGCCGGTTGGGAGTTGGTGAAAAATGTCCGCAGTATGCTGATCTTCCGCTCCAAATTGGGACACCACCCCACCCCTCTGCAGACCGACACCGAGCTGGAGGCCGAAAAATTCTGGAAAAAGTACGTGCGCCGTAATTTCCTGATCGAACTGATCTGCCTGCTGTTTCTTGCGGGATTGATCGCCCTGTTCGCTGTCCTGCCCAACCCCTCGGTCAGTTTCACCGAACTGCTCTGTTCCAACGCGGCTGTGCTTGGTATCCCCTACGTGCTATTCGCCGCGGTGAGCATTCTTTGGACCCTGTACCGTACCATCGCCATCTATGTCCGCTTCCGCCGCACCCGGGAGATCGCCAGCCAAAAGCACGGCGGCGCGTGGGTCATCGGACTGTTGCACTTTCTCGCCAAAGTTCTGATTATCCTCTGGTACCTCCTGTACCTTGCCGACGGTTTGCTGATCGGCAAAGTCGTGGATGTGGCGTGGAGTACGATCAAAGAGGAATACACTGCGACACCGGAGCTATGCCAGTCCTACCCCGTCATCACCGCCGCCGATCTGGGACTGCCTTACAGCGAGGACAGCCGCTATCTGGACGGCCGCCGCGCCCTGCTGGCCGAGCGTCTGGACTACAGCGAGATCACCCACTCTCCCCACCATATCTTGACCACCGAGCGCTACGAGTGTGCAAACGAGCAGGTGGCCCAGTGGATGTTCGACGCCCGCAAAGCTGAAACCACTCTGGGTTCCGGCTTTCTTTGGGGTGATCTGGACTGGAGTGAGGTCACTTCCGACTATGGATTTGACCGCATCTGTTTTGCCCGCGACAATTCTTATTTGCTGGCTCTCGAGGACGACGTCGTGATCCTGGTGGGCGCCTCCAATCTGGACCTGACCGACCACATAGACACCATTTGGGAGCGGCTGGAACTGGACGATTAACTTTCGGTTGCAATCCCTTTTCCCTTGCCGTATAATCACCTCAAAACCACGATATTTGGAGGAAGCAGCCTTGAAAAAACGAATCCTTCTTCTGACCACCGGCGGCACCATCGCCTCCAAGCACACCGAGGAGGGCCTGGCCCCCGGCATTACCGGTGAAGAGCTGGCTGACTGGCTACCCCATCTGAAAAATGCCTACGATATCACAGTACGGGATATTCTGCATCTGGACTCGTCCAACATCCAACCGGAGGAGTGGCGCGTCATTGCCCGCTGCGTGTTCGAGGAAAAGGACTCCTACGACGGCATCGTCATCACCCACGGAACCGACACCATGGCCTACACCGCATCGGTGCTGTCCTTCATGCTGCCCGGTATCAATCTCCCCGTGGTACTGACCGGCAGCCAGCTGCCCATCGAACACCCTCTGACCGACGGTCTGGAAAATCTGCGTACCGCCTTCGCCATGGCCGCCTCCGGCGTACGTGGCGTGTTTGTGGCATTTAACCGGCAGGTCATTCTGGGCTGCCGCGCCGTCAAAACCCGCACCACCGGCTTCGACGCTTTCGAGAGTGTCAACTGGCCGCTGGTAGGCACCGTCGGCGGCAGCGGACTGGTACTAAACCCGGCCGCCCTGCCCAAGATCGCAGGCCCGTGTCGCCTGCAGCATCACCTGTGTGAAGGAGTTTTCCTTATCAAGCTGACCCCCGGTCTGAATCCCGAGATTTTTGATATGCTGTTGTCCATGCACTACCGCGGCGTGGTCATCGAAGCCTTCGGCGCAGGCGGCCTGCACTTCATCCGCCGGGATCTGATCTCCAAACTGCAGAAGGCCTCCGAGGCCGGCATGACAGTGGTGGTCTGCTCCCAGTGTCTGTACGAACGCAGCGATTTTTCCCTGTATCAGGCCGGTCAGAAGGCGCTGGACCAGGGCGTCATCCAGGGTCTGGACATGACCACCGAGGCCACCGTGACCAAACTGATGTGGGTCCTTGGTCAGACTGACAATCCCGGCCTGATCCGCACCCTGTTCACCCAGAATCTCTGCGGCGAAATCTCTGCAGGACACTGAACCCAAAGACACCAAAAGGCTTGACACGCTCTGCTTGTCAAGCCTTTTTCCTTTTCATTTGCTCAATGCACGTCGTCACCGCGTTTTGCTTCAATATTCATCTGCCGTTTGCGGTCAGAGGAGTAGGTCAGTTTCGCCGAAAGGGCCTCCACATCCCCTGCCTCAAGCACCTCACGGTAGGCACGCAGATTGTCCTCCAGACGGCGGATGGACCGAGTTAGCGCCGGAGCGTTCAGCGAGAACAGCTCGCTCCACAGTGGCACGTCCAAAGCAGCCACACGGGTGCAATCACGGAAGGAGCCACCCTCAAACCCCTTACAGTCAAACAGGTCAGGATCGTCGCACACAGCAACCGCCATAACGTGCATGACCTGACTGGTGTAGGCAATGATCGCATCGTGCTGTTCCGGCGTCGTGTTGACCACATCCCGGAACCCCATATGTTTTGCCATGCGCTCCATGAGCTCAATATGCTCGGACGTGCTTTCCGCCCGGGGCGTGATAATAAAATGGGCGTTGCGAAACAGAGAGGCTTCAGCGTTGTCCAGCTTGGAGGTCTCCTTACCCGCCATGGGGTGACAGCCGATGAAATCTACGGTATCGGGCAGGACTTTGGCCGCCTCCATAACAGCGGTTTTGATGCCGCATACATCGGTGACCAGAGTTCCCGGTTTAAACCGATCCTTGTGTTCCTGCAAAAAGGCAAGGATCGCCATGGGCTGCATGCAAAGCCATATCACATCAGCGTCCGTAATAGCCTCCACAGGATCCAATGTAACCTTGTGACAAGCCTGCCGTTCCACGGCAAGCTCCAGCGTGCGCTGTGAGCGCACCACACCGGTCACGACCGCATTTTCAAAGTCCTTCAGAGCCATGGCGATGGAACCGCCGATCAGACCCAGACCGATCACTGCAATCTTCATACGCTTCTCCCCACACAGGCGGCAACAGGTGCCAGTTTATCCATCAAATCGCCAAACTGAGCCGGTGTGATAGACTGAGCGCCGTCACACAGGGCATTCTTAGGATCGTTATGGACCTCGATGATCAGGCCGTCTGCACCGGCCGCCACGGCCGCTATGGCCATACGCTCAACCATCCATGCGCGGCCACAGGCGTGAGAGGGGTCCACTACCACGGGCAGATGAGACAGGCTCTTGGCAGCCAGTACGGCGGACAGATCCAACGTATTGCGGGTGTAGGTCTCAAAGGTGCGGATTCCGCGCTCGCACAGGATGACCTTGTCGTTGCCGCCGGCCATGATGTACTCAGCGGACATGAGCCACTCTTCGATGGTGGAGGACAGCCCGCGCTTGAGCAGAATCGGCTTGTTGGTCTTACCCACCTTCTTCAGCAAATCAAAATTCTGCATATTGCGGGCACCGATTTGAATGACGTCCACCCACTCCTCAAAGAAGGGCAGCTGGTCGGCACTCATCAGCTCGGTGACCACCGGCAGGCCGGTGGCCCGGCTGGCCTCATGCAGCAAACGCAAGCCATCCAAACCCATACCTTGAAAAGAATAGGGCGAAGTACGGGGCTTGTAGGCTCCGCCGCGCAGAGCGCAGGCACCCGCGTCCCTCACATCCCGGGCCACGGCAGTGATCTGTTCTTCACTCTCCACCGAGCAGGGACCGGCGATGATGGCCAGTTTACTGCCGCCCACCAAGACGCCCCTGCCGATATCGATGACACTGTCGTCGGGGTGATACTTCCGGTTGGCCTTCTTATAGGGTTCGCTAACCCGCATGACCCGCTCCACGCCGGGCAGCTGAGCAAGAAACTCCTCATCCAGATTGGCAGCATTGCCCTCAGCACCCAGAATGGTGGTCTCGGCACCCTGGGAGACCATGACCTTGACCCCGCCCTTTTCCATGGCCAGAATGGCCTCCTGCATCTGCTCCGCAGTACAGCCGTGCTTCAATACCAATACCATAACCATCGTCCTTTCCCAAAAGAAAACATAAATCAGCCGCGGCGTGTCACAAACGCCGCGGCCGTTTCAAACCCTATCAAGCCGTCGCCACCGTTTATGAACACGCCAAAGAACCGCTGCCATAGCAGCGGTAATAATAGGCATACATTGCGGTGGAAGCCTTCATAAGCACATGATCCTTTCTGTTGTTACAGACACTTTAACACTTTCCGTCGTTAAAGTCAACCTCTTTTCTTCAGCAAAAATATTTTTTCGTTGATGAAAATTTTGCTCTGCTCTCCTTGTTTTCCGATACAGACAATGGTATACTTATAAAAATAGCAATAGGCCGTATATCCCATCGGAAAGGAGGCGCCTCCATGCAGAACCAAACCCCCGTCCGACTTTGGACGCAGATGGGTGCTCACCCCTGCACCGAAAACGGACAGGATGGCTGGCGCTTTCAGGTATGGGCTCCCAACGCAAAGCAAGTCTGCCTGATGGGTGACTTCAACAACTGGGATCCGGCTGCGCTGCCCTTGGTCCTTCGGGACGGCGGCGTGTGGGAAGGATTTGCTCCCGGTCTGAGGCAGTACGACACCTATCGCTATGCGGTGCACACCAACGACGGCACCGTACTTTCCAAGGCCGACCCCTATGCCTTCCACGCCGAATTCCGGCCGGACACGGCATCCAAATGCTTCGATCTGTCGGGCCATCCCTGGGGTGACCGTGCCTGGATCTCCCAACGCAGACGGCACGCTGCCTACGACAGGCCCATGAACATCTACGAAGTTCATCTGGGCTCCTGGCGGCGGGGTGAAGGCGGAGTCTTTCTCCCCTACCGTGAAATCGCCCGATGGCTTGTCCCTTACGCGAAGCAGATGGGTTACACCCACGTGGAGCTTCTCCCGGTTACCGAGCACCCTCTGGACGATTCCTGGGGTTACCAGTGCACCGGTTATTTCGCCGCCACCAGCCGATTCGGAACTCCCCATGATTTCATGTATCTGGTGGATGAATTGCACAAGGCCGGCATCGGCGTGATTCTGGACTGGGTACCCGGCCACTTCCCCAAGGACACCTTCGGCCTGTTTGAATTCGACGGAACCACCCTGTACGAATACAGCGATCCTCTGAAACGGGAACACCCCGAATGGGGTACCCGCATCTTTGATTACAACAAAAAAGAGGTGCAGGATTTCCTGATCTCCTCCGCCCTGTTCTGGCTGGAAGAATACCACATTGATGCTTTAAGGGTGGATGCGGTGGCCTCCATGCTCTATCTGGATTACAGCCGCAAAGAGGGTGAATGGGAACCCAACGAAAAGGGCGGCCGAGAAAATCTGGAGGCGGTCACCTTTCTGAAACGGCTTAACTCGGTCATCCGCACCGAACACCCGGATGTGCTGATGATCGCCGAAGAATCTTCCGCCTGGCCCAAGGTATCCTTTCCGGTGGATGAGCAAGGACTGGGTTTCCACCTGAAGTGGAACATGGGCTGGATGAACGACATCTGCCGCTATGTCAAAGTAGATCCCATCTTCCGCAAATACCATCACAGAGATATCAATTTTTCCTTGATGTATGCCTTTGACGAACACTTCGTACTGCCCATCTCCCACGATGAAGTGGTGCATATGAAGGGGTCCCTGCTGAATAAAATGCCCGGTATGAAGGAACAGAAATTTGCCGGTGTGCGGGCCTTTTACACCTACATGCTGACCCACCCCGGCAAAAAGCTGACCATGATGGGCTGCGAATTCGGTCAACAGAACGAATGGCATTTTGAGTACTCTCTGGACTGGCATCTGCTGGATCAACAGGACACGGACGGAGAAGCTCACCGCAAACTGCACGCCTTCTTTAAGGCAGCCAATTCTCTTTATCTGCAGCAGCCGACTCTCTGGCAGCAGGACGATTCCTGGAACGGTTTTTCCTGGATCGAACCGGATGCCGCAGACGAGAACACCATTCTGTTCCGCCGCATGGACAAACGGAACCGCGAGCTGCTGGTAGCCGTCAACTTTTCCCCCGTGTTCCGAAAGGATTACCGGGTAGGCGTACCCTATACAGGCCGATATGAAGAGGTGTTCAACACCGACCGCATCGAGTTTGGCGGCAAAGGCCATCTCAATCCGCCCACCCAAAGCGAATACCGCCCCTGCCATGGTTTCGCGCAATCCATTCCGGTCGACATACCTCCCATGGGAGCTGTCATTCTGAAATGTACCCATAAAGCAAAACCCCACCCTCAAACCACACCCAGCGCAGACCAGCAACCCTCCCCAAAACTGGAAAAGCAGGTGAAGGAATGAAAAAGGAATGTGTAGCAATGCTTCTGGCCGGCGGCCAGGGCAGCCGACTGTACGCACTGACCAGCCACGTGGCAAAACCCGCTGTCCCCTTTGGCAGCAAGTACCGCATCATCGACTTCCCCCTTTCCAACTGCGCCAATTCCGGCATTGACACCGTAGGCGTGCTGACCCAGTATCAGCCTCTGGAACTCAACGCCTATCTGGGCAACGGCTCAGCATGGGATCTGGACCGTTCCGACGGCGGTGTGCATGTCCTGCCCCCCTATGTTCAGAAGGGCGAGCAGGGCACCTGGTACAAAGGCACTGCCAATGCCATTTATCAGAATATCGGATTCCTCTCGCTGTATGACCCCGAGTATGTGCTTATCCTTTCGGGCGATCACATCTACAAGATGGACTACAGCAAGATGATCCGCCATCACCGCGAGACCAATGCAGCCTGTACCATCTCGGTCATGGAGGTCCCCATGGATGAGGCCTCCCGCTTCGGCATCATGAACGTAGATGAGACCGACCGCATTTACGAGTTCGAGGAAAAGCCCAAGAACCCCAAGAGCAATCTGGCCTCCATGGGCATTTATGTGTTCACCTGGAGCAAACTGCGTGAGTATCTGACAGCCGACGAGGCCGATGAGAATTCCAGCAACGACTTCGGTAAGAATATCATTCCCAATATGCTCAATGCCGGCGAGATCATGAGCGCCTACCGTTTCTCCGGTTACTGGAAGGACGTGGGTACCATCCGCTCCCTGTGGGATGCCAACATGGATATGCTCAACCCGAATTCCGGCTTTGATCTGTACGACGAAAGCTGGCCCATTTACGCCCGCAGCCCCGGCCGTCCGCCTCATTTTTCCGGCCCTGAGGCCGAGATCTCCCACAGTCTGGTCACCGGCGGCAGCGAGATTTACGGCACCCTGAAGGATTCGGTGGTCTTCTACTCGGTCACGGTTGAAAAGGGCGCTTATGTCCACGCATCCGTCCTGATGCCCGGCACGGTAGTCAAGGCCGGCGCCAAGGTGGAATACGCTATCGTGGCGGAAAACGCCGTCATTGAAGAAAACGCCGTTGTGGGCGCTGCCGATCAGGATGATCCCGAGATTGCCGTGGTTGCTTCCGGCGTACACGTTGGCCCCGGCGGCAAGGTGGAACCCGGCGCCATGATTTACGAAGACGTGAAAGGAGGTGCCGACGCATGAATAATCTGCACGGCATTCTGCTGGCTTACCGCTCCGACCCCGCTTTGCGTGAGCTGACTCAGCACCGCAATACCTGCTCCGTCCCCTTCGGCGGCCGGTACCGCATCATTGACTTCATGCTGTCCAATCTGGTCAACGCCGGTGTATCCGATGTGGGTCTGATCGTCAACGAAAGCTATCAGTCTCTTCTGGACCATGTGGGTTCCGGTAAGGACTGGGATCTCAGCCGCAAGAACGGCGGTTTACGCATCCTCCCTCCCTTCAGCTATGCACAGACTCCCTCCGGCGGCGCCAACCGCGGCCGCATGGACTCTCTGGTGGATGTGCGTTCCTATCTGGTCAAGATCCGTCAGGATTACGTCGTCCTGGCATGGGGCGACATCGTGGCCAACCTGCCTATTGAAAAGGCCTTTGAGCAGCACCTGCAGACCGGCGCTGACATTACCGCCGTTTGTACCCGCACCCCCACCGGCGAGCCTTCCGCCTGCACCTACTTCACCGTGGGCGCCAACGGCACCGTCACCGATGTGGCCGTCCACCCCAACGAACCCATGGGCTGCGAGACACTGGAATGCTACATCATGTCCAAAGAGTTGCTGCTGAACCTGGTTGACTACGCCGCCGCCCGCCGCATCCACTCCTTCTCCGAAGGCGTGTTGCTGGCCATGTCCGGTCAGCTGAAGATCGTCCCCTACCTGTTTGACGGTTATGTGGCCCGCATTCATTCTGTCGCCTCCTACTTTGCCCGCAGCATGGACCTGCTCAAGCCCGAAGTACAGGCCGAGCTGTTCACTTTGGATCGTTCCATCCGCACCAAGATCCACTCCCTACCCGCCTCCTATTACAGTGCCGATGCCAGCTCCCACGGCTCCCTGATCGCCGATGGCTGCATTGTCGACGGCACGGTGGAAAACTCCATCCTGTTCCGCGGAGTCAAGGTGGAAAAGGGCGCCCGTGTATCCAACTGCATTCTGATGCAGAACACCACCGTCAAGGAGGGTGCCACCCTGACTTACGCCATCACCGACAAAAACGTGACCATCAACTCCGGTCGTATGCTCATGGGTCATGAAAACTATCCTCTGTCCATCGAAAAGAACTCGGTAGTGTAACAATTCCAAAAAAGCGGGGGACACCGTCCCCCCGCTATTCTCTGTGAAAAGGAGAAAAAATATGAAAATTCTGTTTGCAGCCTCCGAGGTTGCTCCTTTCATCAAAACCGGCGGTCTGGCCGATGTAGCCGGCAGTCTGCCCGCCGCTCTGGCTGAGTGCGGACATGATGTTCATGTCATTCTCCCACTGTATGAAAAAATCGGCCCCCAGTGGCGGGAGCAGATGACCTTCCGCATGAAATTTGCGGTGTCCCTGGCCTGGCGCAAAGCCTATTGCGGCATCTTTGAGCTGCAGCAGGACGGTGTGACCTACTGGTTTGTGGACAACGAATACTATTTCAAGCGCAGCACCATTTACGGGCACTTTGACGATGGTGAGCGTTTTGCCTATTTCTCCCGTGCCATCATCGAAGCCCCGGAACAGCTGGGCTGGATCCCTGATGTCATCCATTGCAACGACTGGCAGACCGCACTGGTTCCCCTGTACCTGATGGAAGCCGACCGCGTTGCCCCTCACCTGATCAACACCAAAACCGTGTTTACCATCCACAACATTGAATATCAGGGGCAGTATGGCCGCAGCGTTCTGGAGGATGTATTCGGTCTGAACAGCAGTTATTATCACGACAAGCTGCTTGCCCATCAGGGCAGCGTGAACCTGATGAAGGGTGCCATCTACGCCGCAGACTTTATCACCACAGTCTCCCCCACCTATGCAGGGGAACTGCACAACTCCTTCTATGCCCACGGTCTGGAAAAAGTAGTTGACGAAAACGATTACAAGATAAAGGGTATTCTGAACGGCATCGACACCCAACTGTATGACCCCTCCACCGGCAAGGGCATGGCCCACGAATATACTGCCGACCACATCGAAGGCAAGCGCGCCTGTAAGGCCGCTCTGCAAAAGGCGGTGGGTCTGAATGTCGACCCCAATGTACCCATCATCGCTTGCGTATCCCGTCTGGTCCACCACAAGGGCATTGACCTGATTACCCACGTTCTGCCCGAGATCATGGAGATGGATGTGCAGATGGTAGTCCTCGGCACCGGCGAGCGCAAGTACGAGGAGGCCCTTCAAAATGCCGACGACCGTTACAAGGGCCGCTTCGCAGCCCGTCTGTTCTACTCGGCTGAACTGTCCAGCACCATCTATGCAGGTGCCACTATGCTGCTGATGCCTTCCATCGCGGAGCCTTGCGGTCTGAGCCAGATCATTGCCATGCGCTATGGCACCCTGCCCGTGGTGCGCGAAACCGGCGGTCTGAAGGACACCGTTACTCCCTATAACCAATACGACGGAACCGGAAACGGCTTCTCGTTCTCTGACGTAAACGCCCACGATATGCTTAACGTTCTGCGCACCGCCGTTGACCTGTACCACAACAACAAGGCCGCATGGGATACTTTGGCATACAATGCCATGACCGCCGACTTCGGTTGGGGGCGCTCCGCGAAGGAATATACGAAAATTTATCAGCAAATCACAGGAGGAACACTCTAATGCACGCTTACACCAAGCAGGATCTGGCCGAACAGATCGTCACAAAGCTGCGCCGCAACTTCGGCCGCGACGTGGATGAGGCATCCGCTCAGCACATTCTCAAGGCTTGCGCCATGGTCCTGCGCGACATCATGTCGGCCCGTCAGATGACCACCGAAGATAAGGTCATCGACACCAACGCCCGCCAGGTTCATTACCTGTCCCTTGAGTTCCTGATGGGCCGCTCTCTGATGAAAAACGCCTACAATCTGGGCGTACTGGAGCCTTTGAAGGAGGCCATCGAATCTCTGGGCTTCTCGGCTCCCGACCTGTTTGAACTGGAGCCCGATGCCGGTCTGGGCAACGGCGGTCTGGGTCGTCTGGCTGCCTGCTATCTGGATTCCATGACCACTCTGGACATTCCTGCCACCGGTTACTCCATCTGCTATGAGCTGGGTATCTTCAAGCAGAAAATCGTGGACGGTCAGCAGGTAGAGCTGGCTGACCAGTGGCTGGATGTGGGCGACGCCTGGCTGATCACCAAGGAAGACGAAACCGAGGAAGTCCGTTTCGGCGGCACCGTAAACGAGGTCTTTGACGCTTACGGCAGCCACCACATCGAACACCACGGTTATGACGTGGTTCTGGCCATCCCCAAGGACATGAACATTGCCGGTTACGACACCGAACACGTAAACACCCTGCGTCTGTGGGATGCCAAGAGCCCCATCCCCGTGGATATGTCCCTGTACTCCCGCGGCGAGTATCTGAAGGCAGTCTCCCATCAGGCCATGGCAGAAGTCATTGCCAAACTGCTCTACCCCGACGACAACCATTACGAGGGCAAGGCCCTGCGTCTGAAGCAGCAGTATTTCTTCGTTTCCGCCACCGTGCAGTCCATCTGCCGCAAGCACAAGGCTCAGTACGGCACTCTGGCCAACTTCCACGAAAAACACGTGCTGCAGATCAACGACACCCACCCTACTCTGGTCATTCCCGAACTGATGCGTATCCTGCTGGACCAGGAAGGTTACAGCTGGGACGAAGCGTGGCACATCACCACCCGAAGTGTAGCCTACACCAACCACACCGTGCTGGCCGAGGCGCTGGAGCGTTGGCCGCAGAAGATGTTTGAGGATCTGCTGCCTCGTGTCTGGCAGATCATGGTAGAGATCAGCAGCCGCTATCAGGCTCAGCTGAATGAGATTTTCCACGGCGATCAGCACAAAGTGCAGGAAAACGCCATCATCTGGGGCGGTGAAGTGCGCATGGCCAACCTGTGCGTGTGCGGCTGCTATGCTATCAACGGCGTGTCCGCCCTGCATTCTGACATTCTGCGCCGCGAAGTCTTCCGTGATGTGTGTGAGCATTCCCCAAACAAGTTCAAGAACGTGACCAACGGCGTGGACCACCGCCGCTGGCTCAGTGAAATCAACCCCAAGCTGGATGAACTGGTGCGCGACTGCACCGGCAGCGATGCCTACCTGACCCAACCCGAAGCCATCTCCGGTCTGGAGAAATTTGCCGGCGACAAGACTGTGCTGGATCGCCTTGCCGCCATCAAGGCCGAAAACAAGCGCAATTTCGCCAGCTATATCCACAAGGAGAGCGGCATCCGCCTGAACACCGACGCCATGTTCGACGTACAGGTCAAGCGTCTGCACGAGTACAAGCGTCAGCTACTCAACGCCCTGCACATCACTTGGCTGTATCAGCAGATCCACGAGGACCCCCACTTCGAGTTTACCCCCCGTGTGTTCCTGTTCGGTGCCAAGGCTGCCCCCGGCTACTATGTGGCAAAGCAGATCATCCGCCTGATCAACTCTCTGGCTAAACAGGTCAACAGCGACCCCCTTTGCAAGGATCGTCTGCAGGTGGTCTTCCTGGAAAACTACCGTGTCTCTCTGGCCGAAAAACTGATGCCCGCCAGCGAACTCAGCGAGCAGATCTCCACTGCCGGCAAGGAGGCCAGCGGCACCGGCAACATGAAATTCATGATGAATGGTGCCCTGACCATCGGCACTCTGGACGGCGCCAACGTGGAGATGCACGAGCGTCTGGGCGACGAAAACATGTTCCTATTCGGTCTGACCGCCCCCGAGGTGGCCGACCTGAAGCGCAAAGGTTACCGCTCTTACGAGTATTACGTCCAGAACGACGGTCTGAAGAACGTCATTGATCGACTGGCCAAGGGCTTCGACGACGGCGTGGCTTACAGCGAGCTGACCGACCGTCTGCTCTTCGGCGCCGGTGCATCCTCGGCCGACGAGTATCTGCTGCTGGCCGACTTCGAAAGCTACAAGGCCGCCCAGCAGCGTGCCGG
>JAZOBG010000206.1:0-4313 GCA_045595865.1 Oscillospiraceae bacterium
CCACCGCCCTGACCACCGGAAGAGGGCTCATAGGTCACGAGGGGCAGTTCGGGCAGAGCGGGTGCATCAACGGCTTCGCCGGTGCACATCTCGTCAATGCCGACCTCTGCGTTCTGGAAGTTGAAGTCAAAGAAACCGTGGCCGTTGCCGGTAATTTCATCCACGCCCAGATAAAATTCCACGTCCTCAAAGCCCAGATTGTCCTTGAGGACACGGGCCATCAGGTAAGCCATCAAGGAGCCAACGTCACCGTCCATAGTGGAGTTGCCCAGACGCCAGTGCGGGGCGATATCGCTTTCTTCCTCGCCGGACAGGAAGGTCATGCAGCTCATCAGCTTGACCAGATCCTGCTTGCCTTCGCTGTTCACGCCGTCCTCTGCACGGGTGTAAGCTACAACCAGACGGGCGGCTTCGGGGTGCTTGTCGGACAGCTCTTCCAAAGCGGCCAGCAGGGGGGCAGAGAAGTGCTCGCCGTAGGCTGCGCCGTCCTCGACGCCGCCGAACAATTTGGTTTCCCAGGACTTGGCAGCTTCGGTGTCAAAGGCCATGATTGCCTTGGAGCGGGTCATAAAGTCGGCCACAAAGGCTTCCATGCTGGCGGCAGTGACCTTGCCGTTTTCGTAAATCAGGCTGTCGTGGGCGTCCACAAAACCCTGAACATCCTTGTAGGTGACCGAGCTTACGTTGTCGCCCTTCAGCAGACCCTCAACGTTAAAAGCCAGACCGTAGTTGACATACTCGTCCAACGCCTCGTTGATGGCGGCCAGATAGCCGTCGCGGAAGGTGGCAGAGTCCAGACCCAGTTCGTCGATGTATGTCTCAAAGTTTGCAATCAGCAGGTTGTGAAGATCCAGATAGAACTCATTACCGGGTGCGGTCATATCCACGGTGACGGCAGAAGGACCCTTGCCGGCGGAGTAAGAGGTCTCGCCGGAGTGCAGATATTCATACGCCATGTCGGCCAGATCCACATTGGCAATAGGAGCCTGTGCGCGGACGCCGTAAACATCGTCGGTGGAGTCCATGATGGCGCCGATCTCTTCCAGATAGGGATCATACAGGCTGTTGTTGCCGGACACACCAAGCAAAGCGGCCAGAGAACCGCCGGCCGAGCCGCCGACCGCGATGATCTTGTCGGAGCTGCCGGGCAGAACGGCGTCGTTGTACTTCAGATAACGTACGCCGGCCTTCAGGTCAACGATGGGAGCAGGAGCAGCGCCCTGACCTTCCAGATTGCGGCCGTAACCGCCGGTGCCCATGGCGCTGGCGAAGGGGTTGTCGCTGATGGGCAGGTTGCTGTCCACGCCGCGGCTGCTGACGCTGACAAAGATGTAGCCGGCTGCCACGTAGTCGTCATAATGGCTGACACCGTCGCAGGCCACGTTGCCGTAAACGCCCTTGATCTCGGTGCCCAGGGTCAGCTGATAGCCTTCCTTGTAGCCGTCCACGCTGTTCTGATAGATGATGGGGGCGGTGCCGACGGTGTACTGGGTGCCCACATCGTTGGTAAAGACAGCGGTCTCGTCAAAGGTCAGGGTATACGTACCGTTGCCATTGTCCACAGCCTCCTTGACGTAGGCCACGGGAACGTAAACGCTGAGAACGGCACATTCTGAATCTTCGGGGTTGGCGCAGTAGAGGACGTTTTCCAGTGCGTAGCAGGGCTCGACCTCGGCCTCGGTCTTCTGGTCCACACCCATGGAACTCAGTACAGTGGTTTTGTCGACATAGACCCACTGATCCATCAGATCAGCGGCATCCTTGTGGAAGGCTGCGCCTGCATTGTCTGCGGCAAAAGCGGACAAAGACAGACAGGAGATTACCAGTGCTGCTGCCATGGTGACAGAAAGCACTTTCTTCAGGGTGCGGGGGAACTTTGTTTTCATTGTGTTCGCTCCTTTGCTTTTTTTGCCGGACGTTCCGGAAACAGGGGGCGCTGCTCGGCAAGCAGTGCTTGCCAATTTGGTGTGGTTATATTATAATGCAGATAAGGTATTTCCGGTATTGAAACATTTTCACTATATGTATTTCGGCTTTTCTAACACAAAGGAGGCGAAGCCATGGCAGTTAATTTGGAGTACTACCGCGCGTTTTATTCTGTTGCTTCGCTGGGTAGCATGGGGAAAGCGGCAGAGGTGATGCAGCTGACCCCGCCGACTATCACAAAAACCATTCAGGCACTGGAGCGGCAGCTGAATTGCACGCTGTTTACCCGCACTTCGAAGGGGGTGCGGCTGACCAGTGCCGGAGAATTACTTTATGCAAGGGTCAAGCCGGGGCTTTTCCTCCTTGATTCCGGAGAACAGGAGGTCAACCAATTCAACGCGCTGGAGGGCGGCTCAGTGCGGGTCGGCGTCAGCGAGTCTGCGGTATTTAATCCCATTGTATCCGATGCTATCGGTACCTTCTGTTCGAAGTACCCGAAGGTCAAACTTGCCATAAAATATCAGTCGGGTGAAGAGGTGAACGCCGCGATTCAGTCCGGCGACATCGACTTTGCGATTTTCAGCATTTCCGGTGAAAGTGATCTGGACGGTCTGTCGGTGTGTGAAATTGCCGTTTCGGACAACGTCCCCGTTGTGGGCCGCAAATACGTGGAATATACCGGGAAAAATGTATCGCTGAAAGAGTTGGCGGAGCTGCCGCTGGTTTTCGTGGAATCCGGTTTCAGTATTCAAACCCATTATACAGAACTGTACAAAATGCACGGCCTTAAGTTTATTCCCACCATTGAAATGCCGACCCTTGATATGCAGGTTCGGGCAGTCAAACTCGGGCTGGGATACAGCTTTGTTCCACGGGAATTGATCCGGCATCATCTGGAGGAGAAGTCCATTCTCGTGGTAAATCTGGAGGAAGAGCGTGTATTCCGGCGCACCGTTTGCCTTCTGACCGGAAGGGAGATTCCATTGAGCCGTGCGGCACAGGTGCTGGTCGATATTCTGCTCGAAACGGCAACGGGCCCAGAAAAAGGTGCAAATACAGAAAGTGTGGAGGAAAAACGATGAGTCAGAAATATGGAGTGAACAGCGGTACGGCCCATCCGGAAAGCATCGTTTCCGGCCAGACTTACCGCTTTACCGTGCTGACAGAGCAGCTGATCCGCATGGAATATAGCCCCAACGGTACATTTGTGGACGAGCAGACCCAGATCGTGCTGAACCGTCAATTCCCGGTGCCTGAATTTACCGTTAAAGACGAGCCGAACAAACTGGAGATTGTCACAAAGTATTTAATTGTCACCTACGATAAAAAGCCGTTTTCTTCGAATGGTCTGACCGTGCAGATGCGGTCCAACCCCTATCTGCGAAAGACCGGCATCTGGTTTTACGGCGATATGGAATTTGCCCGTATGGGCAATCTGAAGGGAACGGCCTCCACGCTGGACAACACCGTGGGCGATTGCTACTATCGGGATTCCGCCGATGAAACCAAGGTCTGGGGAGAGCCGGACAAGCCGGTGGAACTGTGTGACGGCTTATTATCCAGGAACGGATTTACCGTGTTTGACGATTCCGGATCCCTCCTGTTCCAGCCTGACGGGTGGGTAACCCCTGCGCCGGAGGATCATACCGATGTGTACTTTATGTGCTGCGGCCGGGATTACCGGGGAACGCTGGATTTGTTTTTCCAACTGTCCGGCAAGTCCCCCATGCTGCCCCGCTGGGCGCTGGGAAACTGGTGGAGCCGTTATTACAGCTACACGCAGGAAGAGTATATGGCGCTAATGGACCGCTTTGAGGAGGAAAAACTCCCTATTTCGGTGGCCATACAGGACATGGGCTGGCACTATGTGGACATTGACCCCAAATACGGCAAGGGCTGGACGGGCTACACCTGGAATAAGGAACTGTTTCCTGACCCCGAGGGAATGTTGAAAGAACTTCACGAACGGGGTCTGCATGTATCCTTAAATGTCCACCCCGCCGACGGTGTGCGAGCTCACGAAGAGGCGTACCCGGCCATAGCCCGCGAGTTGGGCGTAGACGCCGAACAGGAGATTCCGATCCCCTTCGATGTGACGGATCGGAAGTTTATGGAAGCCTACTTCAAATATCTGCATCATCCCAACGAGGAGATGGGTGTTGATTTCTGGTGGATGGATTGGCAGCAAGGCTCCAACACCCGTGTGCCGGGCTATGATCCCCTGTGGATGCTCAATCACTATCATTATCTTGACAACGGCCGTAGCGGTAGGCGCGCCATGGATTTTAGCCGTTTTGCTGGTCTGGGCAGCCAACGCTATCCCATCGGTTTTTCCGGCAGTACCTTCATCACCTGGGAGTCGTTGGATTATCAGCCTTACTTTACCG
>JAZOBG010000207.1:0-6630 GCA_045595865.1 Oscillospiraceae bacterium
CTATAGCACATATCCGCTCCCTTGCGCAAACAGCAATTTGGGCCGCAGAATATTTGCTTTTGCCCTAAATCCCGGAAATTCTGTTGAAAGAACCACTTTGTAACCTATGTAACATTCTTTTCCCCCATAATCCGTTATACTGCCCCTACAAGATATCAGGAGGTTTTCGCACATGGGAATGACGATGACGCAAAAAATACTGGCCAAGGCCGCCGGATTACCCTCCGTAGAGGTTGGACAGCTGGTAGAATGCAAGCTGGATCTGGTGCAAGGCAACGACATTACCACCCCCGTTGCCATCACCGAATTTGAAAAGGCCGGATTTACGCAGGTCTTCGACAAGGAAAAGGTTTCCATCATTCTGGATCACTATACCCCCTGCAAGGATATCCAGTCGGCCAAGCTCTGCGCCGCCGCCCGTGAGTTTGCCAAGAAGCACAACATCACCCACTTCTATGACACCGGCAAGGCCGGCATCGAGCATGCGCTGGCCCCCGAAAAGGGTCTGTGCGCTCCCGGTGAGGTCATCATCGGTGCCGACTCCCACACCTGTACTTACGGTGCCGTAGGTGCCTTTTCCACCGGCATCGGCTCCACCGATATGGCCGCGGGCATGGCCACCGGCACGGCATGGTTCAAGATCCCCTCCGCCATCAAGGTGGAGCTGACCGGCACCCTGCAGCCCTATGTCTCCGGCAAGGATGTCATCCTGCATCTGATCGGTCTGATCGGCGTGGACGGCGCTCTGTATAAATCTCTGGAGTTTGTTGGCGACGGCGTTGCCGCGCTGGAAATGGACGACCGCTTTACCATCTGCAACATGGCCATCGAAGCCGGCGCCAAAAACGGCATTTTTCCCGCAGACGAAAAATGTCTGACCTATGTGGACGGACGCGTCAGCCGACCCTATCAGGTGTTCGAGGCCGACCCCGACGCCGTGTATGAAAGCACCGTGGTCATCGACCTGAATACGCTGGAACCCACCGTTTCCCTGCCCCATCTGCCCTCCAACACCAAGACGGTACGCGAAGTGGCCGGCATGCCCATTCAGCAGGTTGTGATCGGCTCCTGCACCAACGGCCGCATTAAAGATATGCGCGAGGCTGCCGCTATCATGAAGGGCAAGACCGTGGCGGACGGCATCCGCTGCATCGTCATCCCCGGCACGCAGGAAGTTTATATGCAGTGTCTGCAGGAAGGTCTGGCCGAGATCTTTGTCGCCGCCGGTGCCGCCGTTTCCACCCCCACCTGCGGCCCCTGTCTGGGCGGCCACATGGGCGTCCTTGCTCCGGGAGAGCGGGCCGCCTCCACCACCAACCGCAACTTTGTGGGGCGTATGGGCCACACTTCCTCTGAGGTCATTCTGGCCAGCCCCGCTGTCGCCGCCGCATCTGCCATCGCCGGTGTGGTAGCTGACCCCGCTGCCCTGTAAAGGAGGATACTCTGATGAAGATTTATAAGTACGGCAACAACGTCGACACCGACGTGATCATTCCCGCACGCTATCTGAACGCTTATGACGATGCCACACTGGCTGCCCACTGCATGGAGGATCTCGATGCCAATTTCGCCCCCACCGTGGAACCGGGCGATATCATCGTAGCCGGTGACAACTTCGGCTGCGGCTCCTCCCGCGAACACGCCCCCATGGCCATCAAGGCCAGCAAGGTCAAGTGCGTCATCGCCGCCTCCTTTGCCCGCATCTTCTACCGCAACGCCATCAACATCGGTTTCCCCATCATCGAGTGCCCCGAGGCCGCTGCCGAAATCCAGCCCGGTGACACTGTGGATGTGAACTTTGCCACCGGCGTGATCACCGATGTGACCACCGGCAAGACCTATCAGGCCGCACCCTTCCCCGGTTTCGTGGACGGCATTATTGCCAGCGGCGGTCTGCTCAACTCCCTGAAAGCCCGTGGCCTGGGAAAATAACTATCCGATCAATCATAAAGACGATGCAGGTTGTAAGCCTGCATCGTCTTTCGTTTTGTAAATCAGGATAGCATAAGCAAAGGTTCAGTTCATCAACCATACACCGAAGTTCAAGTAGATCGCAAAGGTGACCCACAGTAGATATGGGATCTGTAGCAGTGCAGCCAAAGGATCCACTTTGCGGAAAGATCGGATCATCCATACAATCAGGATCCACAGGAAGATGAGCCACAGCAGCGCCAACCCGTAGCGCTGAAGATTGAAGAAAATGATACTCCAGAAAAAATTTACGGCCAGCTGCAGAATGTAGATACGCAAACTTTGGGTACGCTCCGGGGATGGCTCGGCCAGATCAATTCGGGCCGCACCGATGCCCATCAGGGCAAATAAAATGACCCAGACAACAGGAAACACAGCGGCGGGCGGCGACAAGGGCGGCCGCTGCAAGCCCTGCATATACAGTTGGGTGCTCTCCCGGGTCAGCCAGCCGGAAAGCGCCCCCACAGCTTCGGTAAACAGGATCCAGAACAGATCGGTTTTCCATACTTGCTTTTTCACAAACATCACCCGGAACAAGGATATGTTCTCATCAAACAAAAGTATTCCCGCCGCAAACAAAACCGGTTGCCACGGATGACAAAATCATGTACAATAAAACCCGACTTTATCTTTGAAACGGACTGATTTCATGCGTATTGACTGTGCCCCTCTGGAAGGTGTTACCGGACGGTATTTTCGTCAGGTCCATAACCGCTGGTTTGGCGGTATTGACCGCTATTATGCCCCCTTCCTCTCTCCCACTCAGACCCACTGCTTCGGCAAAAAGGAGCTGGAACAGGTGCTGCCCGAAAACAACGAGGGAATCCACATGATCCCCCAGCTTCTGACCCGCAATGCCGAGGACTTTCTGTGGGCGGCCGGTGAACTTGCCGCCATGGGGTACAAGGAGGTCAACCTGAATCTGGGCTGTCCCTCAGGCACGGTAGTAGCCAAGGGTAAAGGTTCCGGCTTTCTGGCCCGATATGATGACCTGACGGTCTTTCTGGAAGAGGTTTTTGCACGCTGCCCCATCGAGATTTCCATCAAAACCCGTCTGGGTCTGGTCGACCCCGAGGAATTCGAACCCCTTTTGGATCTGTTCAACCGTTTCCCTATCAAGGAACTGACCATACACCCCCGCGTGCAGAAGGATATGTACAAACACCCTGTCCGCCGGGAGGTTTTTGCCGCGTTCTATCCCAATTGCACCCTGCCCGTATGCTACAACGGCGATTTGAACACGGTTGCCGACTGCCAATCGGTTCAGCAGGAATTCCCCTCTCTGGTGAGTATCATGCTGGGCCGCGGTCTGATCGGCGACCCGGCGCTGGCCCGCAAGGTCAAGGGCGGCGCTCCCGCTGATCTGGACACTCTGCGTGCCTTCCACGACCAATTGTATGAATCCTACTGCAATTCCTTCAAAAGCCGCCGCAACGCCATGATGCGCATGAAGGAACTCTGGTTTTATCTGATCGGACTGTTTGAAGATAACGGAAAGCACGGTAAGGCGCTGCGCAAGGCTTCCGATGACAAGGAATTCGAGTCCTGCGCCGCCGCCATCTTCCGCGACCTGCCCCTGAAAACCGAAAACACCGCACCGAAATCGTAACGCTTTCCCCATTTCCCGCAAGGAGGTTGCCCATGAAGCACGAATCGAACAGCTCTCCTTTTTTCATCTATACGGAACAATGCTCCACGGAACACCGTGCTCTTCTGACTGCCTTTTTCGCAGAATTTAATGCCCATTGCCTGCTGCCACGGCGGGAAAAGCAACGGATGCGGGAGGATTTTGAGGCCGCCATCCTCCGATATGACAGCATCAGAGTGCCTTTGGACGAGTCCCTCCGCCGCCTGTCTGTAAATCATCTGGGTTCCTTCTACGCTCACCCTCCTATCCTTTGGTTTCCTCTGGACAGTGCCGCCAAAATCTACCCCATATCCATGGAACATGGCCGCATGACCCTGTTCCGTCTTTCGGTGTATCTCAAATCCGAGATTGTGCCTGAGCTGCTTCAGATGGCACTGACCTTCACCATTAAGCGGTTCCCCTCTTTTGCCACCACCCTGAAAAAGGGCTTTTTCTGGCACTATCTGGACACTGCCAAACGCCGCTTCTGCATTGAGGAGGAGCGCCACATCCCCTGTCAGGCACTAAAGGTCTCCCGCAGCGGCTCCCAGTCTTTCCGTGTGCTGTATTTTCAGAACCGCATCAGCGTGGAATTTTTCCATGTGCTGACTGACGGCACCGGCGGCATGGCATTTTTGAAGGCATTGACCTCGGAGTACCTGCGTCTGACCGGTGTGGACGACACACCCGATGACCCCAGCTGGGATGTGCAGGCCATCCCCCACGGCGAGGAATTTGTCAACGAATTTCCCCAATGCGCTCCCCGGCAAACCGCCTCCGGCTTCATAGGAAAACCGGCGGTACAAATGAGCGGTCGCCTGTCCCGGCACAAGCCCTGCCGGGTACTCCACTTCAAAATGGACGCAGCCACGCTGAAGGCAGCCTCCAAGCGATGCGACGCCACGGTCACCACCTATCTTCTGGCCCTGATGTTCCGCGCCGCATGGGCAGCCACCGCCGAGCGCAAAGGCGATTTAAGCATCCAGCTGCCCGTCAACATGCGTCAGTTTTATCCCTCCCGCACGGTGCGGAATTTCTCCATGTATTGCGGCATCCGTTTGCCGCTGAACGGATCTTTTGAGATCCCGAAACTGATCCCGGCCATTTCCGCCCAGATGCAGGAAAAGGTCACCAAGGAGTCCATGGACGAAATGCTGACCGCCACCGTTCGTCTGGTGGAAACACTGAAGTACATCCCGCTGGTCCTGAAACAGCCGGTGGCAAAGCTGGTATACGGCTTTCTGGGTGACAATATTTTTACCTGCACATTTTCCAATCTCGGTGTGATCACGATGCCGAAGGCATGGACCGAAGCCATCGACAGCATGGACTTCGTACTGGGCACCGCTATTACCAACCGGGCCAGCTGCTCGCTGGTGACCTTTGAGAACACGGCCATCTTTTCCATCACCAAAACAACCGCTGACCCCACCTTCGAAGAACACCTGCATCAACTGCTGCTCTCCGATGGAGTTGCAATCCATGTGGAAGGGAGTGAGCTGTTTGAAGATTGAGATCACCTATCCCCCGGTGTCCAAACGGGGATTTCAACGCCGTAAGCTGGTAAAAACCATGCGCTGGCCCATACTGTTGGCGGCATATACCTGCCCCATCGTCAATCTCTGTGTCGGCGGCAAAGCATGGAGCGTCATCGTCCTGATGGCACTGTATATGCTGTGGACTCTGGTACTCTCCCCCGATCTAGTGGAGTATAATCGCATCAGCCAGCCCATCAAGCTGATTGCCTGTTCCTGCGTTCTGCTCGCTTTGATCGACCTGCTGCTGGCTCCCGGCTGGGCCATGCTTGTGGTTCCTTTGGTGTGCTTTGCCGGACTTCTGGTTTCAGCTGTGCTGTTCTTTACCGATTTGGAGAAACAAAAACAGAATATGCTGCCCATGCTTCTGTTGGCCGTCATGGCTCTGCTGGGCGCCGTGGTCGGTCTATCGGTGTGGCACGGCGAAGGGCGCTGGGCATTGGCTGTCATGGGTTCTTTTTCTCTCGCCCTTCTGATCACCTGTATTTTGATTTTAGGTGCCGATTTCACCCGTGAGATCCGCCGCCGCTTCCATACCCGCTGAACATCTCCAATACAAAAGGGCTGTCATCCGACAGCCCTTTTTTCGCGTCCGCCCGTGGGCGGAACATTCTTTTCAGTTGTAAATAGGATCCCGATCCCGTCGCTTACGGCAACAACGGTCCCCTGCTCGTCCGTGCGGTAAACTGTGACTTCGGCATCGTACAGGCGGCTGGTTACCTCGTCGTGAGGGTGACCGTAGGAATTGTCGGTGCCGCAGGAGATCACACCGTACTCCGGCATGACCTCGCGCAGAAATGCGTAGCTGCTGGATGTATTGCTGCCGTGATGACCCACCTTGAGCACATCCACATCCAGATCACACCCATCCGCCAAAAGGTCTGCCTCAGCCGTAACTTCCATGTCTCCGGTAAACAGAAAAGAATTTTCTCCGTGATCCACACGCAGCACAATGGAAGTATCGTTGGTTTCCTCATACTCTTTGCGGGGACCCAGCACCGTCACACGGGCCTCCCCCAGCAGGAACGAGTCATCCGCTTCCGGCACCGTAAGCTCCAGCCCCTGCGCCCCGGTATATTTCAGAAAGCTCTCAAACGCCGTGGAATCATACTCAGCAACAGGCGAAAACACCTGCCCCACTGTACAGCTGTTTAGCGGACCGGACAGGCCGCCCACGTGGTCCTCGTGGGCATGGGTGCAGATCATATAGTCCAGATGTTCAATTCCTTGATTTTTCAAATAGGAAACCACCAGACTGCTGTCCTCCACATTGCCGCCGTCGATGAGCATATATTCGCCGCCGCATTCCAGAAGTGCGCAGTCTGCCTGACCCACATCGATGAAATGCACCGTCAAAGTACCATCGGTGGCAGAGAGCTCGGGTGCCAATACGATTTCGATGGAGCAACCGCACAGCAGCAGGGAGAGCACCAGAAAAAGGGAAAGGAATTTTTTCATTTTGTGGTCAGCCCCCTGTTATTCTTTGCTTTTTTCTGC
>JAZOBG010000208.1:0-7317 GCA_045595865.1 Oscillospiraceae bacterium
TGTAGCTCGCCATTGGCATACAGCTTCACCAGGAAGGCGTTCAGCTCGGCGGCCAGGTCGGAGCCCTTGCGGAAGCCAACGCCGTACTCTTCGCTGTTCAGACCCACGGTGTAGGTCAGGTTGGCGTAGGAGGTACCCTCGCCGATCATGGCAGCGGCCATCAGAGCATCGATCACGGCGGCGTCGGAGGTGCCAGCGGCCACTTCCATCAGGGCGTCGGCCTGGGCCAGCACGGGGTTGGTGGCAAGGTTCAGGGCGGTGACTTCAGCCTCACCGGCGGAGCCGGCTTCCACGGCGTAAACCATAGTCTTATTTTTCTGACCGCAGGCAGTCAGAGCGAACACCATAGCCAAAGCAAGCAGTAGAGCAATTATCTTTTTCATTTCAATATCCTCCTAAATGCAAACAATGCTACGCTACCGCGGTAGCACTTTAGCATTTTACCACACTAAAGAGAAATGTCAAGAGAGAAATATAAAAAAGTGTATTTGGCTCGGAAACGACGCCTTTTTTCTTGACAGAGAAAGGTAAATTCCGTATAATATATGGGTCCTATCCGGGTGTGGCGAAGCTTGGTATCGCGCTTGGTTCGGGTCCAAGAGGCCGTGGGTTCAAATCCCGCCACTCGGACCAAAAAAGGTCTGACGCATGAGCGTCAGGCCTTTTTTGCTGTGAAGAGCAGGTAAGAACCCACGGCCTCTTGGCGCGACAGCGCCGTCAAATCCGCCGTTTCGGCATGACCGACCGCGACAGCGGCGGCAATGCCGTGGGTTCAAATCCCGCCACTGCGTCGTCGCGGACTCCATATCCCTCGTTTCCGCCTTATAGGAGGTTTCGACTCCCTCCGAGCCAAACGGGGGATTTTGTATTTGCCGGGCAGACGATATGCGTTTCTTGTAATTTGGAGGTTTTCGTGCTATACTTGTTCGAAATAAGATCGATTGTTTGCAGGGAGCAATAGAATGGGCAAAAAGCTGATTTTCTTTGATGTTGACGGAACCATCGTAGACGGAAACGGGTATGTTCCGCATTCAACGATTTATGCCATCCGTGCGGCACGGGAACAGGGAAATCTGTGTTTGATCAACACCGGGCGTCCCTATTCCCACATTGACCCGCAGATAAAAGCCATCGGGTTTGACGGCTATGTGTGCGCCTGCGGGCAGCATCTTGTTTTTAATGACGAAGTGGTTTCTCACGCCGAATTTGACCCGGAATTGGGGAGGGAGATCATCAAAGTGGCCCGCAGTTGCCGCATGGACACGGTCTATGAGGCTGAGCATGGCGTTTGGTACGATATGACCCACGAAGACAGGCTGGAGATCATGGCGACGACCTGGTCGCAATTCGTCCTGCATAAATTTGATGTGAATCAAAGTGTGGATACTCCCGGTTTTCACTTTGATAAATTGTGTGTGTTTCCCCGGACGGACAGTGACACGGTGCGATTTCTGGACTTCATGCAAAAACACGGCACCGTAATATTTCGCGAGGGAGGTATGCTGGAGATCACCTTGCGTGGATACTCCAAGGAAAGTGGTCTGAAGCAGATGATTACGCTGCTGGATGTTCGGCTGGAAGACTGCTATGCCATCGGAGACAGCACCAACGATCTTCCCATGCTGCGTAGTGTTCCGCACAGTGTAGCTATGGGGAATGCGCCGGACGAGGTCAAGGCAGCAGCGGAATACGTTACCTGCTCTTTGCATGAGGGTGGGATCGAGGCTGCCCTGCGGCACTATCATTTGATCTTGTAAGAAGCCGGAGAGGGTGAATTGAAACGAGTAAAATAGTAGCAATTGTGACCGGGGGCAGTTCCGGCATCGGACGATGTACTGCTGCGGCCCTGCGTGACCGGGGCTGCATTGTGTATGAATTCAGCCGCCGGGATATTCCGGCAGAGGGGATCACCCATATTCCCGTGGACGTGACCGATGAGGCCGCCGTGGAGGCTGCCGTGCGGCAGGTGGTCGATCGGGAAGGGCGGCTGGATCTTGTGGTCAATTGCGCCGGTTTTGGAATCTCTGGTGCAGTGGAGTTCACTGAGAGCGAACAGGCAAAGGCGCAGTTTGATGTGAATTTCTTCGGCATGGTACACGTGAATCGGGCGGCATTGCCCGTTATGCGTCCAAGGGGCAGAGGGCGGATTGTCAACATCAGCTCGGTGGCTGCTGTGGCACATATCCCTTTCCAGACCTTTTACTCGGCTGCCAAGGCGGCCGTTGAGTCCTATACCTGTGCCCTGGCCAACGAGGTTGGCCCCTTTGGAATCACCGTGACCGCCCTCCAGCCGGGGGATATCTGTACCGGTTTTACCGATGCCAGACAAAAATGCATGGCAGGAGATGAGGTTTACGACGGGCGGATCGCCCGCAGTGTGACCGGTATGGAGCGGGACGAGCAGAAGGGTATGAGCCCCGAAACGGCAGGCCGCTATATTGCGAAAATTGCCCTGAAAAAGCGGGTCAAGCCGATTTATGCTATTGGCCTTGGGTACAAATGTCTGAGCCTTCTTTGCAAAATTCTGCCCTGTGGACTGCGGAATGGGATCGTCGGTCTGCTCTATGCGAGATAAGGCGAGGAAAATCGCTTGATTTGGGCGGGAAGTACGGCCGCAGCCTGTCAGCGGATTTCCCTGAAAATAGGGTGTCTATGCGGATGGTCGTCCGGTTGGAAAAACAGTGGAATAATTCCAATTATAATGATCCCCTGAAGCGGTTTGAACAGCTTCAGGGGATCATTTTGTATATGGAAGAACTGCGAGGAACGCGGAGTGGCTATAAATTTGTAAGGTGCTTGACTTGTTGCAGGTGCAGGCGTATAATTTTGGAAAAGACTTACAGATTCGTGCGGAAAGGAGACCGATATGTCGCAAAAACGAATGATGGAAACCGCACTGGATTTGCTGCCCTACGGTCCGGAGGAACCGGAAACCGGAAGAGTCGGCAAAGTTCCTTTGCCGGAAGGTGTCAGCAAAAAAAGGCTGACCCGCGATGTGGTGATGTTGAGCTGGCCCAGTCTGTTGGAGTTGATCCTGTCTCAGTTGACCACATTTGTGGACCAGATCATGGTGGGCCGTATCCCCGGCGAGGTGGGTGTTATTGGTCTGGCCGCCGTGGGCTTGGCCGGAAGTCCGAAATTTACCCTGATGACCGCCATACAGGCGTTGAATATCGGTGCCACGGCGGTGATCGCACGCAGCCGCGGGCAGCAGGATCAGGAGCGGGCCAACCGGGTGTTCCGGCACGCTATGCTGCTGAATCTGATTCTGAGCGCAGTGCTGATGGTGGTGGGAATTTTCGGTGCCGAATGGATGGTCCGTTTCATGGGGCCGGAGATCTCGGAGACGACGATTCAAGCCTCTGCGCAGTACCTGCGCATTCAATTCTGCGGATTTGTTCCCCTTTGTCTGACCTTTACAATGACGGCCGCTCTGCGTGGCGTAGGCAATTCCCGTATACCCATGATTTACAATACCGTGGCCAACGTGGTCAATGTGGTATTCAATTATGTTTTGATTTACGGCAAGCTGGGTTTCCCTGCATTGGGCGTGGCGGGCGCGTCGATTGCCACGGTGATTGGGCAGACAGTGGCTTTCGTGATCGCGCTGACAGTGGTTTTGCGGAAGAAGTCTTATCTGTATATCAGCTTCAAAGAGCGATTTTCTTTTGACCGTGTGATCCTCGGCAATATGGTTCAGGTGGGTTTGCCGGCCATGCTGGAGCAGGTGCTTATGCGGATCGGTATCATCATTTATACCCGGACGGTCAGTTCTTTGGGGGATCTGCAGTATGCTACGCACCAGATCCTGCTGAGCATTCAGTCTTTCAGTTGGCTGTTGGGTCAGGCATTCTCCACGGCATCTACCACGATGGTGGGGCAGAGCTTGGGCCGCCGCCGCACGGATATGGCGGTTATTTATTTGAACCGGACCCGTTCTCTCGCCCGTTGGGCATCACTGGCGCTGATGGTGCTGATCATTGTGCTGCGCAGCGTTATTGTAGGATTGTTTACTACCGACGCGGTGGTTATTGCCATGGGGGCAGAGATCATGTTCCTGATTGCACTGGGCCTGCCGGTTCAGACCGACTCTTTTGTCATCACGGGTGGACTGCGGGGTGCCGGGGACACCCGATTTACCGCCATGGCTGTGTTGGTCACCGTTCTGATCGTGCGAAGCGTGCTGGCCACCTTGCTGGTTACCGTACTGGGATGGGAGCTCTGGGGTGCGTGGATTGCATTCCTGGTTGATCTGCTGGCCCGCGCAACGATGATATACTTCCGTTATTACAGCGGCGTATGGAAGGGCATCAAGTTCAGAGAACAGGCAAAAAAGTAATATTGTGTGATGTGATAAGGGCGGCTGTCGGTTGTGATCCGACGGCCGCCCGTTTGTCAGAAAGGCAGGAACGGCCCGTCGATTGACGGGCCGTTCCTGTTTGCGGATGCAATTTCATTTCACCTTGCGAAAGGAATAACGAATCGCTTGTTATCAGGCGGGGATGACCAGCTTCTGACCAACGTAGATCAGGTTGGCGTCCTTGATGCCGTTGGCTTCCACGATCTTGGTGTAAGCCAGACCGTTGCCGTAGTGTGCGACAGCCAGATTCCACAGGGTATCGCCCTTGACGACGGTATGCTCCTCAGCGGCGAACAGGGCATCGAAACCGGGGTAAGCATTCTTGAAGCCCCAGTTGAAGCCTGCTTCCTTACCGGAGTAGAAACCGGAGAAAGCAGCGCCGATGTCGTTGCCGGTGCCGGCCAGAGACAGGTACAGGTAGTAGGTGTAGAAGTCGTACTCGCTGTTCAGGGAAGCCTCGTCAGCCAGAGTCTTCTCGGCCAGCTCAATGGCTTCTTCCAGGGATTCGTAAGCGAACTTCTGCTCGGCGGTGGCGTACTGATCCAGAGTGACAGCAGCCAGCTTGGCCTTGGCCTGGGCGACAGCGGAGGTCAGGAAGGTCTTGGCGTTCTCGTTGGCAGACAGGCCGATGGGGGAGGCGGACTTGGGATCCAGCCACAGGGAGGTCTTCAGGCCCTCTTCGTTGGACAGGAAGCCGAAGTACTTGTGAGCGTTGGTGTACTCGCCGTTGCGCTGAGCCACGATCAGGTTGTCGCGGGAGTACTTCATGGTGTCGGTGTACTGAACGCCGTCGATCTGATAGTAACCGTGGTCTTCGCCGCCTTCAAACATGCCGTTGATCTCGGTGGCGCGCTCCATGATCCAGCCGTCGGGAGTGTAATAGAAGATGGCAGCGTCGTCTTCTTCGATGGACTCGTCAAAGTTGTTTTCCAGAATGGTGTAACCTTCGCCGGCAAAGTCTTCTTTGTCGTACAGACGGCCTGCGTTGGAGGGGACATTGGTCAGGTCGCCGCGATGGACGATAAAGTCCTCGTTGTCGGTCTCTTCGATGCTGTTGACGATAACACCCTCGGTGTACCACATCTTGATGACGGTGGTCACCCCGTCGCCGGTGGTGTCGTACAGGTCGAAGTGCAGGCCGCCGGGAACCTCGTCGCTGACGAAGGCCTTGACAGCCTCTTCGTAGGTTGCAAACTCATCCTTGCCGTCCAGCATGATCTTGCCGTCGACGACGGCCAGGGAGGTGGTACCCTGGTTGACCACGAAGCCTTCTTCGCCCAGTGCAGCCAGTTCCTCAGCGGAAGCGGGCAGCTGGAAGTCGTTGATGTAGAAGCCGCCGTCGGTCACAACGCCGTACACGCCGTCAGCGTCGAAATACTCGGGGTGGTTGTAGATGCCGTCGCCCAGAGGGCCCTTGTTGCCGGTGCGGACGGTGTCGATGCCGGCCACGGGGATGCCGTAGGTAGTGCCGAACAGAGCGTCAAAACCGGGATAGGGGTTCTTGAAGCCCCAGCCATTCACGCCGAAGAAACCGGCGAAAGCGGCGCCGATGTCGTTGCCGGTGCCGGCCAGGTTCAGATACAGGTAATAGGTGTAGAAGTCGTACTCACTGTTCAGAGAGGCCTCGTCAGCCAGAGTCTTCTCAGCCAGTTCGATGGCTTCGCCCAGAGCGGCGTAAGCAATCTTCTGAGCCTCGGTGGCGTCATCAGCCAGCTTGGTGCCTTCATACTTGAACTTGGCGTTTGCCAGAGCGGCGGTCAGGAAGGTCTTGGCATTCTCATTGGCGGACAGGCCGATGGGGGAGCCGGACTTGGGATCCAGCCACAGGGAGGTCTTCAGGCCGTCGTCGTTGCCGTTGAAGCCGAAGTACTGGTGAGCGTTGTTGTACTCGCCGTTGCGCTGGGCAACGATCAGGTTATCGCGGGAGTACTTCATGGTGTCGGGATACTGGACACCGTCGATCTGGTAGTAGCCGTGGTCCTTGCCGTCCTCATAGATGCCGTTGATCTCGGTGGCGCGTTCCACGACCCAGCCGTCGGGGGTGTAGTAGAAGATGGCGCAGTCGCCCTCTTTAATGGTAGTGTCAAAATTCTCAGGTTTGATGACTTCATTCAGCTTGCCGGAGAAGTTGTCAGCGTCGTACAGACGGCCGGCGTAGCTGGGAACGAAGGTCAGGTCGCCGCGGGACAGGACGTAGTTGCCGTCGGCGTCCTGAGAAATCTCATTGACGATGACGCCCTCGGTGTACCACATCTTGACCACGTCGGTCTTGGTGTCGCCGTCTTCGTCATACAGGTCGAAGTGCAGGCCGCCGGGCAGCTCGTCGTTGACCAGCGCCTTGATGGCTTCGGCATAGGTCTCGAAGGTGTCCTTGCCGTCCATGGTGATGACGCCGTCGATGACTTCCAACTTCATGGTTTCGCTGTTGACCACAAAGCCGCCTTCCAGAGCGGCCAGGTCTTCCGCGGTGGCGGGAATCTGGAAATCGTTGATGTAGAAACCGCCGTCGGCCACAACGCCCATGACGCCTTCTTCATCGAAATACTCGGGATGGTCGTAGATGCCGTCGCCCAAGGGGCCCATGTTGCCGGTGCGGACGGTATCGATCTCATAGGTGGGAGCGGAGGGAGCGGGGGCGGTGACAAGATCGCCTTCTGCCGCAAAAGCAGCGGGAGCCAGAGAGAGCGTCAGTGCCAGAGCCAGTGCCAGGGAAAGAATCTTCTTCTTCACTTGATACATCTCCTTTTTGTTTTGTTACATTCGCCAAATTTCTTGTTTTACCAAACAAATAACAGTACGAATATGACAAGAAGATAATACCAAGACCTGCCAAACGATTAAACGCATTTTTGTGGCAAAGTTGTGTCAAATTTGTGACTTGAGGAGAGGAAAAAGAGGCTGAGCAAAATGCTCAGCCTCTTTGTGGGAAACATTGAGATTACATGGTGCCTTCGCCC
>JAZOBG010000209.1:0-2337 GCA_045595865.1 Oscillospiraceae bacterium
CCGGCCCACTGCTTAGAAGGCAGTTGCTCTATCCAACTGAGCTACAGGCGCGTATGGAGCGGGTGATGGGAATCGAACCCACGCGACCAGCTTGGAAGGCTGGGATTCTACCATTGAACTACACCCGCATGGGTGCTGAACATCAGCCAAAGTATGATAGCACATCTTGACCGGCTTTGTCAATGGTTTTCTTTCGTACTTTTTGAGAAAATTTTACTTCGCATGAAATCTTCCCACTGTGCTTATCCTATCAGTAACAACCTGAAAGGATGGCGCAGCATGGCCGATCTGTTCCGGCAGTTTCTCATATACAGTTTTCTGGGTTTTCTGCTTGAGGTGGTCTTTGCCCGCATCACCCGCTCCGACAAGCAGGACCGCAAGTGCATGATTTTGCTTCCCCTCTGCCCGGTGTACGGACTGGGCGGCCTTGCCATCACCCATCTGCCCGTCTCCGTACAAAGCAACCCCCTTCTGCTGTTTCTGCTGGGTGGATTGGTCGCCACCGCTGTGGAGTATGCCGTCGACTGGTTTTATGAGACGTTCCTTGGCGTGCGTTTCTGGGATTATTCCGACCGACTCTGGAACCTGAACGGCAGAGTCAGTCTGCTGTTTTCCGGCTTCTGGGGCCTTTTAGCCTTGAACCTGGTCTATTGGGTCCACCCGTGGGTGGAGCGCCTGATCTCGGTCATCCCGGCCGGATGGACTTTTCCGATTCTGCTCCTCTTCTTGACCGACGGGTTCCTGTCTGCCTGGACCCTGCGCTCCACCGGTACCACCGACTCCCTGCGGTGGTACGACCGCCTTCCCATATCAAAAAAGAGGGCCGATGGTTGAATCCACCGGTCCTCTGTCACTTCCACTGGTTTGCCCGCTTGAGCAGTTTGGCGTAAATGGGGTCCATCTGCCATTCGTTGGTCAATTGGGGCAGAATATCCACCGGCAGCCACGCCACACCGCTGTTTTCCTCGGGGCAATATTGCAGATGATCCTCCTCGTCGGCCACCAGCACGTAACTGACGTTCAGATGCTGATGCCCCGGCACCCACTTGCCCCGCTTTTCATGGCCCCAGACGGCAAGCAGTTCGATGGAAGCGATGTCCGGGCGCAAGGGGCGCAGACTTTGGGCGCCCGTCTCCTCCCGGGCCTCCTTCATCGCCAGCTTGAGCATATCCGGCTCCCCATCGGCATGGCCACCCGTCCATGCCCACACCTTATAAATGTTGTGATGGACGAACAAAACCTTGCTGACATCGGCATTGACGATAAAGCCGGATGCTGTCATGTGAGCCCATTGGTTTTCCCGCAGCAGAATGGTGTCGGGAAAGCGGTCGATGTACTCCAGCATCATGGCCTTGTCGGCAGCCTCCTGCGGGCAGGTGGGGCAATAATTCGCAATTGCTTCCCGGTACATCATTTCACCTGCTTATAGGTCACGTAGCGGTAGCTGACCCCCCCGTGCTCGTAGGGGCCTTCCTCTGCCACCACCTGCCAGCCCTTCTCGTCCAGATCGGGGAACCAGGTGTCGGCAGGGTATTCCGCGTCGATTTTGGTCACATGGGCGGTGTCGCACTTGTCCACCAGCAGCTCATACACGCTGGCACCGCCGATGACAAAGGAATCGTTCGGGGCGTTGGCCAGCAGGCTGTCCACATCAGGATAGACCTCGGCTCCCTCGGGGGCGAAGTCGGCATTGCGGGACAGGATCAGATTGCGGCGGCCCTTCAGCGGACGGCCGCCGGGAAAGGTGGCCAGCGTCTTTCGGCCCAGAATGACCGGATGCCCCATGGTCAGGTTTTTGAATCGCTTGAGATCCTCCGGAATATAAATCAACTGGTCGCCATCTTTGCCAATGGCCCAGTTTTTATCAACAGCAACGATTAAATCCATAGGTCACACCGCCACCGGGATCAGCTTGGCGTCCAGCGGATGGCCCTGATAGCCCTCCAGCTTCAGGCTGTCCTTGGTAAAGGAATAGAAATCGGTGATGCTCTCGTCGATCCACAGCTTGCAGCCGGGCAGCGGCTCCCGCTCGATCAGCTGCTCCACCACAGGAACGTGGCGGTCGTAGATGTGGGCGTCGGCAATGACATGGACCAGCTCACCGGCCTCCAGACCGGAGACCTGCGCCATCATGTGCACCAGCGCGGCATACTGCATGACATTCCTGCCGTTGGCGGTCAGCATATCCTGAGAGCGCTGATTCAAAATGGCGTTCAGGGTCTTGCCCGACACGTTGAAGGTCATGGAATAAGCGCAGGGATAAAGCCCCATTTCATGCAGGTCGTGGTGGTTGTAGATGTTGGTCATAATGCGGCGGGAGGCAGGGTTGTGCTTCAG
>JAZOBG010000210.1:0-4680 GCA_045595865.1 Oscillospiraceae bacterium
GTCCATCGGCGGCACCATCGGTTTTGTGGGTCTGGTGACTCCGCACATGGTTCGTATGATCGTGGGCCCCAACCATAAGCGTCTGCTGCCTGCCTGTGCCTTCGGCGGCGCGGTCTTCCTGCTGCTGGCCGATCTGGTGGCCCGCATCCTGCTCAATCCGCTGGAGCTGCCCATCGGTGTGGTGACCAGTCTGGTGGGCGCCGTGGTCTTCATCTTCATCTTCTACCACACGAGAAAGGGGTGAGCGTATGCTGAACGTACAGAATCTGACCGTCAGCTACGGTACTCACACCGTGGTGGATGATCTGAGCTTTTCGGTGTCCGAGGGCCAGTGGCTGATGATCGTGGGCCCCAACGGAGCTGGTAAATCCACCGTGCTTAATGCCGTTACCCAGGGCGTGAGCTACTCCGGGCAGGTGCTGCTGCACGGGAAGGATGTAAAGAAGGAAAAAGCAGCCAAACGCGCCCGCGAGATCGGCGTGTTGGCCCAGAACCACTTTGTGGGTTATGAATTCACCGTGGAAGAGGTCGTCCGCTTGGGACGATACGCCCACTCCAACGGTCTGCTGTCCGGCCGCAAGGATTCCGATGAGCAGGCGGTGGAGGAAGCGCTGGAATTGGCCGGAATGAAGGAGCAGCGATACCAGTCGGTGCTGACCCTGTCCGGCGGCGAGCTGCAGCGTACCTTTCTGGCGCAGGTTTTTGCGCAGGACCCGAAACTCCTGCTGCTGGACGAGCCAACCAACCATCTGGATCTGGTCTATCAGAAGCAGGTGTTTGGTTTGATTGCCGACTGGTTGAAGCAGCCCGGTCGCGCCGTGGTCAGCGTGGTGCATGACCTGTCGCTGGCCAAGGCCTTTGGAACCAACGCTCTGCTGATGCACAAAGGAAAGACTGTCGCACAGGGAGCTGTGAATGAGGTCTTGTCACCCGACAATCTGAACCCGGTCTACGGTATGGATGTATACGAATGGATGCGGGATATGCTTTCCCAATGGGAAAAGGAAGACTGACTATGATGTTGAATTTCGATGCTTTGAATCAAACCATCGCTCTGCCTGATGAAAACGCCGCCCGACAGGCACGGGCTCATTGGGATGCCATCGCCAAACCCCTGAACGGCTTGGGACGTTTTGAGGAAATGGTGGTCAAAATCGCCGCGCTGATCGGCAAACCGCAGGTGCGCGTGGATAAGCGTGCCGTGGTGGTGCTCTGCGCCGACAACGGCGTGGTGGCTGAGGGCGTGACCCAGACCGACGCATCGGTTACCGCCGCCATGGCGGGCCAGATCCGCGATCATCGCTCCTCGGTCTGTCTGATGTCGGCCAGTGCTCATGCTGATGTGTTTGCCGTGGATATGGGTATGCTGACCTGTGTGGACGGCGTGGACGGCTGTCACATCGCCGACGGTACCGGCAACATCGCCGTTGGCCCCGCTATGAGCAGGGAACAGGCCGGTCAGGCTATTGCCTACGGTATGGAGCTGGTCAAAGGCTATGCGCAGCAAGGGTATGAGCTGCTTGCCACCGGAGAAATGGGCATCGGAAACACTACCACCTCCAGCGCGGTTGCCGCTGTGCTGCTAAATATGCCCGTGGAGACGGTAACCGGCCGCGGTGCCGGTCTGTCCGATGCCGGCCTGCGGCGCAAGTGTGCGGCCATCACCCGCGCCATTGAGGTGAATCAGCCGGACCACAACGATGCATTGGATGTACTGGCCAAAGTGGGCGGCTTTGATATTGCCGGTATGGTGGGCATCTTTCTGGGCGGTGCCCTGTACCGCGTACCTGTACTCATTGACGGCCTGATCAGTTCCATCTCGGCCCTGATCGCTGCCCGTCTGTGTCCCAACAGCCGCTGTGCCATGCTGGCCAGCCACACCTCGGCCGAACCGGCTGCTGCCGCAATCCTGAACGAATTGGGATTGACCGCCGTGCTCCATGCCGGTATGAAGCTGGGCGAAGGCACCGGGGCTGTGTGCATGATGCCGCTGCTGGACATGGCCCTGTCGGTCTACCACAATTCCGCCGCCTTTGCCGATACCGGGATCGAACAATATCAGCCCCAGGGAGGGGAAACCAAGTGATGATTTTACTGACCGGAGGCTCAGCCTGCGGGAAAAGTTCCTATGCCGAATCCCTCTGCCTGCGTTTTGGTGGGCCGCGTTGGTATATCGCCGCCATGCGCCCCTACGGGGAGGGCAGCGCCGAGAAGATCAAGCGCCACCGTCAGCTGCGCCGCGGAAAGGGATTTGAAACCGTCGAGCGTTACACCGATCTGGCCGGACTGGTCTTGCCGGAGCGGGGGACCGTGTTACTGGAGTGCATCTGCAACCTGACCGCCAACGAGATGTTTGACGATGCAGGCAACATGACCGACCCTTACGATGCTGTTATGGAGGGAGTTGCCGCCCTGAGTCGCCAGTGTGACAACCTGATCGTGGTCACCAACGATGTGGGTAGTGACAACAAGGACTACGATCCCGGTACGAAAGCCTATGTCCGTGCGCTGGGCCGCATCAATGCCGCTCTGGCACGGCAGGCCGACGCCGTTTACGAACTGGTCTGCGGAATTCCCATTGCCTTAAAGGGGGAACTGTTATGAAAACCCTGTTTCGTTCCATCGCCATGGCCTTTTCCATGTTTTCCGTTGTGCCTATGCCCATGGTGGAGTGGAAAAAAGAAAATATGAAGTATATGCTCTGTGCCCTGCCTCTTGTGGGCGTGGTGATCGGTCTTGCCCTTTGTCTGTGGCAGGGACTGTGCCGATGGCTGAACGTCGGTGTTATTCTGTTCGCTGCGGGTATGACGCTGATTCCTCCCGCCGTTTCGGGCGGTATCCACATGGACGGGTTTTGTGACACGGTGGACGCCCTGTCCAGTCATGCAGCCCCTGAGCGCAAGCGTGAGATTCTGAAGGACTCTCACGCGGGAGCCTTTGCCATCATTTTTACTGCGGCGTATTTTCTGCTTTATTTTTCCCTTTGTGCCGAATTGGATCGGGTGTGGACCGCTGCTGTGATCGCCGGGATCCACCATGTGTTTTCCCGTGCGCTGGGAGCCTTGGCCGGGGTGGTATTTCCTGCATCGGGCAGCACCGGCCTGCTGGCATCCTTCCGGGAAGGCGCAGACAAAAAAGCTACCGTAATTCTGGTGATCTGGTGCGTGCTCTGCGCCGCCGGACTGATCGTTCTTTCTCCCATCAGCGGTCTATTCTGCACATTGGCTGCCGTAGTGCTTCTTCTGGGTCTGCGCGGTATGACACAAAGGGAGTTCGGCGGTATGTCGGGCGATCTGGCCGGGTATCTGATCACCTTGAGTGAACTGGTGCTGCTGGCTTGTTATATTTTCGCAGAAAAGGTGGTGCTGGTATGCTTCTGATCGTAGGCGGTGAAAGTTCCGGCAAGCGGACCTTTGCCAAATCCCTTGGGTATTGTGACAACGACATTGCCGATGCGGTTCTGGATGAGCGCCCCGTGCTGTATCATCTGGAGCAGATGGTCTTTGCCGACCCCGACTGTGGTGACAGCCTTCTACCGGCGCTGGCGGGCAAGGAAGTGGTCATCTGCAATGAGGTGGGCAGCGGCGTGATCCCTGTAAACCGGGCCGAGCGGGCCGGTCGGGAGGCCACCGGAAGACTATGTGTTCTGCTGGCACAGAAAGCCGCCTGCGTGGTGCGCATGGTCAGCGGCATTCCCACCGTCATCAAGGGTGATCTGTCATGCAGGTGATCCTGATCCGCCACGGACAAACGGCCGGTAATGCCGCGCTGCGCTACATTGGCCGAACCGATGAGCCCCTGTCTGAGGAAGGGGTCGCGCTGGCTAAACAGATCGGTGCAGACTCGGAGGTGCGCAGGGTTTACGTTACTCCGCTGCGGCGCACGCAGCAGACGGCGGCAATTCTGTTTCCCGCGGCGCAGCAAATCGTCGTGGACGACCTGCAGGAGATACATTTCGGCGACTTTGAGGGGCGCAGCTATACCGAAATGGAGCACGACATAGCCTACCGCGCATGGGTGGACGACGGCTGTCTGACACCCTGCCCAAATGGGGAAAGCCGTGCCGGGTTCTCCGCGCGGGTTTGCGCTGCCTTTGAGGCCGTTGTTCGGCAAGGTGCCGAACAGGGAGAGAAAACCCTGACCTTTGTTGTGCATGGCGGAACCATCATGGCTGTTATGGAGCAGTTTGCCCGACCAAAGCAGGAGTTTTACTCCTACAGCGTGAAAAACGGTCAGGGGTATCGCTGTCGGGTGGAAATCATCGACGACTTGATTTTGACCGACAGCGCCCTGTGGAGGGAACACATTGAAAACCCAATTTAATATCACCACCAGTTCCTGCGATCTGGACCGGTTTGTATCCCGGGAGGACTTTTTGGCTCTGCTGGAAGGGTTCGACGGGGTGGAGCTGATGGTCTATGACGAGGATGAGCGAAACCTCATCCGTCCGGAGGACGTGGTGGGCCTGCACATGAGCAGCTTCTACTGTTGGCTGGACTTCTGGCAGGGAAATCTGGACCGCTGTCTGCAGGAGTTTGGAACGGTGGAAGCCATGCGTACCTATTATGGCGGCGATACCCGGCAGGCGCTGGTCGACCGTTTCCGCGCCGATCTTGCCAATGCCAAACGGTATGGGGCGGAGTATATGGTGTACCATATTTCCGATTCCAACTCTGTGGA
>JAZOBG010000211.1:0-3340 GCA_045595865.1 Oscillospiraceae bacterium
CCTCCGACTTGACCCCTACTGGCGCTCGCCCGAGATCAATGCCTGCCGCTGGTGTGATTATGCCGAGGCATGCCATTTTGAGGAGTGTTTCGGCGACAAAAAGGTCTGGCAGAAACCGGTCCACGCAAAGGAATTCTGGGAGAAGCTGGACGAAGAACAGAGTTGAGGAGGTGATGACCTGTGGCATTTCCGTTGACAACCGAACAGCGTGCCGTGGTCGAGAACCGCGGGGGAGCGCTGCTGGTATCCGCTGCCGCCGGTTCAGGCAAGACCCGCGTGCTGGTGGAACGCCTGTTGGCCTATGTGGAGCAGGAGGGGCGTGACATTGACGAATTTCTGGTCATCACCTTTACCAATGCCGCCGCAGCCGAACTGCGGGGACGCATTGCGCAGGAATTGGCCAAGCGTCTGGCGGCCGATCCGGGCAATGCTCATTTGCGTCGACAGACCGTACTGATCTACAAGGCACGCATCTGCACCATTGATGCTCTTTGTATCGACCTGTTGCGTCAGCATGGGTATCTGCTGGACGTGGACCCTGATTTCCGGATCTGCGACCCGGCAGAGAGCAAAGCCATTGCCCTGCGGGTGGTCAATGAATTGCTGGACGAGCGATATGAGAGCATCGGAGCGTACCCTGATTTTGTTTGTCTGCTGGACTGTGTAGTGACCGGGCGGGATGATACCCGGTTGGTGGATATCCTGCTGGATATCCATGCCCGTATTCAGAGCCACCCCGATCCTGATCGGTGGCTGGAGCAGCGTCGGAAGGATTTCCGCGCGGGAGGGATCGAAGATGCCGGTGAGACCGCGTGGGGCAAACTGATTCTGAACCATGTGAAGGAACAGGTCGATTACTGGCGCGGCCGCGTGGCCGAAGCGCTCAATCTGGCGGCGTCCGACTCCGTGACCGATATGAATTACGGCCCGTCTTTGTCTGCAACGCTGGAAGGACTGGAGAAACTGTCTGAGGCAGAGGGCTGGGAGTGCATCCGAACCTGTTTCCCTGTTCCGTTCCCGAGAGCGGGAACCAAGCGTGGTGCCGACGAAGCCGTAAAAGAAGAGGTCTCCGAGCTGCGCAAGCTATGCAAAACCCGTCTGGACACCCTTCAAAGCATGTTGGACGGGGACAGCGAAACCATCCTGTCCGAACTGCGCTTACTGGCCCCGGCTATGGAGTGTTTGTTTGATTTGGTGCAGGAATTCGGAACGCGATTCTATCAGGAAAAGGCACGGCGCGGCCTGCTGGAGTTTTCTGACGCGGAACACCTGACGGTGCGCCTGCTGGAACACGACGAAGTGCGCCGTCTGCTGCGGGATCAGTTTACTGAGGTTATGGTGGACGAGTATCAGGACACAAATGAGGTTCAGAATGTTCTGTTTAACGCACTGTCCAGAGACGGAGAAAACCTGTTCCTTGTGGGTGATGTAAAGCAGTCCATCTACCGGTTTCGACTGGCCGACCCCACCATTTTTCTGCGCAAATACGGAAGCTGGCCCATGGCAGAGGATGCGGAAGAACATCAGCCGCGAAAACTGATCCTGTCCCAGAATTTCCGTTCCCGACCCGAGGTGCTCAAGGCGACCAACTTTATTTTTGAGAACATCATGAGCCGCACCTGCGGCGAAATGGAATACGGCCCCGACGAGGCGCTGTATCCGGGCGGTGGCTTTGCCGAAGACCCCCGTTATGCCGCTGAGCTGGATGTGATCGCGCTGCCTGAAGATGAGGGTGGGGAAGACAGTATCAACAAGAACCTGACCGAAGCCCGTTTTGTGGCCCGCCGTATGGCACAACTGCTGCGGGAGGGGTTCCCGGTCGATGACGGCGACGGCAGTCAGCGTCCGGTACGGCCCGAAGATATGGTGATCCTAATGCGCTCACCCGGCCCTGTGCAGCGGCACTATGCCCGTGCTTTGGCCGAAGCAGGTATCCCGGTGGAAACCGAAAGCGGTGGAGATTTCTTTGAAACGACCGAGATCTCGGTGGCGCTTTCCATGCTGGAGGTCATCGACAATCCCCGGCAGGATGTGCCGTTGCTGTCGGTGCTGCGCTCTCCGGTGTTTGAATTTTCGCCCGATCGTCTGGCCGAAATTCGCGGCAAGAGCCGGGGCGGGGACTTTTATGCCGCGTTGGAGCGGGACGGCGGTGAGGATTGTAAGGCTTTTCTGACTTTACTCCGGCAGCTGCGATTCCGTGCGGGTGAGATGTCTGCGCACCGGCTGATCGAGCGGCTGTATCGCCAGACCGATCTGATGGCCATATTCGGTGCCATGCCCAACGGCGCAGAGCGTCAGGCCAACCTGTCTGCCCTGCGGGAGCAGGCACGACAATTGGAACAGGCAGGGCATAAGGGCCTGTTTGGATTTTTGACCCATCTGAACCGTATGCGGCAGCGTGGTGACCGGATTGCTTCGGCGGCAAGTGGCGCGGGCGGTGTAAAGATTCTGTCCATTCATAAGTCCAAGGGTTTGGAATTCCCGGTGGTGTTCCTTTGCGGATTGGGTCGTCAGTTTAATAAAATGGATGCCGCTGCCCCGGTTCTGTTCCATCCCGAACTGGGTGTAGGGCCCAAAAGCCTGAAACGCGGGGATGGCTGGACGGTGGAATGGCCCTCGCTGGCCAGACAAGCGGTGTCGCTTCGTATGGACCGGGAACTCAAGGCGGAGGAAATGCGGCTGTTGTATGTGGCCATGACCCGCGCGAAAGAAAAGCTGATCATGACCATGGGGTTGGGCAGAGCGGAAGACGCTCTGGCAAAAATCGCCCGGGATGCCAAGCGTCCTCCGGCCGCCGCAGCGGTGTCGGTCTGCGCCGCACCGGGGCGCTGGATTCTTTTGTGTGCCATGACCCGCCCGGACGGAGAAAAGCTGCGTGTGTCCGGAGCGCAGTGCAGCGTGGTTCCCACCGGCTGCGGGCCTGACTGGGAGATCCGTCTGGTGGACGGATCGGATTATCAGGTACCTGCACATGCATCCGGAACGGTGGGCGGAGAAATATCGAAGCCGGACGAAAAACGGGTAAAGGAGCTTATTTGCAGTCTGGGGTGGGAGTATCCCCACGCGGCAGCATCGGATTTGCCCTCCAAGCTGACAGCAACCCAATTGGAAGGCCGCGAACTGGATTCCGAAGCGGCCGAAGGGACGGATGTCCCGCGGTCGGTCAGGCCGGTTCCCTTTGAACGGCCCGATTTTGCGGCAAAGAAATTCGGACTGACTGCAGCCCAGCGGGGTACAGCGACTCATAAAGTGCTGCAATATCTGAATTTTGAGTGTGCCGGTGCGGTGGAAGAGATTTCCGGGGAAATTCAGCGCATGGTAAGCAGTGACTTCATTTCCG
>JAZOBG010000212.1:0-10712 GCA_045595865.1 Oscillospiraceae bacterium
AACGCAAAGGATCACGATGCCGGTGTTCTTCAGGACCTGCTTCCAGGTGGGCCACTGAACCTTCTTCAGCTCGCTCTTCATCTCGCGGAACCAGCGAACGATACGGTTACCCTTAGCCTTCTTGGCAGCCTTCTCCTTGGCCTTCTTGTCAGCAGCCTTTTCTTCCTTGGTCTTCTTTGCCTTGGCGGGGGCTGCGTTCAGTTCCTCCTCGGGGATCTGATCGAGTCTTTCGTTTTCAGACATGTGTGTTACCCTTCTTTCTTGTGAGACATCATTGTGCTCATTACTTGGTTTCGTTGTGAACCGTGTGCTTTCTGCAGAAGGGGCAGTACTTGTTCATCTCAAGACGATCGGGATCATTCTTCTTGTTCTTGAACGAGTTGTAGTTGCGCTGCTTGCACTCGGAACAGCGCAGGGTGATCTTGACGCGGTTACCGGCTTTCGCCATATTCGGCACCTCCTTATAATATTTGACCGGAACAAAAGCGAAAAAATATCGCCGGTTTCGGCCATGCTTGCCGAATCCGACGACTTGCGCTATCACCTGCGTTTTTGCGCAGGAATAGTGTAAAGTACGGTGGAGTCGGCAATTGAATTGCCTCCCTATATGCCATCTTTGGGCGAGGGGTTTTGCGTGTCATCCCGTAAAAATGCGCGCAAAAAAATAGCCCCTTTTATAGGTGCTAACATCCTATCACGACCGAAACAGTTTGTCAACTCTTTTTTACAAATTAAAAATAAAAAAATTCTGCCCACCGGAGCGGGCAGAATTTTGGGGCGAGCTTACTCGGGTACGGCCGGTGCAACAGAGGGGACAGATGCCGAGGCGGCGGGGGTGACAGAGGGTGTGTACTGGACGGTATTTTGGGAGATATCTTCCGAGGCCTGTTCTTCGGGTTCTTCCGTTCGGTTGGTGTAAACGGTAACCGGCTCATACCCTTCACAATGCTCGGTCACATAGTCCACGAAGGCCTGTGTTTTGTCCTCGCCGATATAAAACAGTTTGCCGGTGTCCAGAATGTTTGTTTTAATGTAGCCGTCCTCCTGCACGCTCAGGCTGATGTTCTGATACCCCAGCAGAGGAATGTTCACCGAGGCACCCATGATCTTCCGGGGCATCTCGTGGAGTCTGCTCTCGTCGTACACGTTTTCCGCGTCAAGCTCGGTCAGGAGATGATCCTTGATGATTTGGTCGTCCACATCATCAAACCGGATGGTGGCACGGCGCCCGGAGGGGCTGCGCCATTCATAATAGACCATACCGAAGGAGATCTCCTCCAACAGATTCAGATCCTCGATGAACTGACCCAGCGTTTCGGGTCGGTAACGGGAATTGACGCAGGCGTACACGGTGTCGTGGCCCTCGTAGCGCACAGCCACGGCACAGTCCGGGTTGATTTTGGTGATGGCAAAGATATCAGCGTTGATATAACGGTTGGCATCTTGGCCGTCCAGTTCGGCGTATTCATCCCATCCATGGGCGGTGATGGTGCCGAGAGACTCGCCCAGTCGGTCAGCGGGGACGATGCCGCGCCGTGCCGAGTAGGAAATGCCGTTGAGTTCAATATCGTAGAACTGCTCGTAAATGGCCATGTCCTCCCAATGGGGGACGATGGCGATCTCGGTGGAAACATACGGCTCCGAGTCCGAGGAGGTCACCGTGGTTTTCACTGGCCAGGGATGCTCGTTTTTGTACCAAATCCCGGCCGCACCGCCTGCGACCAGGCAAATGCAGGCGGCTGCAGCTGCAACTGGGATCCAGCGGGTCTTCTTTTTGCGGTAGCGGATAGCTTCGTCGATGTATTTGTCATCCAGTTCTCCCATTGCCCGGGAAAAGAGTTCTTTTTTATTCATACGAATACCTCGTTTCGGATGAGATGGGTGCGCAGCTGAGCCCGGATGCGGGTCAGGCGTACCGATACGTTCTTTTCGGTCAGACCGACCTGCTTTGCGATGTCGGCGTAGGGGTCGGAAAACCAGTACCGTCTGAGGAAGATGACCCGGTTTTCCCGGCTGAGGCCGTCCAGAAATTGCTCCAGCAGACGGGTCAGTTCTTTGACTTCCAACTGCGCCTGTGGGTCGTTGGGGGCGGCAAGGCAGGGTTCGATCTCGCTGAGTGCGGCGTCATAGGCCCCGTTTCGCTTGGAAGCCGTGTTGGCATGATACCGCGCGACGGAGCGGTTGCGCACGATTTTGCACAGAAAGGTCAACAGGGGATTGGGCCGCTGGGGCGGGATGGTGTTCCACAGGCCCAGATAGGAGTCGCTGACACATTCCTCGGCGTCCTGTTCGTTGTTTAATATGTTGTAAGAAAGCCTGCGGCACAGCGGGCCGTATTTGCAGTCCACTTCCTGGATGGCCGCCTCGTCACGGGCGAAGAACAGGCCGATGATCGCGTTGTCCTCCATGATCGGCACCTCCTTTCAACCATGTACTACGGAAACAGAGAAAAAAACTACATCCGAAACAAAATTTTATATATTGTACCATAAAAGCGTGAGCGGGAAAACCGGTTGACGAAAAAAGTGGGAGCGATTATATTAAATGTAAGAACAGGATAAGGAATGTGATGAAAATGCGAATTATGGCAGTGGACTACGGCGATGCCCGCACAGGTGTGGCCATTTCCGATGCGTTGGGGATGCTGGCCGGATATACGACGGTTATACACGGGCGCAAAGCCGAGCCGGTGGCCGCCGAAGTGGCCAAAATTGCAAAGGAGCACGGCGTGGAAGAGATCGTTCTGGGATTTCCCCGCAACATGGACGGCACCGAGGGTGCCCGCGCCGACCTGTACCGGGCCTTTGCTGACCTGCTGGAACAGGAAACCGGCATGAAACCTGTGCTGTGGGATGAGCGCCGCACCACGGTGGAGGCCCATGCCATTCTCCATACCGGCGGCAAGAAAATGAAGGACCACAGAAAAAATGTGGATGCCGTAGCGGCATCCTTGATTCTGGAGGGTTACCTGACATTTAAAAGTCTTCAAAAAAAGAATATGTAACAGGGCAAAGCCGGGATTTTTTCCCGGCTTTGTTTCGTTTCAGTTTAGTGTCGGGGTCTATACTGGTGCAAATGGGGCCGGAACATGGCCCTCAAAACCAACAGAAAGAGACGGTTGCGATGAAACGGAAGGTTGTGCTCTACAACCCCAAGGCGGGCAGCGGTACCTGCGAAGAGGATGCCCGGATGCTGGAACTCCTCTACCCAAATACCGCATATTTTGATATGACGCAGATCGAAAGCTACGCCGAATTTTTTGAAGGTCTGAACCCCTCGGATGAGGTGATCCTGTGCGGCGGAGACGGAACGCTGAACCGCTTTGCCAACGATGTAAAAAACCTCGCGGTTGAAAATCCGCTGTATTATTTTGCGACAGGGACCGGAAACGATTTTGTGCGGGATCTGGGCCTGTCCGATTTTGCCGACCCGACTTTCTCCATCAATGCGCATTTGCGGGAACTGCCCACCGTGACGGTAAACCGGGTGGAGTCGGTTTTTCTCAACAACGTGGGATTCGGGATTGACGGATATTGCACTGAAGAAGGGGACCGTCTGCGTATCAAGCGGGACGAAACGGGAAAGAATATTAAAATCAATTACACGGTGATTGCCATCAAAGGACTGCTGTTCCATTATAAGCCGACCAATGCGACGGTCACGGTGGACGGAGTATCCCGTACATATAAAAAAGTGTGGCTCGCACCCACGATGAATGGACGGTATTACGGCGGCGGAATGATGCCTACGCCGGAACAGGAGCGTATGGGCGCGGAGAAAAAACTCAGCGTTATGGTGCTGCATGGAGCGGGAAAGCTGAAAACGCTGATGATGTTTCCGTCGATCTTCAAGGGGGAACACGTCAAATACAAAAAGCATGTGGAGGTCCTGACCGGACATCACATAAAGGTAGAATTTGACCGTCCGGCACCGCTGCAGATTGATGGCGAGACCGTTTCGGATGTTTGGATGTATGAAGTCATGAGTGCTGCTGCGGAACAGAAAACGATGGAGAAAGAGGTGCCGGAATGCACCGTGTGCTGAAAAAAGAACAAATCCTGACCATACCGAACCTGCTGAGTTTCCTGCGTCTTTTGATGATTCCATGGATCATCTGGCTGTACTGCGGCGCGGAGCAATACCCTGCGGCGGTGGCGGTGATCGTACTGTCCGGCCTGACCGATGTGGCTGACGGCATTATCGCAAGAAAGTTCAACATGGTTTCCGACTTCGGAAAGATCCTGGACCCCATTGCGGACAAGCTGACCCAGGCGGCCCTGATCCTCTGTCTGACTGTAAAGCACAAGCTGATGATCCCGCTGATCATCGAGTTTGGTCTGCGTGAGATTTGTATGCTTGTGATGGGTTATATTACGATTCGAAAGCAGGACAGTGTAAACAGCGCCAAGTGGTACGGGAAGCTGACCACCGTGGTGCTCTATGCCGTGATGATGCTTCTGATCCTGTTCCCGGGTATTTCCGATGGGGCGGCGGACGGAATGATCATCACCTGCGGTCTGGTTATGCTGTTTTCTTTCCTTATGTATGTGCGGTTTTATGTTCGTTATTGGAGAAAGGCATCAAGTGATTAAAGAAAATTCCGGGGAATGTCAGTTTGGACGATCCCCGGAATTTTTTGGCTCCCTGCGAAACAGTTCGGTAACTCCGATGTACAGCAGAAAGACGCCAAAACATTTGCGCAGCAGTTCCACATCCAGCGCGGTTGCGGCCCAAGCGGCTGCGGTGGAACATATCAGTCCTGCGGCGATGGCGGGAACAGCGGCTTTTGTCTCGATATATCCGTTTTTGATGTGGGAGGGCAGTGCCGTGGCGGCGGCAGGGAGAAAGTAGAGCAGATTGATGCCCTGTGCCAGAGTCTGCTCCATTCCGGCGAAGGCGGTCAAATAAATCAGAAGCAGAGTTCCACCGCCCACACCAAAGCCGGACAGAACACCGGTGACCACCCCGGCGAGAACACCGGAAAGCCATGTCATAGCAGCGCCTTCACCCCGCCGTATAAGATAAGGAGGGCAAAGATGCGCCGCAGCCAGACCATGTTGACCCTTTTGAACGCTTTTCCGCCCACCCAGCCTCCGACAAAGCCGCCGACCAGATAGGGAAGAGCGGTTATGAGATCCAATCCGCCCCGCAACCAATAGATGGCCGAGGACAGGATGCACAGGGGCAGGATGACGGCCACCGAAGTGGCAAAGGCCTGCCGCTGGGACAGGCCGCACCGGCGCACCAGCAGCGGCACAAGGATCATGCCGCCTCCGCCGCCGAAAAACCCGTTTACAATGCCGGCGGCTCCTCCGGAAAGGGCGGGCGCCAGCCAAGATCGTTTGTTCCTGTTCATGGTCAGCTTTTGGACTTGGGCTTGAAGATCAGGGCGATCAGCAAGCCGAAGAAAATGGCCGCCGTGATGCCGCCGGCCGCTGCGGTGACGCCGCCGGTAAAGGCGCCGATGATGCCCTGTTCTTCCACCGCTTTCGCAACGCCCTTGGCCAGCAGATAGCCGAATCCGGTCAGCGGAACCGTGGCACCTGCACCGCCCCATTCCACAATATGCTTATAGATGCCCAGTCCGCCCAGAACCACGCCGGAGACGACATACAGCACCAGGATACGGGCAGGGGTCAGTTTGGTTTTGTCGATAAGGATCTGGCCGATGACACAGAGCAGACCGCCGCAGACAAATGCATTCAGATATTCCATACGTTCACCTACATTTCGATGGCCACAGCGTGACATACGCTGGGAATGGATTCCCCCTGCTGGGTGGAGGTGGGGGAGAGCAGTGCTCCGGTGGGGCAGAACAGAATACGGTTGTATCGCCCGTCCTCCATGGCGGGCAGCAGATGCCCGGTCAGAACGGTGGCGGCGCAGCCACAGCCCGAGCCGCCGCAGTGGACATCCTGTCCCTGCAGATCGTAGATCAGCAGACCGCAGTCTGTATAGTTATTCATCTTTACACCGTCTCGGACGAAAAGGTCAGAGATGATTTCGTGGCCCAGTTTTCCCAAATCGCCGGTGACGATCAGGTCGTAGTCCTCCGGGGTGCGGCCAGTGTCCTGAAAGTGGGCCTGCAGGGTGTCGTAGGCGGCGGGGGCCATGGCTGCGCCCATGTTGTTGGCGTCGCAGATCCCCTTGTCCACGATTTTTCCCACGGTGGCGTGGGTGACCTTTGGACCTTTTCCCTGATTGGCCACAAGGACGGCTCCCGAGCCGGTGACTGTCCACTGGGCGGTGGGAGGACGCTGCCCGCCGTACTCCAGCGGAGCGCGGTACTGTCGCTCGGCGGTGCAGAAGTGGGAGGAGGTCACGGCGGCAGCCAGCCTGCCGTATCCGCCGTCGATCAACAATGAGGCAAGAAGCAGGCTTTCCCCCATGGTGGAGCAGGCGCCGTACAGCCCCAGAAAGGGAACCTTTTGGGAACGTGCGGCAAAGGAAGAGGAAATACACTGGTTCAGCAGGTCGCCGGCCAGCAGAAAATCCAGATCGTCCCCGGTTTTGCCTGCGTGCTCCAGCGCGTTGCGCAGCGCCTGCTGCTGCATGGTACACTCGGCTTTTTCCCAGCTTTTTTCGCCAAAATAATCGTCCTGCGACACATAATCAAAGCAGGCGGCCAACGGCCCCTCGCTTTCCTTTTTGCCCACCACGTTTCCGTGAGACAGGATGACCGGAAGGTTGGGGAAAACCACCGTCTGTGCACCCAATTTCTTGTTGTCCATATTGTCAACAGCCTTTTTTCTGAAATTTTTTGTAGTTTGAGCAAAAAAACAGAAAATATTCGGTGACAAAAGACCGGGTTTTCCGTTATAATATAAAATACGTATTTTGTGGTTTATGAAAAAATTGGAGGCCCATTCCCATGATGGAAGAAGCAAAGCGTACCATTGCATATCTTTGCCCGGATTGCCGCCAGACGGTGATCATTGAGCGCACTGTGTTTCAGCTGGCAGCCGCTCCGGCTGAGCTGCCCTGTCCCTGCGGAAAATCCGCCGTGCATACCGAAATGCTGGGTGAACAGCTGAAGCTGACGGTGCCCTGTCTGTTCTGCGGCAAGGAGCATACCGTGATCTGCCCCACCGAGGCATTTCTGCAAAAAAAATGTCTGGCCTTTTCCTGCGCTGCGTCCGGTCTGACCTGCTGCCTTGTGGGTGAGGAGGATGCCGTTTTCCAGGCGGCAAAGCGTCTGGAAGAAACCCTGGACAAGGTGGGCGGTGAAGAGGAAGAGCGCGGCAGCTTTCTGGATGAGATCATCATGCACGAGATCCTGTCTGAGCTGAAGGATATTGCTCAGCGGGGCGGAATTTCCTGTGAATGCGGTTCCAAAGAGTGGAACCTGCAGGTCAACTACAGCTCGGTGGACGTCATCTGTGCCCGGTGCGGCGGTGTGCTGCGCCTGCCTGCCGCCACCGATCAGGATCTGGAGGATCTCTGCTGCAAGTATACCCTGCAAATCAAAGAGAAGGACTAAGACTATGTTTTATCAGGATACCTACCGTGTGGGCGCACGGGACACCGATCCCTTCAACCAGTGCCGGCCCTCCTCGGTGCTGAATTTTCTGCAGGAAGCGGCCACCCAGGCGGCGGGTGAACTGGGCGTCTCCCGGGATGAGATCGTGGCCAAATATAACTGCTTCTGGATGCTGGTACGCATCTGGTACCGGCTGGACAAGCCCCTGTACTGGAACGATGAGTTGACCGTCAAAACCTGGCACAGAGGCGGAAAGGGCGTGTCCATGTACCGTGATTTCGACCTGTACCGCAACGGGGAGCACATCGGCGAAGCAGTCTCCACCTGGATCCTGGCCGATCTGGATACCCACAAGATGAAAAAACTGACCGAGATCTCCGAATTTGAAGTGACCACCGGCGGAGACCTGTGCAAGACCATTCAGTTGCACAAGGTAAAGCTGCCCGAGGATATGAAGCCGGTGGAGGACCGCTGCCTTCATTACAGTGATGCCGATATCAACGTCCATGTGAACAATGTGCGTTACGCCGATTTTGCCTGTGACGCCATTGGGTTGGAAAAAGAAGGGGAAGGAAAATTTGTTTCCTCTCTGCAGATCAGCTATGTAAAAGAGTGCAAAGTGGGGGAGATCATTACCCTTTCAGCCGCCAAACAGGACGGCGTTTGGTACGTCGGCGGAAAAGATAGTACAGGAACCGAACGGTTTGATGCTGCAATTTCGTTAAAAAACATCCATTGACAACCTTCGCAACCGGGAGTAAAATAGGAAAAATTTAAAGAATTGAGGAGTTGGAAGCTATGATGAACTTTGATGCCAAGTTCGTGAAGCAGGGCCTGACCTTTGACGATGTGCTGCTCATTCCCGCAGCCAGCGACATTCTGCCTGCCGACATTGAACTGAAGACCCGGCTGACCAAGAATATCACTCTGAACATTCCCGTCATGAGTGCCGCCATGGATACCGTGACCGAGTATCGTATGGCCATCGCCATCGCACGTGAGGGCGGTATCGGTATCATTCATAAGAATATGTCCATCGGCGCTCAGGCTGAGCAGGTCGACATGGTCAAGCGCAGCGAGAACGGCGTCATCACCAACCCCTTCTGGCTGAGCCCCGATCACACTCTGGCCGAGGCGGACGAGCTGTGCGGCAAATACAAGATCTCCGGCGTGCCCATCTGCGAGGGCGGCAAGCTGGTCGGCATCATCACCAACCGTGATATGAAGTTTGAGACCGATATGTCTCAGTTGATCCGTGACGTCATGACCAAGGACAATCTGGTCACCGCGCCCGAAGGCACCACTCTGACCGAGGCCAAGGAGATCCTGCGCCGCCACAAGATCGAGAAGCTGCCCATCGTGGACAGTGAGTTCCGTCTGAAGGGCCTGATCACCATCAAGGACATTGAGAAGGCTGAAGTGTACCCCAACTCCGCCCGTGATGCCAAGGGTCGTCTGCTGGTCGGTGCCGCCATCGGCGCCACCGCCGATGTTCTGGATCGCGCCCGCGCTCTGGTGGACGCCGGTGTTGACGTTCTGGCTTTGGACTCCGCTCACGGTCATTCCGCCAATATCCTCAAGGCTGTCCGCCGCGTGAAGGACGCATTCCCCGATGTGGACCTGATCGCCGGCAACGTGGCTACCGCCGAAGGCACCCGCGCTCTGATCGAAGCAGGTGCTGACTGTGTTAAGATCGGTATCGGCCCCGGCTCCATCTGCACCACCCGTGTGGTCGCCGGTATCGGCGTGCCCCAGATCACTGCCGTTTATGACGCTGCCCGTGTGGCTGCCGAGTACGACATCCCCATCATCGCCGACGGCGGCATCAAGTACTCCGGCGATATTGCCAAGGCTCTGGCCGCAGGTGGCAACGTGGTCATGCTGGGCTCCCTGCTGGCCGGCTGCGAGGAATCTCCCGGCGAGATGGAGATCTTCCAGGGCCGTCAGTTCAAGGTCTACCGCGGCATGGGCAGCTTGGGCGCCATGGCCTGCGGCTCCAAGGACCGTTACTTCCAGTCCAACAACAAGAAACTGGTTCCCGAAGGTGTCGAAGGCCGCGTGCCTTACAAGGGACCCGTGGGCGAGACCATCTTCCAGATGATGGGCGGTCTGCGTGCCGGCATGGGCTACTGCGGCTGCCACACTGTGGACGAGCTGCGTGAGAGTGCTCAGTTTGTTCAGATTACTGCCGCCGGTTTGCGTGAGAGCCATCCCCACGACATTCACATCACCAAGGAAGCTCCCAACTACTCGGTCAGCGTGTAATTTATCTTCCAACTCATTCAAGGGCCCAAGGGATCATTCCCTCGGGCCTTCCTTGTACCCACAAAGGGCGATAAACGGAAAAATTCAATAAAAAAGGTGAAAAAATGCGCTTGACTGTGGACTTGGTCAATACCCGATAATGTATCTATAGCAATAAGATTATGGCTGAATTGCTAAAAGGAAAGTTGATTATTTTACCGATATGGTGTAAAATGACAAAAAGCCGATTTGTACCCCCTGAGAACGGCAAGAGGAGGAACAAGATGAGTAAGTACGATTTTGACCGTGTCGTAACCACCACCGCATGGTCCCCCGGTCCCGGTTGCCACGGCGGCTGCGGCGTAAAATTATATATCAAGGACGAAAAAGTCGTCCATGTGGAGGGTGACGCCGATCACCCCTGGTGCAACGGCCGCGCCTGCTCCAGACTGCTGGCCTGCACCCAATATATCAATCATCCCGACCGTATTCTGTACCCCATGAAGCGCGTAGGGCCCAGAGGAAGCGGTCAGTTTGAGCGCATTTCCTGGGACGAAGCCTATGACATGATCGAAGAGAAGTGGACCAAGATCAAGGACGATTACGGCCCTGAATCGGTCATTTTCATTCAGGGTACCGGCCGTGACATCGGCGGCCCCATTACCTTCCTGTGCTATTCCTACGGCAGCTCCAACCACACCCAACTGGGTCTGGCCGGTCAGTCCTGTTACACCCCCCGCCTGTGCTCTCAGGTGGCCACCATGGGCGACTTTACTGTGGCCGACTGCTCCCAGTTCTTTGAAAAGCGGTTCGATGATCCCCGTTACGAACTGCCCAAGTACATCGTCATCTGGGCACAGAACCCTGCCTCCGGCTGCCCCGATGCCTTCCAAGGCCACTGGATCGTGGACTGCATGCGCCGCGGCTCCAAGCTGATCGTCATTGATCCCCGCTGGACCTTCTTTGCCTCCCGTGCCGAGCACTTCCT
>JAZOBG010000213.1:0-5120 GCA_045595865.1 Oscillospiraceae bacterium
TTGCTGAAGCTTTTGCAAAGCTGCGCCAATATTGCCCTGGCTCAGAAGATCCGTCATTTGGAATACCACCGCGTCCAGCACCGGCTCCGTAACAGCATCAATGTCGCTCTTGCAAATATCATCAGCACCGGAATAAGCACAGATCTTGGATATCTCTCCTGCCAATGCAGTCATGGTGCCACCGGTGATCTCAACCAAGTAGGCGCAAAGTTCCGGAGTGATACGCTTTTGATTTGCTGCAAAATGCCTGGTGATCCAGGGGATCAGATCCCGCAGCTCCTGTTTTTGGAAATCCACCAGGACACCGTATTTCTTAATGGCATCGTAGTATTTTTTCTGGCGGGCATCCGGCTTCCAGGCTGTGGTGATAAAGGTGAATACAACACAGCAGTACTCCGGGATGTCAGAGAAAATGTCGATCATTTTCTCCCGGTCACTCTCCGCGAATTTGAAAATATCCACATCATCCACCCAAACCATGGTGGATTCGGCCATCATGGGCAGATTTTCAACCGCATCGGCAAAGTTGCGCACATCAAAGTTTTCGCCGGTAAACTTATGAAAATTGAAGGATTCTGTCAAATCATCCAAAAGCAGCTTTTTCAATTGATTCAGATAGTGATGAAGCAAAAAGGTTTCCTCGCCGCAGAAAAAGTACAGCCGATCGGGGTTTTTCTCCCGGATCGCAGCCTTCAGCAGCTGCAGATTATTCGGTTGTTCTGTTTTCTTAGCCATACTTTTCACCCCTTAAAAACAATGGTCCCCATTTGATCTGTGCGGTAAATATAACAACCAAATAGCGAAAGCCTATAGAGCGTCTGCTGAGCTGGATGTCCATACCGGTTATCTTCGCTTACAGAGATTGCCACCGCATCCGGCTTAGTCGCCTTCAGCAGGTCAAGGCTGGTTGCGTTCTGGGAACCGTGGTGACCGGCCACCAGTATCTCCAGGTCCGGCAATTCATGGTCTTCCAGCAATGATTTTTCACCGGATTGCAGTCTGTCACCGGTAATCAGTATATCACAATTATCCATCCGGCACAAGACGCACATAGAACTTTCATTATTGGATGTGTAGTCCTTAGCTGGATAGAGCGATATTTGAAATTCCTCACCGGTTATCTCCCAATCTTCGGTGATCCAATGAATCTTTTCGCCATAACGCACAGCAAAGGCTTCCATTCCCTCTTCATCCGTTGTGACCGGCAGGTATAAAGTATCGGCAGGCACTCGGTATAGAAGATAATCAGAAGCATTTGCATGGTCATCATCATAGTGGGTCAAGATCAAACCATCCAGTTTGCGGATTCCCTGACTATGTAAAACAGCTGTAGCCTGGTCAGCAGCCGCTTTGGGTTGGTCACTGCCGCAATCGATCATATAGGTTTTTGTTCCGCTCTGCAGGATCAGGCACTGCCCCTGTCCCACGTCCAGCACTGTAAAGCGAAAATCGTCGGTGCGGGGTTCGATCCAGGATACTACCACTGCAATGCTCAGTGCTGTGCATACGCAGGCCAGAAAAACACCGGGATATTTCTTCTTAGCCAGGAAAAAGATGGTCAAAAGTACGTAGCAGAGGATCAGCCAGGCCACGATGTATATGCTGTTCGTATAGACGGCAGCCAATGGAACTCTGGAAAGCAGATGGGCAACTCTCATCACATAACGCATAAGCCAGGAGAGTAACCATGCCACCGCCTGACCCAGCGGCAACCAAATCGCGCCCACCACACACGCAAGAATAATTCCACAGAAAATTATGGAGATGATCCACATGGTCAGCAAGTTGGTCAAAATACTCACCAAACTGACCATATCAAAATAATAAGCACACAACGGCGCTGTCGTGATCAAAACACTAACGGTCACAGACACCGATTGTATGAACCAACGAGTCAGGCGGGCCCGAAGGGATGTGCCCTTTACGACAGAAAACAGCTTTTTGCTTTTTAAATAACCGGAAATTGGTTGGCTGAACAGCAGCATTCCAATGATACAAGCTACAGAGAGCTGGAAGCCGACCGATGTGATCGACAATGGATTGACCGCCAAAACGGTCAGACCCGCAAAGGCCAAAGCGGTTGGCGGGTCATACTCCTTATTCACCAGCAGCGACAGCAGGATCAATCCCTGCATGACACACGCCCGGACAACCGACGGTGTAAAACCGGCAAGGGCAGCAAATACAACCAGCAACGGTACACCCAGGACAAAACCAACAACTTTATGCCTGCCACCGAAAAGGTATATCATGGAGAACAAGATCGACACATGCAGGCCGGAAACGGCAATCATATGGCGAATTCCGCTAACCTGGAAATCAACATCGGTCTCATAGGAGAGATCACTACCGTCTCCAAGCAGGAGCGCTTTTGCGAAGCCAATCGTATCCTCCGGGAACAAACGATCAATTTGTTCAAGGATCTTATTGCGTGCTGTGGCTATAAAATATTTGTTGGGTACCTGTTCTGCACGATTCAATTGCAGGCCGTCTTTGGCATATGCCAGCAAGAAAATTCCTTTGCCCTGGTGGAATGTTGGTGCTTTTTCACCGCCATTGGCAGTAAAGCGCAGCCGGAACGAACCGGTCACACGGTCACCTGGTTTCAGCGAAACATCCTCATCCAGATATACCTTTACCCGGTAGGTCTTGCCCGCAAGCATGATCTTACCATCTGATGCTGCGCCATAATCCGTGATATAACTATATTCTGTGATCTCTATCTGCGACTGAACAGTCTTGCCGTCATAATTCCTGGCATCAGACAGATACAGGCTGTCATAGCCCCAGTTCCAAACCAAACCAGCCATACACCCAGCCAGGATCATAGCAATGATTTTCGTGCTGCGTAAGCGTATACAAAATAGGGGGATCATCGCCGCAAGACATACCGCCGTCAAAAGCAGCAGCCAGTAGCCGCTTATGAAATATACACCGATCACACACGCAAGCGCAAAGCCGATGGCAAACAGCATGAGTTTTCGCATAGGGCACTCCCCCTTTCTCTCTTTTTTAAAAAAGGGCGCCGGGATCGGCGCCCTTTTCAGTTCTTTTAAGCCTTGGAGGCAACATAGTTGTCGACCAATGCCAGCGCATCGTCGATCTTGTTTACATCCTTGCCGCCACCCATAGCAGAATCGGGCTTGCCGCCGCCGGAACCGCCGCAAGCGGTACATACCAGCTTGACCAGTTCTCCGGCCTTCATACCCTTAGCCACGGCATCTTTGCCGCAGACAGCCAGGAAGGTAATCTTGTCACCACTGACCGCAGACAGCACAGCAACCACATCAGAAGCCTTATCACGCAGGGTATCGCCCATCTGACGCAGCTTGTTGGCATCAGCGTCGGGCACATTGGCCGTAATCACATGCACACCGTTCACCGCACGGGCTCCAAACAGGATGCGATCCACCTGGCCAGCGCTTTCCTTTGCCTTGAAGGACTCGATTGCCTTCTTCAGGGTCTTGATCTCTTCCACCTGGCTCTCCAGCTTGGAAGCCAGCTCGGAGGGCTTGGTCTTCAGAATAGCACAGGCATTGTACACCCTCTGACGTGCCAGTTCCATCTCAGCCAGGCATGCCTTGCCGGTCACAGCTTCAATACGGCGGACACCGGAAGCGACACTGCCTTCACTCTCAATCCGGAAGGGACCAACCTTGGCAGTATTGTCCAAATGGGTACCGCCGCACAGTTCCACAGAGTAGCCGCCCATATTGACAACACGGACAGTATCGCCGTACTTTTCGCTGAACAGAGCCGTTGCGCCCAGGGCCTTGGCATCATCGATGGGCATTTCCCGCACATCAATTCCGTAGCCTTCCAGGACTGCTGCCTGTACGATCGCATCGACCTTTGCCAGTTCCTCTGCGGTCACAGAAGAGTAGTGCGTGAAGTCAAAACGCAGGCGGTCGGGTTCCACCAGAGAACCAGCCTGGTGGACATGGTCGCCCAGCACAGAACTCAGCGCCTTCTGCAGCAGATGGGTAGCAGAGTGGGCACGCATAATGGCCTTGCGGCGTTCCACATCGATGGATGCGCAGACGATATCATCGGTCTTGATCGTACCACCCACCATCTTGCCGCTATGCAGGTACTTCCCGCCCTTATCCTTCTGAACATTGGAGACCTCGAAACGGCCGTCACCAAGCAGGATCACGCCGTGGTCGGCCACCTGGCCGCCCATTTCCGCATAGAAGGGAGTCTTATCCAGCACGATGATACCATTTTCGCCGCCGGTGATAGAGCCGGAAACCTCGTCACCAACGCAGACTGCAAGCACTTTTGCCTCGCAGGCGTTTACATCGTAACCGACGAAATTGGTCGGAGTGGTGTCCAGGCCCAGGTCGATGCCGGCCCAGCCCAGGTCGCCCAGAGCCTTGCGGGCTTCACGGGCACGGATCTTGTCTTCCTCTCGCTGGCGGTGGTACTCGTCCATATCCACGCTCATGCCCTCGTCCTCAACCATTTCAATGGTAAGGTCAATGGGGAACCCGTAGGTAGCAGCCAGCAGGAAGGCATCGGCACCGGAGAATACAGTTTTATTCTCTGCCTTATGCTCAGCCATCTTGGCGTTGAAGATAGCCATGCCGGTGTCAATGGTCTTGGCAAAGTTTTCTTCTTCGATCTTCACCATGCGGATGATATACTCTGCCCGCTCACGCAGGTAGGTGTAATGGCTCTCGTTCTCTTTGATGACAGTCTCTACGACCACGAACAAGAAGGGTTTGTTCACGCCCAGCAGCTTGCCATGGCGGGCAGCCCGGCGGAGCAGACGGCGCAGCACATAGCCACGGCCCTCGTTGGAGGGCAGAACGCCGTCAGCGATCATAAAGGTGGATGCACGGATATGGTCGGTGATGACACGCAGGCTCACATCGGTCTTGCTGCTCTGACCATAGGACGCACCGGTGATGGCGGTCACGTGGTTGGTGATGTTCATAACAGTGTCCACATCAAACAGGCTGTTCACATCCTGGCAGACAACTGCAAGACGCTCCAGACCCATGCCGGTGTCAATGTTCTTCTGCACCAGCTCGGTGTAGTTGCCGGCGCCGTCGTTGTCAAACTGGGAGAACACATTGTTCCACACTTCCATGTAACGGTCACACTCGCAGCCGACC
>JAZOBG010000214.1:0-15613 GCA_045595865.1 Oscillospiraceae bacterium
TCCTATATTACTTATCCTTTGGACTTTTGGAAGAACTTTCTTTAACAGGGTTTCTTCTTCCAAATACCATTCTTTCCAACACTCTTGATGTTCTGTTAAAATGATAGGAAACAACTGCCACAGTTCTTCTAAACTCATTTCAGTTAATTTTTTGCTCATTATACACTCCGTCAAATTCTTATTTTGCCGTTTTCATTACTTTATCACACTTTTCGACTTGCATCAACACTCGTCCCTGCACGGCTTTGCGTGATCTTGCGCGGGGGTCGCATCACGATGCGCCTGAGGGAAGAAATAAACTGTTGCAAAGGCGGTTTTCACTTGCCGTTCTGCGAATCTGTGATACAATAAATATGAACTTTAATTCATTGGGAAAGCTTGCTTGGACGGAGATAAGGAAGAATGAAGAGGAAACTGACTGCAAAAGAATATATCGTTCTGGCTTCCATGCTCTTTGGCATGTTTTTTGGTGCGGGCAATTTGATTTTCCCGGTCTCCATGGGCCAACAGGCCGGCGCCAACCTTTGGCCGGCCGTCGTCGGTTTCTGCCTGACCGGTGTGGGCATCCCTCTGCTGGGTATTGCTGCTATGGGCATATCCCGCAGCGAGGGACTGTTTGATATGTGCAAGCGGGTGGGCAAGCCCTACGGCTATTTTTTCACCTGCCTGCTGTATCTGGCCATCGGCCCCTTGTTCGCCATTCCGCGCACCGCTACCGTTTCTTTCAGCGTGGGCATCCAGCCGATCATCCACGCCGGCAATTCCGCGCTGGCCCTGTGCATCTTCTCGGCGGTTTTCTTTGCGGTCGTACTGTTCTTTTCCCTGCGCCCTTTGGGGATCATGACATGGATCGGAAAAATTCTCAATCCATTGTTCCTTGCGGTATTGGCCGTGCTGGCGGTGACCGCGCTGGCCGATCCCATGGGGGATATTTCGGCGGGCACGCCCACCGGGAACTATGTGGAGATGAGCTTCTTCCAGGGGTTTCTGGAAGGCTACAATACGCTGGATGCCGTGGCATCTCTGGCCTTTGGTATTATCCTGATCAACTCGGTGCGCCGCCTGGGTGTCACTCAGCCCCGTGCCATTTCGGGCAGCACTTTGCGCTCGGGTATTTTGAGCATCCTGATGATGGCAGCCATCTACTGCATCCTGACCGTGCTGGGTGCCCAGTCGGTTGCGGTGCTGGGGATCCGTGCCGACGGCGGCGAGGCGCTGAATGGGATCGGCACCTATTACTTCGGCACCTTCGGCGGCATTTTGCTTGGTGTGATCGTAACGGTGGCCTGCCTGAAGACCGCCATCGGTCTGGTTACCTCCTGTTCGGCTGCCTTTGTGGAGCTGTTCCCCAATTTCTTGAGTTACAAAACCTACGCCGTGCTGTTCAGCCTGTTCTCCTTCGGTATCGCCAACTTCGGACTGAGCCGCATTATTGAGCTGTCCCTGCCGGCCTTGATGTTCCTGTACCCTCTGACCATTACCCTGATCCTACTGTGCCTGTTCGGGCACTTATTTGACTACGACCGCCGTGTGTTCGTGTCGGTTACTGTCTGCACTTTTATTCCAGCCGTGTTTGATTTTATCAACGCCCTGCCTGCCGGGGCCAAGGCAGTCCTCTTTGGTGATGCAGTCGCCCGTATCGTCCAATGGCTGCCCCTCGGTTCCCTCGGTATGGGCTGGGTGGTGCCGGCCTGTATTGGTCTGATGATCGGCCTGATCCTTCATTTCTGCGTGAAAAACCGGAGAAAGCGTAAATAATAGGATTTGAAAAACTCTCCAGACGGAGAGTTTTTCTTTTATAGCCTTGCGGCCGGATGAACTACGGACTATAATAATAAAAGAAAAGCAATCGTAACGGAGCGTGGTTTCCATGGCAAAGTATATCATGGCGCTGGACCAGGGCACGACAAGCTCGCGCTGCATCCTGTTTGATAAGCAGGGGCGCATCTGCAGCGTGGCACAGAAGGAGTTTACGCAGATTTTTCCCAAGGCGGGTTGGGTGGAACACGATGCTATGGAGATTTGGGCCAGCCAGATCGGCGTGGCCCAGGAGGCTCTGCTGAAAATCGGTGCCACTGCCGCTGACGTGGCGGCCATCGGTATCACCAACCAGCGTGAGACCACAGTGGTCTGGGATAAAACCACCGGTCAGCCGGTGTGCAACGCCATTGTGTGGCAGTGCCGCCGTACCGCCGAGTTCTGTGACCGGCTGGCGGCTGAAGGGTGGAGCGAAAAGATCCGCAGCAAGTGCGGTGTGGTTCTGGACGCTTATTTTTCCGCTACCAAGATCAGGTGGATCCTGGACAACGTACCCGGGGCGCGGGAGAAGGCCAAGCAGGGCGATCTGCTGTTTGGCAACATCGACACCTGGCTGATTTGGAATCTGACCCGGGGCAAAGTCCACGTGACCGACTATTCCAACGCCTCCCGCACCATGCTGTACAATATCTTCGACCTGAAATGGGACGAGGAAATTCTGGAGCGGCTGGACATCCCGGCATCCATGCTGCCCCAGGTCAAACCCTCCAGCTGTATTTACGGCGAGACCGATCCCTCCATCTTTGGCGCGCCCATCCCCATCGGCGGTGCTGCCGGCGACCAGCAGGCCGCTCTGTTTGGTCAGACCTGTTTCCAACCCGGTATGGCTAAGAACACCTACGGCACCGGCTGCTTCCTGCTGATGAACACCGGCACCACGCCGGTCCGGAGCGAAAACGGTTTGGTCACCACCGTCGCGTGGGGTGTCAACGGTCGGGTGGAGTACGCACTGGAAGGCTCCATTTTTGTGGCGGGGGCCGCAATCCAGTGGCTGCGGGATGAGCTGAAGCTCATCGAAACGGCGGCTGATTCGGAATATATGGCCACCCGGGTGGCTGACACCAACGGCTGCTATGTGGTGCCCGCCTTTACCGGTCTGGGAGCGCCCTACTGGGACCCCTATGCAAGGGGTGCCGTGGTGGGCCTGACCCGCGGAGTGAATAAATACCATCTGGTTCGTGCCACGCTGGAGTCGCTGGCCTATCAGACCCATGACGTGCTCAATGCTATGCAGGAGGATGCAGGGCTGCACCTGTCCGAACTGAAGGTGGACGGCGGTGCCAGCGCCAACAACTTCCTGATGCAGTTCCAGTCCGACGTGATCCACACGCCGGTACTGCGCCCCGGCTGCATCGAGACGACCGCCCTTGGGGCCGCCTATCTGGCAGGACTGGCGGTGGGCTTCTGGGCCGATCAGGCTGAGATCGTGGCCAACGGGACCACATTCACCGGCTTCGAGCCTCAGATGGACGAGGAAACCCGTCAGGAGCGCCTGCGCGGCTGGAGCAAGGCTGTGGGACGCAGTCTGAAATGGGCAGAATAAGGGAGTATTCCGGTATCTGAATTTGAAAGAAAGGCGGAGAGATTATGGCATACTCTTATGACGTGATGATCATCGGCGCCGGTGAGGCCGGCGTGTTTGCCGGTTACGAGCTGGCCCTGCTGCGTCCGGAACTGAAAATACTCATTCTGGAGCAGGGTGCCGATATCTTTACCCGTGCCTGTCCCATCGTGGCGGGCAAGGTGAACGAGTGCATCCAATGCAAGGTCTGTGGAACCATGTGCGGCTTTGGCGGTGCAGGCGCCTTCTCGGACGGTAAGTTCAACTTTACAACCGCATTCGGCGGCTGGCTGACCGATTTTATGGACAGCAGAGAGGTCATGAATCTGATCGAGTACGTGGACAGCATCAATGTTGCCCACGGCGCCACCGACAAGGTTTATTCCACCGAGTCTCCCGCCGCACGGGAGCTGGCCAAGCGTGCTCTGGAGCACGACCTGCACCTGCTGCAGGCCCGCTGCAAGCATCTGGGCACCGAAAATAATTTGCGGATCCTTCAGAACATTTATAACAGCATGAAAGAGAAGGTGGATTTCCGCTTCCACACCGCCGTGACCGAGATCGCAGTGGAAGGGGAACATATCTACCGCGTGGCCACCGACAAGGGGGAGGAATTTACTGCTCCTTGGCTGATCGCCGGTCCCGGCCGCTCGGGTGCCGAGTGGTTTGCCAACCAGTGCAAGGGGCTTGGCATCAAGCTCATCAACAATCAGGTGGACATCGGTGTGCGTGTGGAGCTGCCCGCCGTGGTTTTTGAGCATATCACCGATGTGGTCTACGAGTCCAAGCTGGTTTACCGCACCAAGCAGTACGGCGATCAGGTGCGCACCTTCTGCATGAACCCTTACGGTCATGTGGTGGCCGAAAATGTGGAGGGGATCAATACGGTCAACGGCCACTCCTATTCGGCGCCCGAGCTGCGCAGTGAGAATACCAACTTCGCCCTGTTGGTCTCCAACCGGTTTACCGAGCCCTTCGATCAGCCCCACCGCTACGGCAAGCACATCGCATCTCTGTCCAATATGCTGGCCGGCGGCGTGCTGGTGCAGCGGTTCGGTGATCTGGTTAAGGGCATGCGCACCAACGAGCATCGCTTGAGCAAGTCCTTTACCCGCCCCACCTTGACCGCAGCGGTGCCCGGTGACCTCAGCCTTGCTTTGCCCAAGCGTCAGTTGGACGATATTATTGAAATGATTTACGCTCTGGACAAAATTGCCCCCGGCGCTGCCAATTACGATACCCTGCTTTACGGCGCCGAGGTCAAGTTCTACTCTTCCCGCCTTGCCTTGTCCGGCGAGCTGGAAACCAGCCTGCCCGGATTCTTTGCCATCGGCGACGGAGCCGGTGTGACCCGCGGTTTGGCACAGGCCGGTGCGTCGGGCGTCAAGGTGGCGCGGGTGATTTCGGAGCGTCTGGAACAAATTGCATAATACCGCATAATTATTTTTTGACATGCATTATGCATGAATAAAAATAATATTTTTCATTTGGATTTTTAAGGAAAGTCCCCATTTGCCAAGGGTTTTCCACATTATCCACAGGGTTTTCCACACAACCGGGAAGGAATCATATTCATTGCCGGTTGACATAAAAAGCTGTCAAGGTTTATTTTCTTGACGATTTCGACAAAGTTTTTGAGGGTATCGACATGACAGAAACCATCGCTGCAGTGGCCACGCCCAGCGTACCAAGTGCCATCGGCATCCTGCGTCTTTCCGGGCCGCAGGCCCGCGAAATCGCCTCGGCCGTCTTTACACCCATGACGGGTGGCAAACTGGCAGACAAGCCGGCCAGAAGGCTGATTTACGGCACGTTGAAGGACAAAAACGGAGTTCCCATTGATCAGGTGCTGGCTACCTGGTCGCCGGGTCCCAACAGCTACACAGGAGAGGATACTGCTGAGCTGCAGTGCCACGGCTCGCCCGCCGTGCTGGCGCTGGGTCTGGAGGCGTTGTTTGCTCACGGCGCCCGTCAGGCGCTGGCCGGTGAGTTCACCCGCCGGGCCTTTCTCAACGGACGCATGGACTTGGCGCAGGCCGAGGCGGTCATTGACCTGATCGATGCCGAGACTGCCGAAAGCGCCCGCAACGCTTACGGACAGCTCAACGGCGCTCTTTCCCGCCGGGTGGATGCCATCTACGACGGTCTGACCGACGTGATGGCTCATTTCCATGCGGTGCTGGACTATCCCGACGAAGATATTGACCCCTTCACCGAGAACACCATCCGGAATGCCTTGACCGAGGCGCTGAGCCGTCTGGATGCCCTGCTGGCCACCTATGACCGGGGCAGCCTGCTGGCCGAGGGTGTGCCCTGCGCCATCGTGGGGCGTCCCAACGTGGGCAAATCCTCTCTGCTCAACGCCCTGCTGGGTTATGACCGGGCCATCGTCACCAACATTCCCGGCACCACCCGCGACACGCTGGAGGAGCGCCTGCGTCTGGGTGGGATCCTGCTGCGTCTGGTGGACACCGCCGGTATGCGTGACACCGACGACGCGGTGGAGCGCATGGGTGTGGACCGCAGTCGCTCCGCGTTGGAGCGCGCCCGTCTGGCCCTGCTGGTGCTGGACGGAGGACAGCCGCTGACCGACGAGGATGAACAGGCCATCGCCGCCGCGCAGGCAGCGCCCAATCTGATCTGTGTGGTCAACAAGTCCGATCTGGACTTGGCGCTGGATGTGAAACAACTGCGCTGCCGCTTTGACAAGTTCTGTCTGGTTTCGGCGGCCACCGGGGACGGTCTGGATGAGCTGGAGCGCATCATCACCTCCTGCTTCCCCCACGGGGGAGACGAGGCGGGCAGCCTGCTGACCAATACCCGTCAGGCCGAGGCAGCCACCCGTGCCCGTGCCTCGGTGGTTTCTGCTCTGGAGGGATTAAACATGGGGGTCACTCCCGACGCCCTGCTGACCGACGCCGAGCAGGCCATGGCCGCCTTGGGCGAGCTGACCGGCCGCAGCGTACGCGAGGACATTACCGACCGTATCTTTTCCCGCTTCTGTGTGGGCAAATGATAAACGAAAAAACGAGGAGTGCTGTACGGCACTCCTCGTTTCGTTGGGGAAGAGGGTATGTTACTCCTTGTCTTCTCCGCCGTCTTTGCCTTGCTCTTTCTGCTTGAAGCGGGAACCCAGACAGAGAAAGACCGAACCCATGCAGAGCCAGAAAAAGGCCATGGAGTTCTGGCTCTTGCCGGCAAAGCCAATGATGGCAGCCACATAAAACAGTGCGGCGGCCAGATAGAACAGGGCGGACGATATATTCTTCTTCATACAGTAACTCCTTTGTGAAACAGGAATGGACGGAAATCAGTATTTTTTCCGCACGACAAGGTAGGCCAGCCAGTACAGCACCATGATCAGACAGACGCTTCCGGCGGCGGCATGGACCATCTCGTCCCGGCCGAGAATTTTCAGCACGATGGCGCCCACGGCGGCGATCAGCACGAACAGATACCCCGCCCACGACCATGCCTTCATGGAAAGGTACTTGTTGCGCTCGTCATTGATCTCCACGTCCACCGACTCCCGGTAGGTTTCGTTGGTTTTGTATTTGATCTGACGGATCAGGAAAATCACGCCCACCACGATCAGGGTGCTGCCCATGCCGCTCCAGAAGGTGTCGGTCAGGCCGGCGAGGTTGCTGACCAGCAGCGCCAGACCGATGAAAATTTCCACGATGCAGGCAATCATTCGTTTGCTGTTTTTCATGGCTATGACCTCTCTTTCAGGCTTGGTCATCAAAGAGAAAGATCTCTTCGATGGTCAGTCCAAAATATTTTGCGATTTTGTAGGCCAGTTGGATGGAAGGATTGTACCGCCCGGTTTCCAGCGAGCTGATGGTCTGCCGGGATACGCCCAGCGCCCTGGCGAAATCCTCCTGCCGGATGCCTTTTTCTTTTCGGATGGTTTCAATTCGATTTTTCATGGCTGTACCTCGTTTGTAAAGTGTGCTTTACATCTACACCATAACACAGGTGAGCCTGGATGTCAAGCACACTTTACATCAAACGGCAAAAAACTGCCGCAGATTTCTGCGGCAGTTTTGCTATGGTTAATGATTGATGACCCGGACTCTCAGCATACCCGGAATCGCACGGATGGCGTTGACGGCATGCTCACCCACTCGGGAGTTGATGTCCACCAGCGTGTAGGCGTAATCGCCGCGGCTCTTGTTGGTCATGTTTTCCACGTTGATGTTCTCCTTGGAGAGCACCAGCGTGATGTTGGCCAGCATGGCGGGAATGTTGCGGTGGATCAGGCAAAGACGGCAGATGCCGCTCCAGTCCATCTCCACCCGGGGCAGGTTGACCGAATTGACGATGTTGCCGTTGACCAGATAATCCTCCAGCTGACGGGCGGCCATGACGGCGCAGTTGTCTTCGCTTTCGGGGGTGGAGGCACCCAGATGGGGCAGAGCCACCACATTCTTTGCCAGCGTAATCTTGTTGTTGGGGAAGTCGGTGACGTATTTTGCCACACGGCCGGATTCCAGAGCGGCAATCATGGCGTCGTCGTCCACCAGTTCGCCGCGGGCCAGATTGAGCACACGCACATGACCCTTCATCTTGTTGATGGCTGCCTCATCGATGAAGTTTTTGGTCTTTTCGGTGTAGGGGATGTGCAGAGAGACATAATCGCATACGCGGTACAGTTCATCCACATTCTTGACCACCTTCACATGGCGATCCAGACGCAGGGCGGCATCCACCGAAAGGTAGGGGTCGTAGCCGTACACTTCCATACCCATGCTCAGGCCCACGTTGGCGACCAGAGCGCCGATGGCACCCAGGCCGATGATGCCCAAGGTCTTGTGGTACAATTCGGGGCCAACAAAGGAGGCCTTGCCCTTTTCCACGGCAGCGGCTACGTCTGTGTCGGGGGTGTTGGCCTGCTCGCGCACCCAGTCGTAACCGCCCATAACGTCGCGGGATGCGGCCAGCATGGCAAGCAGAACCAGTTCCTTGACGGCGTTGGCGTTGGCACCGGGGGTGTTGAACACCACGATGCCGGCCTCGGAGCAGCGGTCAATGGGAATATTGTTGGTGCCGGCACCGGCGCGGGCAATGGCACGCAGGTGCTCGGGGAATTCGTAATCGTGCATTTTGGCGCTGCGCACCAGAATGCCGTCCTCATTCTCCACATCGTCGCCTACCTGAAAGCGGGCGGCATCCAGCTCGGCCAGACCGACGTTGGAGATTTTATTCAAAGTCTTAATTCTAAACATGAAAATAAGCTCCCCTTAATTGTTTTTGTCGAAAGCCTTGATGAAATCAACCAGCTTTTCCACGCCACCCCACAAAAGCACGCTTTTGCGGGGACCCCCTTGAAGGATTTTACATGCTCGGGGCAAGTGAATTGCCCCTGCGCAAATGCCTGCGGCATTTTACGCGCCATTTGGCGCGATCCGCTGTGCGGGTGTCAGGCGTATGAAACGTAGCGTGATCCATTTCAGTTGTTCTTGTCGAAAGCCTTGATGAAATCAACCAGCTTTTCCACGCCTTCCACGGGCATGGCGTTGTAAATCGAGGCTCTCATACCGCCCACCGAGCGGTGGCCCTTCAGGTTGGTAAAGCCGGCGGCGGTGGCCTCGGCTACGAACTTGGCATCCAGCTCTTCGGAAACAGAACGGAAGGTTACGTTCATGTCGGAGCGGGAACCCTTTTCAGCGGCGCAGGTGAACAGCTTGGAGTTGTCCAGACAATCGTAGAGCATGGCGGCCTTATTGCCCTTGATCTTCTCCATGGCCTCCACGCCGCCCAGGCTCTCCAGATGCTCCAGATTCAGGCCCAGCATATAAATACACCAGCAAGGGGGCGTGTTGTACATGGACTCTTTCTCGATCATGGTCTTGTAGTTCATCATCAGAGGGGTGTAGGGCAGTTCGACTCCGGCCAGATTCTCCCGCATGATGACCACCGTCAGGCCGGCGGGAGCCATATTCTTCTGAGCTCCGGCAAAGATGATGCCGTACTTGCTGACATCAATGGGGCGGGACAGAATGTTGGAGGACATATCGCACACGATGGGCACGCCATTGGTTTCGGGGACATACTGCCACTCGGTACCGTAGATGGTGTTGTTGGCGCAGTAGTAGAAGTAGCTGGCTTCGGGATCCAGCTTGAGCTGGTCCTGAGTGGGGATGTAGGTGTGGTTGCGGTCGGCGCTGGAGGCGGCAACCGAAATTTCCCCGTACTTCTTGGCTTCCTTATAGGCCACGTTGGCAAAGTTGCCGGTAACGGCGTAGTCTGCCTTGCGGGTTTTGCCGATCAGGTTCAGGGGCACCATGGAGAACTGAGCGGAAGCGCCGCCTTGCAGAAACAGGATCTGATAGCCGTCGGGTACGTTGAGCAGTTTCTTCAGGCGGGCACGGGTATCTTCAAAAATCTTCAGGAAGACCTTTGAGCGATGGCTCATCTCCATTACGGACATGCCTGAACCCTGATAATTGGTGATCTCAGAGCCTGCGCGCTCCAGAATTTCCAGCGGCAGCATGGAAGGGCCGGCGGAGAAGTTGTACACTCGTTGGTTAGCCATTGCGGTTTCCTCCTTTTGGATTTTGAATAATTTAGTGTGGTAAATCACTGAATTTAATCTTCATTATATTCGTCTGCTAAAAAATAGTCAATGACGGGAAGAACAAAAAAATGCACACTTTGGTTCCTTCTCTTTAGTGGAATGGTCTACATTCGGGGTGTGTACTATTTATGCTTTGGAATGAGTCATAAAAGAATTCGATTGCATTTTGAAAGGTTCCTGTATAGAATAAAATTGTACTGTTACACATATAGACGGGAGGAACCTCGATGTACTTATGGGAAGTAAAAGAGATCCTGGGTGCCGAAGTGCTGCTGGGTGAGCGGAATCTGGATCAGGAGATCCATTCGGCTTGCGGCTGCGATTTTATGAGCGATGTATTGGCCTTTGTTAAAAATCAGGCCATGCTGCTGACCGGCATGGTCAATCCGCAGGTGGTGCGTACCGCCGAGATGATGGATATGAAGTGCATCGTCTTTGTGCGCGGGAAAAAACCGGATGAGGTGGTCCTGCGTCTGGCTGAGGAGCGGAATATTGTAATCATGACTTCTCCCAAACGGCTGTATACTGCCTGTGGATTATTGTATGCACACGGATTGGCAGGTGAATGACCGATGAGTGAAAAACTTGTTTTGAATTATGCCGTGGACGGCGGTGACCTGACCCGGGCCGGAGAGGCCTCTTCCGAGATGAAGATGACCCTGCGCAAGTTGGGATTGCCGCCGGAGACCATTCGTCGGGCCTCTATTTGTATGTATGAAGGCGAGATCAATATGGTCATCCATGCTGACGGGGGAACGGTGACGGTAGAAGTCGGTCTGGATGAAATTGATCTTACCCTGACCGATGTGGGGCCCGGTATCCCAGACGTGGAGCGGGCCATGGCGGAAGGTTATACCACTGCCGGCGATGCGGCCCGTGATCTGGGCTTTGGCGCGGGTATGGGCCTGCCCAACATGAAGCGTTATTCCGACGAAATGGTGGTGGAAAGCACAGTAGGTGTCGGTACCACCGTGCGGATGAAGATCCGCATCTGATTTGCTCATATCGTTCCCGCGTTTCTGCCGTGACGGGCGAAGCGCGGAAAGGAGGAAACCATGAAACATTCCGTTATTGTGGAATATAAGCGATGCAGAGGCTGTACCACCTGCATCAAATCCTGTCCCACCGAGGCTATCCGTGTACGCAACGGGAAGGCCGCCATTCTGGCCGACCGCTGCATTGACTGCGGGATCTGCATACGGGAATGTCCCCACCATGCAATTCGTGCGGTTCCCAATCGGTTTGAGGCGCTGAATAAATACGATTACCGGATCGCTCTGCCCGATCCTGCCCTGTACGGTCAGTTTCACAATCTGGACAATGTGGATATTGTTTTAAACGGTCTGCTGGAGGTGGGTTTTGACGCTGTCTACGAGGTGGCCAAGGCTGCCGAGTATCTTTCTGACTTGGCCCACCAGAAGAGCTTGGCGCCTGAGAGTGATGCCGCACCGTGGATCTCTTCGGCCTGTCCCACAGTGATCCGGTTGATTTGTATGCGTTTTCCCAAGCTGATCCCCAACATCAAGAAATCCATTGCACCCATCGAGTTGGCCGCTGTTCTGGCCCGCAAGGAGGCGATGGAGAAAACCGGTCTGCCCCCCGAGAAAATCGGCGTGTTTGGCATCGTGCCTTGTGCCGCGCAGGTGACCGCGGCCCATAATCCGGTGACCTTGCAGCAACCGGTGCTGGACGGAGCCTTTGCCATTCGCGATGTGTATCTGCAGCTGCTTACTCCCATGAAGGAGCTGAAGGAGGTTCGCCCCATGTCCTCGGCCGGTTTGATGGGCATGGGCTGGTCCTTCTGTGGAGGTGAGGCGGAAGCACGGTCGGATCAGAATTATCTGGCGGTGGACGGGATGGAAAATGTTATTCGGATGTTGGAGGAGATCGAGGACGGCCGCCTGCCCGAGACTGATTTTATCGAACTCAACGCCTGCGTGGAGGGTTGCGTGGGAGGCTGCCTGACGGTGGAGAATCCCTTCACGGCCCATATGCGGCTGAAGAAGTTAATGCGGGGAATGCCGGTTTCCTGCAACCGCTTTGAAGACCTGGATATGCCGGAGGACGTACTGTATTCCGATAAGGAATTGGAATATGATCCCGTTTTGCTGCTGGATACCAACCGTATGGCGGCCATGGAGAAGATGATGAGGATCGAGAAACTGGAGGAGCAGCTGCCCGGTCTGCGCTGCGGTTCCTGCGGAGCGCCCTCCTGCCGTGCTTTTGCCGAAGATGTGGTTCTGGGCCGCGCAAGCGAAGAGGACTGTATCTTCAAGATGCGTGAGCGGATGCAGGATATGGCCGGTGGCAGCGATGCCGATGCATACCTGCCGGCGCCCTTCCGCAAGCAAAGACTGCGGCCCAACGAAAAGGTACTGGAAGTACATTCCCTGCGCTGAAGAAGCCCGGAGGGATGCAAACAAAAGAATATCGCGGCGTCCACGATACGGAAGCCACTGAAAAGGAGTTTTTACCATGACTGTGTCCGAACTTGCTCAGAAACTGTCTCTGAATATTATTGCCCTGCCCGATCCCGACCGGGCGGTTTCCGGCGGCTATGTGGGCGACCTGCTGTCCTGGGTTATGGGCAGTGCGCAGGCCGACCAGGCTTGGATCACCATCATGTCCAACCAAAACGTGGCCGCCGTGGCCGCACTGACTGATGTGTCCTGCGTGATTTTTGCCGAGAACGTGAAGCCCGACCCCGATCTGCTGAAGAAGGCCGAAATGCAGGGGATCAACCTGCTGGGTACCGGAAGCAGTTCCTTCCGTATGTCGGTGGAACTGGGCAGTGTGCTGTAACCGCAGTATGAAGCTTGCATTCGACTTGCACATCCACTCATGTCTGTCGCCCTGTGGGGATGATGAGATGACCCCTGCCAACATTGCCGGTATGTGCGCGCTGGCCGGGCTGGATGTGGTGGCGCTGACCGATCACAATACAAGCCGGAACTGCGCCGCCTTTGAACAGGCGGCGCAGGCGTATGGTTTGCTGACGGTTCCGGGTATGGAACTGTGCACCCGTGAGGAAGTACATGTGGTTTGCCTGTTTCCCGGGCTGGAACAGGCTATGGCTTTTTCGGATTATGTGGGGAGCAAGCTGCCTGATATGCCCAATGTTCCAAAGATTTTTGGTTCTCAGATTTTAATGGACAGCGGGGATACCGTGTTGGGGGAGGAGACCCTCCTGCTGGCCGGAGCCGCCGACATCGGATTATATGAAGTGCCTGAATTGATGGAAAGGTTCGGCGGACTTTCATTTCCTGCACACATCGACCGACGGTCCAACTCGCTGCTTTCCCAGTTGGGGCTGTGGATGCCCGACCTGGATTTCCCGCTGGTTGAGGTATCCCGTTACTGTTCGCCCGACCTGTTTAAACGGCGTGATTTGCAAGGATTACGGCATATTTCGGCCTGTGATGCCCATGATTTGACCCAAATTTCCGACGCTCATCAGTACATGGATCTGCCCGAAAAAACCCCCGAAGCGGTGCTGGGCTGGCTGAAACACGGACAGATGTGACAAATTACACAAAAATGCAAGAATGACAGAAAGAAAATTCATAGCTTTGTAATTATTTTCATTTCTTCATCTTTGTGATATGATTTTTTCATAAAGATTTTAGCGTGATAAAGCGGTTCGAAGGAGGAAACGATATGCCTAACTGTAAGAGTGTGGTTCCGTACAGTGGAACACCGGAGCAGGAAGAAAAGCTGCGTCAGGTGATTGCGGAATATAAAGGACAACCCGGTGCTACCATGCCCGTGCTGCAGGCCGCGCAGGAGATTTTCGGATATCTGCCCGAGGAAGTGCAGATCATGGTTGCCGAAGGACTGGAGATCCCCTTGTCCGAGGTGTACGGTGTGGCTACATTCTACGCTCAATTTACCCTGAACCCCAAGGGAAAGTACCAGATCAGCGTCTGTCTGGGTACCGCCTGCTATGTTAAGGGTGCTGCCGATGTGCTGGCTGCCGTGGAAAAGAAGCTGGGCATTAAGACCGGCTCCATCACTCCCGACGGGAAGTTTTCGCTGGATGCCTGCCGCTGCATCGGTGCCTGCGGTCTGGCTCCCGTCATGATGATCAACGAGGATGTGTATGGCCGCCTGACTCCCGACAAAGTGGGCCCCATTCTGGATAAGTACGTCTGATGAAAGAGATATCTCTCCATTTGCTGGACGTTGCCCAGAATTCCGTGACCGCCGGAGCAGGGTGTATTGACCTGAAACTGGAGGAGGACGACGCACGCTGTTATCGTCTGATCATCGCCGACGACGGATGCGGTATGTCCGCGGAATTTCTGGCACAGGTGACCGATCCCTTCACGACCACCCGCACCACCCGAAAGGTGGGATTGGGGCTGCCCCTGCTGCGGTTGACGGCAGAGCAAACCGGCGGCTCCCTGAACATTGAAAGTCAGGTGGGGAACGGAACCACAGTGACCGCCCTGTTTCACGGCAGTCACATTGACTGTCCGCCTCTGGGGGACATCAGCGGCACCGTGGCCCTGTTGATTCAGGGTGCTCCCGATGTGGAGTGGAACTGGCAGCATACTACCCCCAAAGGTTCCTGCACCCTTGATACCCGCCAGCTGCGGGAAATTCTGGGGCCCGACGTGCCTTTAAGTGAGCCTTCCGTTACCCTGTGGATCCGGGAGTATTTGCAGGAGCAGGAAGCATCGATTCAAATGTAAATGATTTACCGTTCAAATAAGGAGTGAGATCCATATGAAGAGCTTGGCAGAGCTTCAGGCCATCCGGGAGCGGATGCAGAAGCAGTTGGATATCCGTGAAAATGACGACGACCGCATCCGTGTGGTGGTGGGCATGGCCACCTGCGGCATTGCCGCCGGCGCCCGCCCCGTTCTGAATGCATTTCTGGAAGAGGTCGCAAAGCGCAATCTGGAAAATGTCACCGTGACCCAGACCGGCTGCATCGGCGTGTGCCGTCTGGAGCCCATCGTGGAAGTCCACGTCCCCGGGCAGGAGAAGGTCACCTACGTAAAGCTGACCGCCGACATGGTGCCCAAAATCGTCAGTGAGCATCTGGTCAACCAGCGTGTGGTGGCCGAGTACACCATCGGCGCCGCCGAATAAGGAGGGAATCAGGAAATGAGTTTTGTTCGCTCTCACATTCTGGTGTGTGCCGGCACCGGCTGCTCTTCCTCGGACAGTGCCAAAATCTACGAGACTTTTGAACAGGAATTGGCCGCGCAGGGAATGGACAAGGAAGCACGTGTCATCAAGACCGGCTGCTTTGGCCTGTGCGCCATGGGCCCCATCGTCATGGTCTATCCCGAAGGAGCCTGCTATACCCACGTGAAGCCCGACGACGTGGCCGAGATCGTGGAAGAGCATATCGTCAAGGGCCGTATCGTCAAGCGCCTTCTTCACATGGAAGGGGACACCGGTGAAAAGGCGACTAGCCTGTCGGATACCAAGTTTTATAAGCACCAGCGCCGCATCGCCCTGCGCAACTGCGGCGTCATCAACCCCGAAAACATTGAAGAGTACATCGGCGTGGACGGTTACGCCGCGTTGGGAAAGATCCTGACCGAAAAAATTCCTCCCCAGCAGGTCATTGACATGATCAAGGCCTCCGGCCTGCGCGGCCGCGGCGGCGCAGGTTTCCCCACCGGCATGAAATGGCAGTT
>JAZOBG010000215.1:0-6936 GCA_045595865.1 Oscillospiraceae bacterium
TGCCACATCCGGTCCCGGAGCCACTAACCTGACCACCGGTATTGCCACTGCCTACTACGATTCCTCGCCCGTGGTGTTTATTACCTGCAACGTATCAGAGGAACTGATCGGCAAGGACTCTTTTCAGGAGGTTGATATCACCGGTATCTCCATGCCCATTACCAAGGCCAACTATCTGGTGCGTGATGTTAATCAGCTGGCTGACGTGGTGCGTGAGGCATTTGCCATTGCCCGTTCCGGCCGCCCCGGACCTGTTCTGATTGATATTGCTAAGAATATTACTGCAGCTGAGGCGGAATACACTCCGCTGCCTCGTCGCGAGCATTCCTCTCACGGCCGCTTGGGAGCTATGCTGCGCCGTGCCAGCCATGATTTGAAGACTCCCGAGCCCGATGCCGGTGATATCCGGACTTTGCTGGATATGATCGAGAAGTCCGAGCGTCCTCTGGTTCTGGTGGGCGGCGGTGTCATTCGCTCCAAGAATGCTGTGCCTGAGTTCCGTAAATTTATCGAGACACTGGATGCTCCGGTCACCTCCACCATTATGGGCGGCGGTGCCTGCCCGGGTAACCACCCTCTGTTTACCGGTATGATCGGTATGCACGGCTCCCACGCCTCCAACATGGCCTCGGACGAGTGCGACCTGCTGATCGCCATCGGCTGTCGTTTTTCCGACCGTGTGGCTACCAATCCCGCCAATTTTGCCTGCAATGCCAAAATCGTACATATTGACATTGACCGCGCTGAGATCGACAAGAACGTCAAGACCGATCACCACATCATCGGTGACGCTCGCCGTGTGCTGGAAATGCTCAACGAGCAGCTGCCCAAGCACGATTACGCTGCGTGGAAACAGCAGGTGTTCTCCCGCAAGGAGATCGAACTGCCCACCGGCGGTGCGCTGCAGCCTCACGAAGTGCTGGAGACCATCCAGAAGGTGGCTGATGGGGCCATCATTGCCACCGATGTGGGTCAGCATCAGATGTGGTCGGCCCAGTATTACCACTTCTCCCGCCCCGGTCAGCTGCTGACTTCCGGCGGCTTTGGTACCATGGGCTTCGGTCTGGGTGCCGCCATGGGTGCAAAGGTGGGCAATCCCGATCAGGTGGTGGTTCACTGCACCGGCGATGGATGTTTCCGCATGAACTGCCATGAGCTGTGCACGGTGGAGCATTACAGTCTGCCTGTTATCACGGTCATCTTTAACAACCGTACGCTGGGCATGGTTCGCCAGTGGCAGAACCTGATTTATCAGAAGCGATTCTCTCAAACCGATCTGGACCGCGGCCCCGATTTTGTCAAACTGGCCAATGCCTACGGCATTGATGGCGCCCGTGCCGCCACTCAGGCCGAGTTTGAGTATGTGTTCCGCAAGGCAGTCGAGTCGGGCAAGCCCTGGGTCATTGAGTGTGCCATTGACAAGGATGCCATGGTCCATCCCATGGTTCCCGGCGGCGCCAAGGCCACCAGTTTCCTGTTGGATTAAGGAGGGAGAGCAATGAACAGCACAGTTACCCGCCATACCCTTTCCGTGCTGGTAGAAAACTCTGCCGGCGTTCTGTCTCAGGTCTCCCGCTTGTTCTCCAGAAAGGGCTATAACATCGAATCTCTGGCCGTGGGCACCACCGACGACCCTGCCGTTTCCCGTATCACCATTGAAGTGTTGGCTGACGATGCCATGATCGAGCAGATCATGAATCAGCTGCGCAAGCTGTTCCCGGTCTACTCGGTGCAGGAGCTGCTGCCCGAGCGGTCCATCCGCCGTGAATTGGTCATGTACAAGGTCAAGGCCGAAACTTCGGATGTGCGCAACGAGGTCATCCAGATCGCCAATATCTTCCGCGCATCCATTATCGACGTGTCACTGAAGTCCCTGACTCTGGCGCTGATCGGTGACGAGAGCAAGGCCGAAGCCATGCAGGGTCTGCTGGAAGCCTTCGGTATTCTGGAACTGGTTCGTACCGGCATGGTCGCCTTGGAGCGCGGCGCCTATACCATCGAGGACGACACCAAAGAAAAGACCGAATTTAATCTGGGTAAAAACTTCCTGTGATTGGAAAAGGGACGTTGAAACAATTTCTGAAAAATGTTTCAAGAATGTATCATAGTTTACATTCTTTGTGAAAATATCGCGCTATCATATTTACATATAAATCAAATACAAGGCTTATGCTTTTAAGGAGTGTTTACACATGGCAAAGATGTATTATCAGCAGGACTGCGACCTGAACTACCTGAACGGCAAGAAGATTGCGATCATCGGTTACGGCTCTCAGGGCCACGCTCACGCTTTGAACCTGAAAGATTCCGGTTGCGATGTGTGCGTTGGTCTGCGCGCCGGTTCCAAGAACTGGGCTCAAGCTGAAAAAGCCGGTCTGGCTGTTAAGACGGTGCAGGAAGCTGCTCAGTGGGCTGATATCGTCATGATGCTGATCAACGATGAGGTTCAGGCTCAGGTTTACAAGAATGACATCGCTCCCTACCTGACCGAGGGCAAGGCTCTGGCTTTCGCCCACGGCTTCAACATCCGCTATCAGCAGATCGTTCCTCCTGCCGGTGTGGACGTGTTCATGGCTGCTCCCAAGGGCCCCGGTCACACCGTCCGCTCCCAGTATGTGGCCGGCAAGGGCGTACCCTGTCTGGTCGCCGTGGAGCAGGATGCCACCGGAAACGCCATGAAGATCGCTCTGGCTTACATCGCCGGTATCGGCGGTGCTCGCGCCGGTGTTCTGGAGACTACCTTCAACGAAGAGACCGAGACCGACCTATTCGGTGAGCAGACCGTTCTGTGCGGCGGTGTGGTTGACCTGATGCGCTGCGGTTTTGAGGTTCTGGTGGAAGCCGGCTACGCTCCCGAGAATGCTTATTTTGAGTGTATTCACGAACTGAAGCTGATCATTGACCTGATCAACAAGGGCGGCGTCGGTGCCATGAACTACTCTGTCTCGGATACCGCTGAGTACGGCGAGTACGTTTCCGGCCCCCGCGTGATTCCCTATGAGCAGACCAAGGCCAATATGAGGGCAGTCCTGTCCGACATTCAGGACGGCACCTTTGCCGGCAAGTGGATCGCCGAGAACAAGAACGGCCGCACCTTCTTCAACTCCAAGCGTGCTCAGCTGAAGAAGCACCAGATGGAGATTGTTGGTGAAGAGCTGGGCAAGAACATGATCTGGGGCGGCGACGCCGATCTGGACACAGCTTCCAATTGATTGACCACTTCATAGAGGGCGGGCAGCTGCCCGCCCTCTTGTTCCATTTCCATGTTTCAGGAGGTTACCGCCATGAGAAGTGACAACGTTACCAAAGGCGTGGAGCGCGCCCCGAACCGTTCCCTGTTTTACGCATTGGGTTATACCAAGGAAGAAATTGAGCGCCCCCTGATCGGTGTGGTCTGCTCTTATAACGAGATCGTTCCCGGTCACATGAATCTGGATAAGATCGCCGAGGCCGTCAAGGCCGGTGTTCGTGCCGCCGGTGGTACCCCCGTGGAGTTCCCCGCTATCGCCGTGTGCGACGGCATCGCCATGGGCCACGTGGGCATGAAGTACAGCCTGGTCACCCGTGACCTGATCGCCGACTCTACCGAGGCTATGGCCATGGCTCACCAGTTTGACGGTCTGGTTATGATCCCCAACTGTGACAAGAATGTGCCCGGCCTGCTGATGGCCGCCGCCCGTCTGAATATTCCCGCCATCTTCTGCTCCGGTGGTCCCATGCTGGCCGGTACTTTGAACGATGGCCGCCGCACCTGCCTGAGCCATATGTTTGAAGCTGTGGGCGCCTACAAGGCCGGTAAGCTGGACGAGGACGGCGTGGAGGAGTACGAGGTCAACGCCTGTCCTACCTGCGGTTCCTGCTCCGGTATGTATACCGCAAATTCCATGAACTGTCTGACCGAGGCCATCGGCATGGCCCTGTCCGGCAACGGCACCATCCCCGGTGTTATGTCTGCTCGTTTGCGTCTGGCCAAGCACACCGGTATGCAGATCATGGAACTGGTCAGGAACAACATCCGTCCTCGTGATATCATGACCGAGGCCGCCTTCCATAACGCCGATACTGTGGATATGGCTCTTGGCTGTTCCACCAACACCATGCTGCATCTGCCTGCCATCGCCCATGAGTGCGGCATTGACCTGTCTCTGGATATCTCCAACGAGATCTCTTCCCGTACTCCCAACTTGTGCCATCTGGCGCCTGCCGGTGAGACCTACATGGAAGATTTGGATCGAGCCGGCGGTGTTCACGCTGTCATGAAGGAACTGACAAAGAAGGATCTGCTGGATACTTCGGTTCTGACCGTCACAGGCAAGACGCTGGGTGAGAATCTGGAGGGTGTGGTCAACCGCAATCCTGAGGTCATTCGTCCCATCGAGAATCCCTACTCCGCTGACGGCGGTATCGCCGTTCTGAAGGGTAATCTGGCGCCCGAGGGCTGCGTGGTCAAGCGTTCCGCTGTGGCTCCCGAGATGATGGTGCACTCCGGACCGGCCCGTGTGTTTGACAGTGAAGACGATGCCATCGCAGCCATTTACGAGGGCAAGATCGTGGCCGGCGACGTGGTCATTATCCGCTACGAGGGCCCCAAGGGCGGCCCCGGCATGCGTGAGATGCTCAATCCTACCTCTGCTATCGCCGGTATGGGTCTGGACAAGGAAGTGGCTCTGATTACCGACGGCCGTTTCTCCGGTGCCACCCGCGGCGCCTCCATTGGCCATGTGTCCCCGGAAGCTGCGCTGGGCGGCCCTATCGCCTTCATTCAGGAGGGCGATACGGTCTCCATTGATATTCCCAACTGCAAGATTGATATGCAGGTGGACGAGGCCACCCTCGCGGCCCGTAAGGCTGCCTGGGTCTGTCCCGAGCCTCGTATCAAGACCGGCTATCTGGCGCGCTACGCAAAATTGGTTGGTTCCGCAGCAAAGGGTGCCGTCCTGGAGTAAGTGCAAAAAAATTCTTACATTTTTCTGAAAAATCGTTTATAATTTAAATACAACGTGTGGTTCCAACAAGCGAAACGCCGATTGGAACCACACGCATTTTGTTTGTTGTTTGAGTTCTGCCGTCTTAAGGAAAATGGAGGGGACAAAATGTATAAACCCGGAGACAGGATCATTTACGGAAGCACCGGAGTGTGCCGTGTTGAAGAGATCACCACGCCGGATTTTGAAAAGGACAAGAGCAAGCAATATTATGCTCTGGCCCCGGTTTATCAGGACGGCATCATTTACACGCCGGTGGACACCAAGGTGTTCATGCGTCCCGTTATTACCAAAGAGGAGGCTCATGCCCTGATCGACCAGATCCCTACCATGCAGACCGAAGCATACCACAACAGCGTACCGCGTGAACTGGAGGAGCATTACAAGGTCTATCTGCAAAGCCATGACTGCGGTGATCTGCTGGAGCTGGGACGGTCTATTTATATCAAAAAGCAGGAGTTGCTCAGTCAGCACCGTAAATTTGGTGCCGTGGACGAGCGATTTATGAAGCGGGCCGAAGATTTGCTGTACGGCGAATTGGCCGTGGCGCTGGAGATCGAAAAAAATCAGGTGGAAACATATATTGCCGAGCGCGTGGAAAGTAAAAAAGCTTAACATCCAATAAAGCATAAAAACTCCCCGACGGAATTTCCGTCGGGGAGTTTTGGCGCTTATGTCAGAAGCGAATTAAGCTTCCTGCTTTGCCTTGTTGGCAGCGATGATGCCGGCCAGAGCCATGCAGGTCAGGCGCTCCTTGGCGGGTGCTGCACGGGAGGTCAGCACGATGGGAATACGGGCACCGGAGACGTAGCTGCACATCTCAGCACCGGGCAGCAGCTCCAGGCACTTGCCCAGAATGTTGCCGGCGTGGATGTTGGGAACGACCAGAATGTCGAACTCACCGCAGTAGGGGCAGTCGTACTTCTTCAGCTTGGCACGATCCTTGCTCATAGCCAGGTCGTAGGAGATGGGGCCGACCACCTTGCAGGCGCCCAGCTCGCCGCGCTCGCACATTTCCTGCAGCTCGCGGGCTTCGATGGTCTCGGGCAGACCCTGGTCGGGAGTCTCCTTGCAGCACAGAACGGCGACCTTGGGCTCCTCGTAGCCCAGCAGGTGCAGAGCCTCAACGGCGTTCTGGATGATCTCCTTCTTCTTGTTCAGGTCGGGATAAGCGGTGATGCCGCAGTCGGTGGTGACCAGCAGCTTGTCGTGGAAGGGCAGCTGGTAGATAGCAACGTGGGAGATGGTGCGGCCGGTACGCAGGCCGTTGTCGCGCTTGACGACGGGGCGCAGCAGCTCGGAGGTCTCCACGGAGCCCTTCATCAGGAAGCCGGCGCGGCCTTCCTTGATCAGCTCAACAGCGGTGTCAGCGGGGGTCTGGCCCTCGTAGGTCTCGACGATTTCGAACTCGTCAGCCTTGCGGCCGCGGGCAACCAGCATCTCCTGGATCTTGGCGGTCTCACCAACCAGAATGGGGGTAACCAGATCGGCGTCAACGGCCTCCAGAACGGCGTCAATGACAGCGTCCTTGGCAGCGCCGGCAACGGCGACGATCTGCTTGGTGTCAAAACCCTTGGCCATAGCCAGAATCTCGTCCAAATTACGCAGTACCATAGTAGTAAACTCCTTTCAAAAATAAGGGGTTCAAAGGCTGCACCGTACAATTCGTCAAGACGAAATTGTGCGGTGTTGCCTCCAATTAACCTTCGTAAACGTGAGCGGTCTCTTCGCCCTTCATGACGCGCAGGGCGCCCTCAGCCAGAGCCTGCATCTCGTTCTCGCCGGGACGGACGTAAACGGGGGTGCCGGTCCATGCCAGACGGGCCTGGATGTCATTGGTCAGGCGCTCCCAGTAGGAGCCGCCGCCGGTCAGGATGATGCCGTCGACTTCGCCGTTGGTGACAGGGTACAGGCCGGCAACCTCCTTGGCCAGCTCGCCCGTGCATACGGT